>CAIQIZ010000031.1 GCA_903872035.1 uncultured bacterium | reverse complement strand
GACATCATCCGCATTCATCGCGGACTCTGCAAATCGTTCAAGCAGAAAGTCTTAAATGCAATATTCCTCGAGTCCACGATTGCTCCAAAACGTCAAGAAAAGTAGTCAAAAAATGCCACGCAAAATGGGTATTATCCCTCAGTTGTCTTTGAATGTTCTCTGGTCAATCATCTTCTTCGGTCTGCATAGTCCGTTCTCGGCTCTTATCGATATCGCAACTATGTGGCTTTCGATCATTTGGACAATGAAACTATTTTATAGAATATCCAAACCGGCTATGTGCTTGCTTCTGCCATACATTCTCTGGGTGAGCTTTGCCGCGTATTTGAACTATTCTATCTTTGCACTGAATTAGGCATTGGAATGTATTTCAATTATGTTAATATTATGACCAATACGGAAGGTCGCTTATTTTCATATCCACATAATATGACCCAAGAACATTTCAATCAGTACAGAAATTCGATCTACTCGGTGTCATTCTATGTATTATTTGCTGCGTTTTATACCTTGAACTTTATCCCCGCCTTTCAACAGATCTTCTCGGGGTCTTTGACGAGATTCTTAGCCCGCCCGTTCATAGCAGTTTTTATAATTATTTTTGCAATCTACTATGGCCATAAAAGCAATAAAATGAGTGAATCTTGGCTGAGTGGCAGTCTTGTAGGCATCGGGGTAGCAATATTGACCTTTATGGTCGTACTATACTCGTTATATTTTTTATTTTTTGGAGGTATGTAGTCACATAATAAGCCCTTGCCCCGCAACCAATTCCATGTTAATGTACTAACATCATGATCAATTTCATGCTACAGCTTAATAAGGCCAACACGTCGCGAATCGACGTCGCTTTTGGCGCTATGCATATGCGAAGCTCGCATGATGTCGTAAGTATTTGATCCACTCCTAAAGTTATCGAATATTTGAAACATCGTGCCGAGCGCACGATGTTTTATGTTCTTTTAGCTCTTTTAGTTAGTTTAAATAGCTCGTTGAAATCCACATAACACAAAGAAAGGAAATGCATGAAAAATGCAAATCAGACTCCGAGTGAAAAGCGGAATCCGCTGCTCAACCTATTCGGTAAGACGTGGCAATATTCGGTGGGAAACCATCGGAATATAATCATATACTGGTCGATGTTCATCTTCGGAAATGCGATCGTCCTGGTCGTTCATCCATTGGTATTGGCAAATGAGATGGATGTCATCCAGAAGGAGGGTATCACCCACATCAACATCGCATTCTTGTGCGGATTGCTGCTAACGACTTTGGCGATTAACCTGTTCTTCTGGGCTTTCCACGGCCCGGCCAGAATCATCGAACGATCTAATGCTTTCAAGACAGCCAGAGGTTGTTATAGGAAACATCTGCTTCGCGGCGTGATGACGCTGCCGTTGGATTGGCACTCAGACCATCATTCTGGCGACACGATAGACAAGATAGAGAAGGGCACTACGGCGCTGTATGCGTTTTCCGAGAGTTCTTTCGAAATCATCTCGTCATTCGTCCAGCTCTTGGTGAGCTATGCGATGCTCACATATTTCAGCCCGCCGGCAGCTCTCATCGTCTTTGTGATGATCGGGATAACCGTCTGGGTAACTATGCGATTCGACCGAGCGATCATCCGTGACTACAAAGAGCTCAATCGGGCGGAGAACAAGATCTCCGAGAGCGTATACGATGCCATATCGAACATCACGACTGTGGTGATCCTGCGCGTCGAGCGGCTCGTATTCGAGGCGATAAGCAAAAAAATCGACCAACCTTATGAGCTCTATATCAAAAATAGCATCCGTAACGAGCTGAAGTGGTTCTTGACGAGCTTTTGCTGTTCAGTCATGACAGTGGTTGTCTTGTCTGTGTACTTCTTCCAGCATATGGATTCTGCAAAAGGGGTTCTCATAGGCAACGTCTATCTGCTCTTCAATTATCTGGATAAGATAAGCGAGCTATTCTTCCGGTTCTGTGGCATGTACGGAGACATCCTCCAGCGCAATTCCAAAGTGAATAATGCGGAGGAATTGTCGGCTGACTTCAAGCCGGCGAACTTCACCGATCATGTTTTGCCGGAAGATTGGAAATCGATACAAGTTAAAGGTCTCAACTTCTCGTACCAAGATGCGGAGAACCGTAGGTTGCACCTGGATGATGTCTCATTCGAGATCGGTCATGGGGAACGGATCGCTCTAGTCGGAGTTTCCGGCAGCGGCAAGACGACGTTCCTCAAGATCATCCGCAGCCTTCATGATCCGAGAGAGATCGAGCTCACGGTCGATGGTCGGGCGGTAGATTCAGGTTTTGATGGCATATGCAGAGCTATAGCTCTAGTGCCACAGGACCCGGAGATCTTTGCTACCACTATCCGCGAGAACATCACGCTCGGTGCCGAATATGAACCAGAAACGGTTCGACGGTTCACTGACATGGCTTGTTTCACTGATGTTGCTGATTCATTGCCGAAGAAGCTAGAGTCGGCCATCAATGAGAAGGGGGTCAATCTCTCTCTCGGGCAACGACAACGTCTGGCTCTAACTCGAGGATTGTTGGCATGCAACGACAAGTCGATCGTGCTCTTAGATGAACCGACATCTAGCATAGATTTTGCCACGGAGATGGCCATCTATCGGAATATCTTCGAAGCATTCCGCGGGAAGACGGTGATCTCCTCGATCCACCGTCTGCATCTCCTTCCGCTCTTCGACCGGATCTACCTGTTCGAAAAAGGAAAGATCATTGGTAGCGGATCTTTGGGAGAGTTGCTCTCATCATGTCCGCAGTTCGGCGAGCTCTGGAGGCGATATATCGAGCAGAGCAAAAAAGTCGAATCGTCTGGAGATTAGTCTGGAGATAATTAGTTAGTTTTAAACCCGGTTAGCAGTATTGCTTGCCGGGATTTTTGTTATATAAAAAAGCTTCGCGGCACACTTGTGTGGAGCGAAGCTTGGTAAAACTCATTCCAAAGGAGCGTCTCCTAGACGTTATGGACAACGCTCTGAATCGCGCACGCTACCTCGTCGGCTTCTTTGCCGAGCTCGCCGCTCATGTGGACGACGATGAGATTAACATCGCGTACAGGGATGTCGAAGGCGCTGGCAATGCTCCGCGGCTCATGTTCTTGTAGCCACAAGGCGAATATGACCGCGTGCTTGATGGATGTTGCGTAATCAGAAGCCAAGGCCGTCGACGGAAGCGAGTGAGAAGCGCCGTTGCCGGTTTTCTTCGTATGTTGCAGGTGCCGCGTCTTCGGAAGTTGCGGAGTCCGCGGTCTCCGTTTGGAGCCGTTCGCTTCGCTTGTCGGCTTGGGGACTATATCCTCTGAACCGCCGCCGCCACTTCCGGAATCCGCCGTATCGGGGCCGATCTTGGCATCGACAGCAGCGCGGATCTCATTGATCTTGTTAGATATGGTGGGATCCTGCTGTAATTCTTGGCCTCTTGCTGCCGCGTTATAGATGGCGCCACTGTTTTTGGCCTCTGGTGCCAGGCGACGCTGGATGAGCGTGCCGGGAATCGTGTACCAATGTTTCAAAATATGGGCGACGATCTGCCTGACCTTGGTCACCTCACGGTCCCTGTTGGACGAATTGTCTAGGCATTCCAAACTGCAATCGGGGAATCGGGCCAATGCCTCTGCAATGACCGTGCTGATTATCAATTGCTGCCGTTGGCTAGCTACCATTCCGGTCGGTTGGGTATTCATTTGCTGTTCATTTCCTTTCTTTTCTGTTGGTTGCTGTGTTTGTTTTTCCGTTGGATCAGTTTTTTTTGTTGGTCGATTTGTTGGCGTCGCTGGTTTCTTCGCGGTCTTCTTGTCATTAGCCAGTAAATAATCAGCCAGCGATTCTTCTGGAGGTCGAAAGTACCACGCGTTGGGATCGCGACTTGAAGGTTGGGACTGTTCACCCGGCAGCTTGCTCGGATCGGGAATAGGCTTGCATTCCATGGTTATTGCCTCTAGGCGCTCGCCTTCAATGGTGAAGATCATGTGTTCCGAACCTTTGGCCATCGGCTTCGAGTTTCGGATCGGTCCGCTGTCGAGCTTGATCTCGCGATTGTCGATCTCGAGCAGAACTTTGCCATAAAGACCGTCTGTCTCTCGCCAGGTCTCGAACTTGTGTTTATGCAGGAATCCACTATCGGGCACAGCTTGTTTGTGGTGTGGAACTGCTACGTTAGCTCGGCTGAATCGCCATCCTTCAATGATCCTGTCGGCGAGGATGTCGTGCTCTTGTGGGATGTTCCCGCTTTGACCGCTGATGTTGACTACAAAGTAGTCTTCGGTCGGTATCCTGTCCATGTTTACCCCCTTTCTTTGGTTTAGGTTTTGATCTGACAAAGATCAAGTTTGTTTATGTCAGACTAGTCCCATCAGGCAGCGTTGTCAAACAGGGGATTGTTATTGTCCAGATACGATCTGTTTGGCGATCTGGCGCAAGATCTTCGCGTGTCCAGGATCAATATTCAAACTAGAAGCGCCGGTTACATCTTTTTGAAACAGGGTCATATAGAAGACAGCCGCTGCGAGATAGGTGCCTTCGACCGACGGATGCTTTCCATCGCTCTGGTAGAGCTCGATCTCGGGATGAGTCGCTCGAGTCAATCTCCAAGCTTCGCCGACAGGAGACGGCAGGCCGCCGGATTGTTGTGCCATCCGGCCGTAAGATCTAGATAATTGATCTTGCATGCTCTTGTAATCGCATAATGTCGGAGTCGCTTTACAATACTCGGGATCACCATCCTTGTAGCCCCAGGTTTGAAAAAAGACTACAGAAGCAGTTGGGGATGCTTCACGAACATTGTCAGACAATTTCAATGCGTATGGGATGACCTCGTTGCTTACGCGGGAATCTTGGACGGCTGGGAGTTCGCTCTGCTCTTGAAGCACTACGAAATCCCAAGCCTTTGATTTGATCTTGCTCAAGGCCACTGTGTCTGTCGAATCTTGTCTAAGCGTATATCCGCCTGGTGCGTACATATCTGTTTTAACAGTATCACCCAATGAGTGGGCGATTTCGGATACGGTCTTTGGCAAGTCATTCACAGAAGTGAAGCTGTTGCCGATGAAGAGGACGCTTTTCGTAATACCGGTTGATTTTGATGCGTTGCGATTCATGGGCATAATTATCCGACTTATCAGCAATACCACAACAATGATTGCGAGAGCAAGTATGAAGGCGATGATTTTCGTTCGCATTGGAGCTGAAAGATTTGGAATATAATACGATCATTTTAGCATGAAAACTGCCTCAATCTTTCCCATTGTCATATGCTATAATTATGGAAATATCGCATGAACAATGTCATCAATAAATACAGCATACCGATTCTCTTGAGCACAGCGGCGGTATTGATCGTGATCGGTATCAGTTTTTTGTTCATTGGCCATTCTGGTCAGGCTGTAAATCAAGTCACAAATGTTGAGTTAAAGACATCTGAAGAGAAGAATGACATCTCGGTTCGTTTTGCCATGGAGGCGTACGATACCATCCTCGACAAATATTGGATGGCATCTTCGACATATAATCTGCCCAAAATATTCCAGTTGGCGCTAGCCAAAGCTTCGAACACGAATCCGGAGCTCGCCACAAACGATAGGAGTGGCGTAGCCAAGATGATTTCTTCTGCCATTCAAGCAAATCCCGTTCTGAATAAGGACAACAAATTGGTATTGGATACGGTTCAAGTGGTGACGTACAATCTGCTACCGGTCGGTCGCGACAGCCTTGATTCGGACAAGCAACAAGTGGCGCTGTATCAAGCGGTGGCCAACGTCAATCCTTCAGTCAATCTATATTCTGACCTGGGCGTGACCGCTAGTTCCAGCGACAAGGAGATCAAGGTAGCTTATGAAAAACAAGCCGCCAAATTGGCCAATGCCACTTCATCAGCCGACAAGCAAAAGGCTGTCGAGGTCGCTCATGCCTACAAGGTCCTTTCTAATACAAATACTCGGGCTCTCTATACGAACACAGGAAGCGAGCCGGCAGCCTCCAATCATGTCATAGGTAATACTTTGTATGTTTCTTTGTCCAAAATGTCGAATTCAGTTGCTCAGGAATTCGCTTGGGATATCGATCAAGCTTCGACTACACCAGGTCTCGACTCGCTCATCATCGATCTCCGTGGCAATATCGGCGGCAGCGTCGATGTAGGAAGAGGTATGGCCGGTCTTTTTCTCGGCAACAATCAATACGCCTTCGACCTTTTCCATCAGGGTGATCTTCAGCCACAGCGGACGATCTTCGGAAAATTCGATGAATTAAAAAGATATCACGAGATCGCCATTCTCACAGATGGAATGACCCAATCGACAGCTGAAGTTTTGACGCAAACGCTCATGCATTTCAATATCGCTCACAGCGTCGGCGTGACTACCAGAGGGTGGGGAACGGTCGAGAATGAATACCTGCTTCAAACTTCCATCGATCCGGCAGTTAAATATTATTTGAAGCTCGTGAACAGCATAACCGTGCGCGATGATGGACAACCAATAGAAGGCCGCGGCGTGACGCCGAATGTGGACATATCAAAGTCTAATTGGACGAATCAATTGAATTCCTATTTTTCTTCACCAAGCCTGATCAAAGCGATCAAGTCTTCTTTGGCCAAGGGGCCGACGAGGTAGAAGTTAGGATCCTATCGTATTAAATTTTAAACCCCGCGCATGCTACTGCGCGGGGTCTGTGTCTAAAGGGGTCTATTCGCTACAAGGTTTGGTCGCCGCTTTCGGATTTACGTAACGCATTTTCCAGTCGTCGACGTCGAGAAGCACGACTTCTTCTTGCACTGTTGCATGGAAGAACCATGGTCCAAGACCGTCTGTTCTGATTTCATCGTCTACAAATCCAAAGCCGCAGGCACCTTGATGTAGGAACACAAGATGATCTCTGGCAATAGACTTGGCAAGTGATGACTTCTCCTTCTCGAACTGAAGTACAAGGCGAGCCAGGTCGACAATGAGAAGTAAATACATGGCCGACAAAGCGGTCTCGTCGGTGGGGAATTCTTTCATGGCTTTCGGGTGCACTATTAGAAGTGAGACAATGGTGCTTCTGAACCTATCGACGTATTTCGTATGGAGCTTGTCCCAATAGAAACAGATGCAGGCAAAGCAAGCTATGCAGAATATGGGAATTGTGAAGAAGACCCACGAATGGATTCCGGGAAGAATTTCTTTTTTCCCAACCACGCGATTGATGAAGATGGCGATCGAGGATAAGCAGATCAGAAATAGAATCTTCTCGATGAGTCCTCTCAGACCGAGCAGTTTCGCCGCCAGCCGCGGGTCGATGCCGTTCTCCCTTTCCCATAAGTTGTACACGTACTCTGGCAGGTTGCCGCTCTGGATGAAGTCGAAAGCCTCGTTCATAGGGGCAACTATCGGATGTTTAACCGTATTTGATTTCATAACTAGTATTTCAACGAACAGTGCGTTAACAGAGGTAAGGGATCTTCCGATCCATCTCTACGGGATTCCAGCCCCGAGAGACATGACTCTTGTCTGTCGACTAGCTTGCACGACTCGCTAATCTGCATATAGATTAACACGGATAGTATCAATGTGTCAAGCCAGTCATATATCGATCTCATAGTATACTTATCAGATGAAACGTCAGATTAAACGCGTCCGATTTTATATACTTCTTATCGTGGGTATTTTGTTAGTCTTCGTCGTAGTCGTAAATATGGTCATACACATTGCGACTGTTTCTTATATTTATAGTACTACCAAGAATGTTCCAATCACAGAGACAGCGCTAATTCCCGGGGCGGCCATCTTGAATGACGGGACACTCTCGCCAGTATTTCGGGATCGAGTGGATTTGGCTATCAAGTTATATGAGGAGAAAAAAGTCTCGAAGATCCTGGTCTCCGGCGACAATAGCACGGTCAGCCACAATGAAGTCGATCCTGTCAGGAAATATCTCTTGAGCAAAGGCATACCAGATGAAGATATATTCCTTGATCACGCCGGTTTCGACACATACAGCAGCATGTACAGGGCGCATGATATATTCGGAGTTGCCTCGATGACTGTGACCAGCCAGTCTTTTCATTTGCCGAGGGCGGTGTTCATCGCTCGCCGACTGGGAATGGAAGCGTATGGCGTGAATGCCGATATCGGTCACATACTTGTCGTCAATTATGTGCGTGAATTCTTGGCTGACGAGAAAGCAATTGTCGACCTCATTATCCAAAGAAAGCCAAAATATTTGGGCACAAAAATACCGATAACGGGGGATGGAACGGAGAATTGATAGTGAGACATTCAAATTATTTGGAGCTTTGGTATTTCCCTGAAATATGGTAAAATGCAAACATCATGAAAAAAACAAACATCACTTTGATAGTCATCGTCGTCGTATTGGCGATCATCGCTATCTATTTTATAAGCAAGAGCCTCCCACAAACGCCGTCGGCCACGCCGAGCCCGACCGTCAGTATGGAAACTCCTAGCCCAACACCATCTGTTACACCAAGTAGCACGCTTACCAACGGAGCTGTTTCGACTATAGGTACATCGGTAGGAGGTTTTCCAGTCAACGCATATCACTATGGTTCGACGAATTCGAGCGCCAAGGAAGTCCTTTTCATTGGCGGCATCCATGGTGGCTATGAGTGGAATACGGTTCTAGTGGCTAGAGAGCTCATGAACTATTTACAGACCAATCCTGGTGTCATTCCGGCCAATGTCAAAGTCACAGTCATTCCAGTCTTGAATCCGGATGGTTTGAATAAGGTCGTCGGTACAACCACTGGAAACTTTACGGCTGCTGACGTCTCAACTTCACAATCAACTGTCGTAGCTGGCCGATTCAATGGCAACAATGTCGATCTCAATAGGAACTTCGATTGTGATTGGCAGGCAACGGGAGTTTGGCAGAGCAAGAAAGTGAGCGGTGGGACATCTGCCTTCTCCGAGCCAGAAAGCTTGGCAGTCAAGAATTATGTGACATCAAATAATCCGGCTGCGGTCGTCGTTTGGTACAGCGCCGCTGGTGGAGTATTCGCCTCAAATTGTCACAATGGTGTCTCGACAGAAACAAATTCGCTGGTTGACGCCTTTGCTGGTGCTTCCGGATATTCTGCCAATCAAAGCTTTGATTTCTATGCTACGACTGGCGATATGACAAACTGGTTAGCCAAGATCAATGTTCCAACTATCAGCATTCTTCTCACCAATCATACTGATACCGAATGGACGAAAAACCTAGCCGGAATCAAAGCGGTTCTCAACTCCTTCGCCAAATAATTCAAAATAATAATGCAGCCTAACTACACGAAACGGATCGTCGCGGTTGTTATAGTCGTCGCTGTAGTCATTGGAATTGGCATTTTCGTCTCGCTTCGACCAGCTACGACAGTGCCGGTAGCTTCTCCAACACCTGTAGCACAAGTTCCAGCAGAGGTGCATAGCGTCATCGGTCAGTCTGTTAAAGGCCGGAATATCGATGCTTATACTTATGGTAATGGGCCGACTCATCTATTGTTCGTCGGTGGTATTCATGGTGGCTATGAATGGAATAGCGTACTTCTGGCCTATACATTCATGGACTATTTGGATGCCAATCCAGCTACGATCGCCAGCAATATGACCATCACAGTCGTTCCATCGGCCAATCCTGACGCAGTATTTGCTGTGACAGGCAAAGAAGGGCGATTCACTAAGGCGGACGTCTCCACTGACACCAAGGTCCTCGAAGCAGCACGGTTCAATGCCGACAAGGTCGACCTCAACAGGAACTTTGACTGCAAGTGGCAACCGAAAAGCACCTGGCAGTCGAAGACGGTCAGTGCCGGCAAGAAGGTCTTTTCCGAACCTGAAGCGCAAGTTATCCGCGACTACGTAGAGAGCTTCCAACCGAGCGCGGCAGTCTTTTGGCATAGCCAATCCAATGCTGTCTACGCCTCGCAGTGTTTGAAAGGCATTCTCCCAGACACGCTCGAAATCATGAATGCTTACGCCGGCGCCTCCAAATATCCGGCGGTCAAAGTCTTTGACGCCTATACGACCACTGGCGCTGCTGATGATTGGATGGCTTCAATGAATATGCCGGCTATCACAGTCGAGCTAAGCACTCATAATGATATTGAATGGGACAGGAATCTAGCTGGAGTGAAGGCGTTGCTGGAGTATTTCAGCAGGAGCACGAATTAGCTTGTAGGCATTGTAATTAAGGATATATTCGCTTCGCTTATATATCGTCTTCGCTCGAATTTCGTAAATGCAAGTATTTACAAATTCTCGCTGGCCGCTATAATGTTGTTAACTTAACAATATAATCTTTTTAATACCATGATTAACAATCAAAACAACGAAGACCTCATAAAGAAGGCTGACATTCAGCGAATCGCAGACAAGGGTACAAAGATATATGAGCAAATCAAAGCGGATTATGATCCAAAGGAGAAGGGTAAATTTTTGGCTATTGATGTCGATTCTGAAAAAGTTTATCTGGGAAACACGAGTGCGGAAGCTGTGGTGTTCGCCAAACAAAACCATCCTGACAAAGTCTTCTATGTAATTAAGATCGGTTTTGATGTTGCCGAAACAATGGCGAAGTCATTTCTCGAACACAAATAATATGGTCAAAGGCGTTTTTACAGAAAATATGCCATTGATTCCGGTGCTTGTGGCTTGGGGTCAATCCGTACAGGCCCCTTTTGTCATTTTGGACACGGGCTTTACTGGAGATTTACAAGTAACGCCTGAAATAGCGAAAGAATTGGGTTTGAAAGTTACGGGTGTTATGAACGCTCGAATAGCCAATGGACAAGTTGTTGAGATTCCTACTGCTTTGGCATTCGCCGTAATGGAAGGAACAAAAAGTTGGGATAATACCCATTTTGCGTGGCATGAAATCAGACTTCTGTAGCTTGGTTAAGCTGTAGAAGTGTGATTTGATAGACTGATGTCTACAAAAAAAGAAAATATTGCCCCGAATGTGGGCTTCAGACCGTCGTTAAAAGAG
>CAIQIZ010000030.1 GCA_903872035.1 uncultured bacterium | reverse complement strand
CTCTTTTAACGACGGTCTGAAGCCCACATTCGGGGCAATATTTTCTTTTTTTGTAGACATCAGTCTATCAAATCACACTTCTACAGCTTAACCAAGCTACAGAAGTCTGATTTCATGCCACGCAAAATGGGTATTATCCCACAACTGAAGAAGGAATACATCGAGCGCTTTCCGAACACCCTTCTGATCAATTCCTTTGTTCCAAATCAAAAAGGCGGCAACACCCATGAGGAGATAGAGTGTTGTCCAAACTGGACCAAATATCCAACTCGGCGGATTGAGAGTCGGCTTTGTGAGCAAAACGTACCAATTTGAAATTGCCGGAATTGTAACGACAGACCCCAGACCACCCGCAAGTTCCGGGATGACTATAGCAATGAGCAACTTATACGCAGGTTTGAGTTTCATGTAGATATTTTAACATTGAAAACTCGAATGCAATAATTATCATAATGGATACTATTTAAATACCATAGTCCCACTGTCGAATTTTAAATCAAAAATAAGCTCGCCTTTGGAAGTAAAATGATAGCTCTCTGCCTCACCTAGAGCTTTGGAGAATTCAGACTCTTGTGAACCCTCGCAGTACATGAGCGTAGACATCATTTTCGTGAATGTGATCATGTTTCCATTAGTCGAATATTCACCACCGACACCATTGCAATCTGTTGAAGCCGAGAAAATGTTCGGCTTTTTGAAGGTCAAAGCGAATTTGTTTTGAATACGAGGAACTGTGGTCGAACCATTGTTATATGTCGTATCTACCCAATTCCATGTCTTCATATCGAGCGTCATCTTGGCCGAATCAGCTTCGCCCTCGAAATTTTGTGCGACTTCGCCGAATTGCATAGTCTTTGGATCGAGCAATAACCAGAGGCTTTTCCCTATCGACGGCGAAACAGCAAAGCTCTCTCCAGGGCCACGAACAGCATAATTGACGATGATGACATTGGGAGTTGTTTTATCCTGCGACATCTCGGTTGTTTGTGGAGCTATGCGATCACCAAGGAGGAGTCCCTGTGATCCAACATATCCTGTTGGCATATTCAAAGCCGCCACTACGTAATAGAATGTGCCACTACCACCGGTGCTCTGTGTCAAAATAAATGCACTGTCCAATCTACCATCTCCATTGAGGTCAGCGGTCACCGCATTTCCAAAGTATGTGGTAATGATCTTAGTAGCCGAGCTAGGAGCAGCAGCAATCTCTGATACTCCATTGACCAGAGTCACCTTTTGCCCATCGATAATATAGATGGCATTTTTGGGGTCATTCGCAGACGAATTGCTCGAGGGCGGATTATTCACTGGCGAAATACTCACTGACATGGATGATTGGCTATATATGAGCCCTCCTACGATGATGACGACTACCACGACGATAACTGATAAAACAATAGTTAGTGTTTTGTTCATGTAATGAAGCCGTTTGAGAAGAGATATTATTTCACCATGCTACCAAATATTCCGCATGTAATGATCGCTATGATTATACGGCTATATTTATGAGCGTGTAGCAAGCATAGCACGCAGTTTAAAATTATTAAATAATAATAGTATAGAAACTATAAATGTTACTCTTCCAGCAGTAACATCGCCGAGTCCGACTAAGTAGCACTTCGAACATTATAAACGCTAATCAACAACACCATGGTTTGGACAATAATCGTAGTACTTATAGTTCTCTGGCTTCTCGGTTTCAGCTTCCGTATCGGCGGCGGTTTGATTCATATCCTTCTCGTCATAGCTTTTATTGCCATCATCGTAAATCTATTGAGGTAAAGACTATCCGACTAAGGATTTATGCTTCGATAAAAAAGGGAGAGCCCGAAGACCCTCCCTGTGTTTACACAATGTGTTTACCGCCGGCTATTGATCGCCTACATCCAATAACCAATAGGTGCGCTCTGGATACTTAGTATCATGAACATCCAATTCGGCAAATGCCAATTTCTTGTAGACATACCGAGCTGCATAAGCCTTCATGTGAGTGCGCAAGACTATTCCTTTTATCCCCGAGTTTTGAGCAGCCTGTATGAGTGCTGCTGTAAGTATTGGCGATATCCGCTGACCACGATATTGCGCAGCCACGCCCAGCTCGCCGATATAGAAGACCCTAGCGTACTTCTCGAAAAGCTGGTCCATCATGCTGTTTCCAGCGATGACTTGAAGCTCTTCACGGTTAGCCGAATATCCGAGAGTAAACCCAGCAATCGAGCCATTCTGAATCGCAAGAAAAGCTGAGGCATCTGGTTTGAGCATTAAACCTTTGAAATCATTCACAACCTCGTGAGGTCGCCAATAATCCTCATTCCAGGGCGGTTCTTTCCATATCTCACAGTAACATTCGGCCCATTGCTGCAACATTTCTAACGGACAAGTATTCATATCGACACGAACTATTGATGTATCTTTCATAAGTATCATTATTTGTTAAGGAGCTACGACAGGTACTGCCAACACACAAGTGCAGGCAGTAGACTATCGCCAACGAAAGTTGGGATAGTATTGAATCAGTTATCGGTGATGAAGCTTCTTCTGTTCCAGTTTTGTCAGAAAGTCCTGAAGGATTGAATAGAACTCGAGACAAGAATCGATGCTGATGTTTTCATTGTCGCCGTGTATATCTCCACCAATAGGCTTTATCATGAGTACTGGGGAATCAAGGCCAGCAAAGTGTCTTGCGTCAGATGCTCCATAAGTGCCTTGGATCTTTATTCTTCGTCCGATATTTCTCTCGAAACTCGAAATGAACATCTTTACGACGGGATCATTCATATCAACCGCAGTTGGACTTCCGATCGAGTGCGTAGATATCTTGAGCGAAGGGTCGATTTTGCGAGCAAGCTTCGATACTTCATTGAAAATAGCTTTGAAGGTTGTAGTCTCTGGGAACCGGAAATCGAGGATCGCATAAGCCTGAGGACAAACTTGATTAGCAGAAATACCGCCTTGAAGTATGCCTAGATTGACCGTCGTCTTCCAAGATTCTTTTCTATTGTTTTGCTTGTATCGTTTGAGCACGATGTCACAAAGCGCGACTATGGGCTCAAGCGCATTTTTACCATCCCATATTCTCGATGAGTGCGCAGGAATACCCTTCGAATCTATCCGCAATGCGCATACTCCCTTGGCTTTGCTGATAAAAACGAGATCATCTCCACCGTCTGGAACAATGAGCATCTTGGGTTTGAATCTATATTTATTGGCCAGATATGCCCCACCTTTGAATCCACCAGTCTCTTCATCTGTAGTTACAACAAAGGCAAATGAAATATCTGACCTATTTTCTATAATATCGTTCAATAGGCCATAACCCATCGGAATAGAAAATTTCATATCGCTCGCTCCGCGACCATATGCAATCCCTTTTCTGATGACCATCGAGAACTGATCTGGTCTGCCGGCCACAACGTCGGCGTGTACAAGGAAACAGACATCGGGAATGCGAGTGTCCGTATTTGATGCTATAAGAATCTCTACACCGTCGTTTTTAATCCGCTTTATTACTGCCCTTTTATTAATTTTTGATACTATAAAATCAAGTGCTTTTCTATTTTGAGCACTATCTGACGTCAGCGTCTTGACTGCTATGAGCTTTGATAAATCCTGAATATATTGCTTTTTTTCTAGGTTTTTCATGATAGATGAATAGTTGGAATAAAACAAAAACACCCCTCGATTACGAAGGGTGTTTTTGTCTCTAAATAAAGTGCTTACTTAATTAGTATGAGACATGCCAAAACCCCCTTCGTGTGAAAGGTGGCTATGATGCCAGTTATTGAGCTGAATGGCTATCTTTTTCATTTGTATGAGGATATTAACAAAAATTGTCAATATTTACAACTTCTGCTTTTTCAATCAATTCCACCTTTTGCTGATGATCCAATGTATGCTTGATTTCATATTCACGTTTTGCAGCTTCTGATTTTGTTGGGTATTTCTCTATGTAAACAAGTTCGATGGGTCTGCGGCTTCTGGTATATCTTGCACCGCCCCACATTTCGCCGTTATGTTGACGGAGTCTTCGCTCAAGATCATTAGTTATTCCTGTATAGAGCGTGTCATCGCTGCACTTCATTATATACACATGATATGGGTAAGATTGAAGGCGCATTTCATTAATACAATTTAATCAGAGTCTAAGACATACTGCTGACCGGATGGGATGTTATCCGAACGGATTTAAGCCGTTATAACTACTGACTAAAGCTTAAACTTGTTATTCAGATTAAACACCGTTATCTCACCTCCACCGATAATTGATGCTTCTCCATTATTCACCAGAACAGCCTGCTTATCTGTGAGGGCTATAGTTGGATATTTAGATTTTATTGCTGACTTCGCAACATTCTTTCTGACATCCTCATCAAAATGAGCTGAGATGAGAAATGGAACTAGGTTTAGACCCCTCAAGTCTTTCAATCCCAATTGGTTCCTATCGGCATGTTTCCATGTAGCGGCCTCTATGGTCGGACATACTACATAGCTACCGGCGCTTAATCCCATATAGACGCCTCGATTTTTCACAAAAGATTTTATTTCTTTATCGAGTCCTGTCCTTCGTATGCCATCCAAATACTCAAAAGTGTTTCCGCCAAAAACAAAAATAACATCAATATTTTTAATATCATCCCGTGTGATCTTTCTCTCAAACTGAAAGAAAGTAACATTTTCTTCAGGGATATTTACGCCCTTGAATTGCCTAAACATCCGAAGAACATACTTATTACGCTTTAAATACTTTACAGGTGTCATAACAAGCAATATCCGTGTCTCTGATGGCTTCTTGCCCACCAACTTAATAAACTCCTTGCCAATATCAGGATTTTTCCACCAACCAGCAGATGTAAGAAATAGCTTCATATTTTGCACTATATCATAATTCAATTTTATACACACTTTTTGAAGCTGAATGAAATTATCTTAACTTCAGAATCCTTATTAACCTTCTCACCATAATATTTACGATAGGCCATATACATCTCTTCCTCGGACGTAAATCTCTCATGTCCAATCCAATCAGTATCCGTCAATGTGCCGAGTGTTTTTGTGTGTAATGAAGTAATGACCGCTTGCCCAAATTGTTCACCGTTCCCTTTGTTAAGAAAAATTAGTCGATTACCTTTTTGTAGATTTTTATCATCAAACAATCTCCACGTCGAAGTTTTTTCACCAGAAAGTATCTTAGCGGTCAATTCAGGTGTAAATTTCAAGGTCTTACTTTCACCGCTTATGCCAAACAGGATTTTTAGTTTATTTTTTTCTTTATTCTTGATCTCAAAACCATGATTCGTCGATAGGATAAACACCTTTTTGAATATCCAGAAGCGGAAATATAACGATCGTAGCTTGCTCGGCATGATCAGTTTTGGAACCCTATACTCCTTATCACTCTCCTCAAATTCAGATGAGAAGAAAGAGTCATTACCGAATCCTATTTCTGCGAAAACTTTTTTCATTATATATTCATAATAATTATTTCAGTGCATACTTCGAATCTATGAAATTGACCAATTTCCGTACAGAGCTTTGGATTTCTTTGGCATCATTGATTCCCGAAGCGATGACATGTGTCAGCCACCACTTGGGAAATTCATCGGTAATGAATTCTTTTCTTATGCTTCCAAAATCTAGCCAACCAAGCCAAAGAACCCTCTCAAAGAAAGTTTCGGCAATAAAATAGTGTTTTTTAGCCTCCTTCGTGGATGATTCATCCTCCTTCAAGAACAACTTGTAATCCTTTAGGACTCCGGATATCCATTTTTTGAACGGTTGCTGAGCTTTTTCCATTTCCGCAAGCATTATCTGATGTTCATCCCAAGACATCTCTCTATCACCCACACGTACGCGAGGCATACTATCTTTACCTTTCTCACTCTTTTTATTCTTCGGATACTTCTTTTCATATTCTAGTGATTTCTCTACGGGAGATACCCCACCTAGACGCTCATGTGGAAAGTAATTCCACACGTCAGTCACTAATTCGAGAATATTGCTTAATTCCGAAACGTCTCCTCCACGATCAAACATAGCCACAACTTTCATCATATCGTCGTTATCTTCTTCGTTGAAAATAGCATCTTTGACGTGTTGCAAAGAGAAATCACTTTTTGTTTCCTTGAGCATATCTACAAGTTCCTGCTCAATCTCTTTCCGGTGTTCTAAAATTTGTTGTTTTGATTCGGATTTCATGTGTATATAGCAAAAATGTCCCTTATGACATGTGTTTTACTTATCGTCCAGGTACTTGACTATTTTCATTGTCATCTGTTACCATAGAACCATCACGCCCCACGGAGAAATCTGTGGGGATATTCGTTTCTGGGCAAATATGCTGTTTAATGTTATTTACGCTACACATAAACAATCCTTTCTGGGGTATATACTCTCGACCCTTATGCTCTGGAGCAAATACTAGAATAACTTTCTTCCCTTTACTTATTAAATCATCTACGAGTGCCACATAATCACCGTCGCCGCTAAAAAGAACAAGATGATCAAATGTAGCAGACATATTGAAAACATCACGGGCTATTTCCACATCAAAGTCACACTTTCGTCGCAAGACTGGTTCTGATAAATTTTTCTGTAAGTTATCGATGTTCAGATTCAATTTCTTGAGTTCACTATCGAGTTCTTCGATCATACTATACACAGAATCTTGCTCACTGGACAAAGCAAGCTGCTTTTCTATTTTACCTTTCAGTTCATACAATTTCGTGGCGATTTCCGAATTTGTTTTTTTGATCCCATCGAGCACATCAAAAAGTTCCTTAATGATTTTCTTAAAATGCGAACGATTCAGAGACACCGGTACCCACTTTACCTCTTTCGAGTTGTGTGCGAACCCAATCGTCTCAACGTCTGCCTTAAATTTCTCAGATCGAGCATTTCCAACCTCGACCCCGTGATATAGTCTTTTATCGTAAATCTCAGGGTACGTCGACAAATAATCAAAAAGCTTTTTAGGATCAATCCCCCATCCCAATGTCTCGAACCAGCCATAAACATTTGCCCAATCAATAATGACCAGCGTCTTGCCGCAAAGTTGAAATTTAAAATTTTCTTGGTCTTGAGGGGTCATATGATTTCAATTGGATACCGCGGCACAAACTGGTCAGTCGTTAACTCGGCCTGATTGATACGACTAAGCGTAAAACGACGAATACCGTCTTTAGAAACATCCCAGGCAAATAACGCCTCATTTTCTCCTTCGCCCCTAAAACTATATGGCTCGACATATCGCCACCCTTCGCTGGTACCATCTTTTTCAGTATAAATGATACGGAGTATAAGGCTACTCCTCCCAGCTTGTTTTATTGTTTCTAAAATTTGATAATCCATTGTTTTTTATCCTCTTATTTAGACTTTTTGGGTGATTCAATATTTCCCGACTCTAATTCTGCAAATTTTGCTTTCATTGTTGGATTGCCACGTGTTAGCCTTTTGATAGTCAAATCTTCTGCTTTGTCGTTGGCTAGACGAAGATTATTTTCAGACGACAAAAGAGCCTCTTTAGTTTTTTGAAGGTGGTCAATAGTCTTGTCAATTTCATCAATAGCATTTTTGAATTTACGAGAGAAAAGTTCAACATTTCTACCGAAACCCTCTTTGAATTCGTTCATACTTTCCTCAAAATTGGTGATGTCGACATTTTGGTTCCTGACCAAGGCAAGCTCAGCCTTATATTCAAGGGAGTTCATAGCCGCGTTACGTAGCAGTGTTATCATTGGGATGAAAAATTGCGGACGAATAACGTACATCTTTGGATATTTATGGGAGACGTCGACGATACCGGTGTTATATAGCTCACTTTCAGCTTCCAGAAGCGTAACAAGGACAGCGTACTCACACTTCTTCTCCGTACGATCTTTGTCGAGTTCATTTAGAAAGTCTTCGTTCTTTTTCTTGCTGGCAGTTTCATCACCTTCATTCTTCATTTCGAACATGATCGATATTATTTCATTTCCAGCTTCATCAGTTTCGCGATAGATATAGTCGCCTTTACTGCCAGTTTTTGAGTCATTATCCTTCTCAAAGTCTGCATTCTTGAACCCTGTGGATCGAAGCTTATTGAATTCAGTCTCGCAGTGCTGCTCCAAAGTTTCGCCAAGCATCTTTGTAGAAAGTTTAAGCTTCATATCCTTACGGAGAGCAATTTCTTCATCTTTCATCTTGATTATGTTGTCTTTGGCTATGAGTTCGGTTGCATATCGGTCCTTTAGTGTAGTCTCAAGCAACTGTTTCTCGGTGTCCTTACTTTTTAGCTCGCCAGCCAGTTCATCACGCTCCTTCTCAATCCTGTTGACCGCTTCAGTAACAGCAAGTTTTTTCTCAATATCGAAATTACTGATTTTAGATTTTATTTCAGCTAATTCAGCATCCTTCTTTGCAAGGTCTTTTTGCAATATATTTGTAATATTTGCCTCGGCAAGTTTAACTGCACTATCTTTATCTTTTTTGAGCATTTCCTCGCGCTGATGCAGTTCTTCTTCAAACTGATGATCGCGAACCTGCTTAAGAATGTCAGCAAATCCAGCCTCGTCGACTTTGAATGCTTTCTTACAATGTGGGCATATAATTTCGTTCATAAATTTATTTTCCGGACTTAGTCCTGTTATCCTGCTTACATAGCATCTGACAATTCTCTGATATTGTCTTTCCGCCTTCATGCCACGGCTTTATGTGATCCGCTTCCATTTCTTCATATTCAAAATGTGCATTATCGCAAACTGCATTTCTAGCTATACAAACACCTTTCTGCTTTTCATATGCTTCCCTCTTTTGCTTGTCAGTAAAAGCACGAATGTTCAGAAACCTCTCATTTCGAGTTAAAACATATTGGTAAATGCCGGACTTCACTGTGACATCTTCATCCTGCATCAGATCAATGATTTCAGCTTCAAGTTTCTTTGCGTTCAGTTTCTTATCCTTGAATTCATTATAAAGCTCACCCCACGGAACACTCTTCATTTCGTGGCGATAATTCGTAAAGGTCTCTCGTACCCACGCAATCACATTTTGGAAATATGCCCACAACTTATCAGCATCTTTATCATGCTGATGCTTGGCCATGTAATCTTCGATCTTACTGTCATTGATCCAGGAAAGTGCAGTCTCTAAGTATTCTTGACGAATCGGTGAACCGCCCATCAATGAGCCGCCATCGTTCGCTAGTAGGTATGCCGCACAATTTGATTTGCTAAATTTTGATTTGGCATCAGAAAGCCATGGTCCGGTATAGACCGCATTACGAATTTCCTGCTCGTTTACTTTTTCACCATAAGTATTGATCACTGTGAACCAGTCAAGTCGCTCTTTATCTGTACCTTCACAGAAATAGATCATCAGCTCATAATCCAAAATTGTATCTTGCTCTTCTTTAGTCAGATTATGAAAAAATCGATTGTCCAACGAAAAATCACCATTAACATATTGTCCGATACTGATGGTACGCTGTTGGCCGTCCAGCACTTCGTAACCGCCATCTTCTCTGATCATCCAATACATCACATTCAACGGAAAGTCATTTTTGATCGTCTCGATCACAGCATTGCGCTGCTTTTCCTTGTATACGAATTCGCGTTGATACTTTGGACGGATATCAAGTTTGTCACCGTAAGCTGTCACCCCTTCTTCGGCACTATCCTTGAAACCAGCTACCACCTTACGCACTGGAATTTTATGTAGTTCGATTTTCATATTATTTCTTTAATTTAATTAAGAGACGTGCATAAACTGGTTTGAGCTCATCATTAATCCTTATCGCGGCACGCCGGTTTAGGTCATTATATTTTAATGAATCTTCTTTCGTATACATCTTCACTCGGTACTTGTGATTTGGATCTCTGTCTGTAATTCCTAAGATTTCAAATTGGTCTGGATTATATTTATCAAGAAATGTTACAGGAACACCCATTACACGATTATAATCCATCGGAATATCAGAAACTTTTGACACCTCAATGGCATTATAATTATCATATTTATAGTATTCTTCTGGATCGTACTTTTTATAAAACGTTAGTGCCTCATGGCGTTTGCTTATATCAAGATTGGTGTACCAACCGGTATTGCCCATTTGAGCGTACTTCTTACCATCTGTACCGACAAAAATATTATCCTGTTCATAACTGTCTGGCACTTGGTAAACCTTTGCACCATTGTTATAGCCAAGCCATAATTTGTTTCCCTGTATAAGTTTGAAGACTTCTTTATAAGTAATTGCATTTAAATTGCCTATAATCAAAAATTTCTTATCATATTCCATAAGCTGTGCAACATATTCACGGAAAAGTGAAAATGGTGGGTTAGTTACTATAATATCTGCTTGTTTAAGAAGTTCTACGCTTTCCTCACTTCTGAAGTCCCCCTCACCTTCTAATGGTGCCCAGTCATTATGTTTATTAGCTTTAAGTTGCTCCGCCATATCATGTAGATCAAAAGCACCATCACCATTCATATCACTAACTTCGTTGATAATGAGTCTGTTTGCAGTTACCTTCGGACGACCTCTGGATGTATTTAACACCTTATTATTCCCAAAAAGCCCGAGTTGTGTATTAGCAATAGGTGATGGTTTATAGCTAGTCGCCACAAGTCGTTTTAATCCAAGAGCATTGAAATTTACCGCGAAATATTTGAAAAAATTACTTTCGAATGGATCATCGCAATTACAATAAACAACTTTGCCTCGAAACTGGTCTTTATAGTGCTTCAATTCTTTTTCAACATCAACAAGCTGAGTATAAAACTCATCGTTTTTTGCCTTACTAGCCTTATGCAAATTACTATTTAATGATTTAGTAGCCATAAGATTATTCCTCATTCTCAATCCTTCGCCTTCGCTCATCAAGTGTTTCACCATCGTACATCCAATAATCGGTGCCGGCCACGCCATAATTAACTCCAAGAATCTTTTGAGCAGATGTTGAGAGACTGGTGATTTCTGCGTTGTATTCTATCGATTTTGATGAATGCAGATCTACAACCTTTGCCTTTTTACTTTCGTCCCGGCTGAAATAGATTTCCGTGCCCAATGGAATATTGGCCAATTCGAAATTAAATTTTCCACGTCGCTCAAGTGCTTCTTCATGTGCCTCACGATCCTCTTTTGACTCAATTAAGTCCTTCTTAGGTGTAATGTTTTCAATCTCTGCCAATTTCAAAGCCGCAACCACTCGTTCTGGGGCAATTTGAAAAAATTCTCGCCTAGGATTCACACGATTGTTATCAAAAGCATCATGAAGCTGGTGCTCGACGAACTTTGTATCTTTAACTTTGCATGCATAAAAGACCGTAAATGGCAGAGGTACGCTGGTAGAAGCACTTAATTCCCGAACGCGCTGTTCAAGATTATTAGTAGTCCTGCCAATCTTCACATAACCAGGCATGGATTCATTCGTGAGTATGTATATTATCTCATTCATATATTGCAACTAATCTAGCATTTTTTGACACAAAATGAAAGATGTTGGTGGGTTCGCCCCCGCCTCTGCAGCACTTTCGGAAAGTGATGCGCGAGACGCTTGGTAGATTAGGGCATGTCTACCTCAGCCCGTCACCACGGACTCATTTCGCGACTAGCGCATATCGGTGCGAGCGAAGCGGCCGACTGTCTGTGCGTTACAGACTGTCGGGTAAGCGGAGCCGCACGGGTATGCGCGTTAAGGTCGCGCCACATACATAATTAGGGCTGAGGTTGGATATGCCCGTCCCTATCATACAAGGCGCCCTCGCCAAGCGGCCGCGCATGACTTTCCTGCGATTGAAAGTGCTGTTGGGGCGGGAGGCGCCACTGTCAGTTATATCCTATTCAACGTAGCAAAATATGCGTAAAAAGATTGCTTCGTTAAACCGTCTAGCTTTTTCAGGTATTCAATCTTTGCCTTTGGTTTAAGATCCTCGAATCCGTCGAAGATCTTGTGCAGTATCTTTTCTTTCGCATAATTTGTTGCAAATGCGCTATAGCTCATGGCATCCCTGAAATCGTTTTGACTGAATTCATCAGCTACTTCAAAGAAGTCTAGGGTGTCGAATCGTCTCGTATTCACAATGAATCCCTTTTTCAAGTTGTTCATATATGCCGGAATATGGTGCTTGAGATATTGCATGACATACCAACTCCAGTTTTCAAATTCAATACCTTCGATTTGTCCGTCATCTGAAAGAAATATCTTGCGTACATGCCAAGAGAAATATAGGCGTATTCTTTGTACAGTTATGCCCATAGATTTTCTTAGAAACGCTGCCATCTCGTCTTGTTCCTTTGGCCACGGGTTCAGTGTGAAGAGAGGATCAAGCAGGTAATTGAAAAGCATCTCTTCGTATTGATTTTTTAGCAGAGTGTAAAATGTTCTCTTGAATTCCAAGAAGTCGGCCTTACTCACTTCATTTCTCTTTTTGATTTGATCGATAATCAGGTTACCGGTGGATACAAGGATTTCTTCTAGATACATGTCTCGTTGGCTAGACTTCCTCCATTCTTTAACCATGACCATCAATAACTCATCGAAAATCCTACCCGATTCGCCTTCCGGCAACTCAAACTTTGTTATCAGACTATCGAATCGTCTTACCATGTCCTTAACTCTGATCATTTTCTCTTCATGGTGGTGGCAATTTCCTTTAACCTGTTCAGAACATCGGTAATACTCTCGATCGAGGATCAAGGTGTGTCCAGAATTCTTGAACGTCAAACAACCCTTGGCAAATAGGGGCTGTCTAATCAGCTTATCTTCTTCTGTGATCATGGATTTCTGAAAGTTCAACACATAAAAGCTAGATGTTGAGCCATTCCATATTTTACCACGACCAAAGGAGGCAAAGCGCCGTGAGTAAATGTATGTATGGAACAGCCATACAGCCAAGAACTCATCATACGAACGCAAAAATACTTCGGGAAAATATCCGGTCGAGATATTTCGCCTGAAACGGCTGTTACATACCTTAACAGCCTGGCTGGGTTATACGAATCATTCATGGAGCTGGCCGGCGGAACCGCACCCGTAGCTTTAGCTCGGGACGGTCCGCCGGCGGATGTTTGATGACTTGCTAGAGACCTAACCTAAGACAATGAAGAAAAACAATGGGCTACAACAAAATTATTACTTACGGAAACATAATAGAAACATTCACATATGAACGACCTCTCACAATATTTGAAGGTGCACGCAGAAAGAATACACGCCACGCTAGAATTCCTGGTGCTAATGATGATGCTCGCACTGTCGACCGATCCGAGGCTTTCGAAGGCAAGCGCAAAGACAACGCAAACCGCGCTTCGATGGTTTTCAGACAACTCGTCCTCGCTAACCTCACCGGAACTGAATATCCTCTACTCCTTACTGCGACGTACCGGGACAACCAAGAAGACCTACGCCTCGGCTACAGAGATTTCGGCGCTTTCATCCAGGCTCTCCGTCATAGATTTGGCAAAGAGTGGAAATACATCGCAGTCCCTGAATTTCAAAAACGTGGAGCTGTTCATTTCCACGCTCTCATCTGGGGATTACCCAAAAGTGTCTTTGAAGAAGAGCGATCTACCCGATTGGTTGCGGGACTCTGGAAACATGGATTTATTTACCTCAAAATGACTGACGGAAATGAAAAACTGTCATCGTATCTAACTAAGTATATGGCCAAATCATTCATAGATCGCAGGTT
>CAIQIZ010000029.1 GCA_903872035.1 uncultured bacterium | reverse complement strand
CTCTTTTAACGACGGTCTGAAGCCCACATTCGGGGCAATATTTTCTTTTTTTGTAGACATCAGTCTATCAAATCACACTTCTACAGCTTAACCAAGCTACAGAAGTCTGATTTCATGCCACGCAAAATGGGTATTATCCCGTAAGTTTCGTATCCCTTCTGAATTGAATGCGGGTGGCTATTAGAAGCCGATTGCCTCATGAAGCTCCCGGGGAGTAAACGGCTTTGCTAGAGTCGAAACTCCCAGTGCTGACGCCTCTTTTATTACGTCCGGTGATAATTTTCCTGACATTAGACACGACCTTGTCCCAGTCGACGTTGCCCTAACATGGCGGCATACATCGAGACCAGTCCCAGTCGGTCCCATTTGAAAATCGGTCAATACCAGGTCAGTATCCGGTTCGCGATCGAAGGCAGCAATAGCCTGTTCGGCAGTCGTTGCCGTGATCACTTTATGGCCAGATCTTTCAAACATTGCTGTCAGAACATGGCATATCATATCCTCGTCATCTGCTACAATAGTCTTCATAGTTTCTCCTTCTGAAATCAATACTACACTACATTCAATGAAGCGTCAAGAGCTCCGCAATTTGAAGCCGGTAGTCTCGTCTTTGATCGTAAAGCCTCTTGATTCTATCTCGTGGCGCAAAGCATCGGCCTTCTTCCAATCCTTCGTCTGTCTTGCTTCTTCACGCGCTTCGGCTAAAGCTACTATTTCCTCAGGGATCTTTTCCTCTTCGATTCTCGGTGCCGAGTCAAGCTTGAGTCCGAATACTTTGTCGAAGTCGATCAAAGTCGCGCGTTTATCAGGTTCACTAACATTTGAGTCCTTAACTAATTCCCAAGCAAGTGCTATCGCTTGCGGCACATCCAAATCGTCATTGATGAATTCTTGGAAGCGATTCTTATAAGAAGAGTCTATCTTGCCGCCTTCTGGATATGTTCCGACCAATTGGAGTAGGCGAATCAACGCGGTCTGAGCGGCTCGGACCGCTTCGAATGTGAAATTGACTGGTGAGCGGTAATGGGCAGTCAGGAGCCAGTAGCGATATGCCAAAGGAGAAATCGTTTCGTCGAGTAGGTCTCCCAATTTCAAGAAATTCTTCTTGGATTTTGCCATTTTTTCATCGCTCACGGTCATAAAGGCACCATGCAGCCAGTAGTGGACGAACGGCTGGCCGGTAGCTGACTCCGACTGGGCGATTTCGTTGGTGTGGTGTGGGAATATGAGATCGATGCCGCCAGTGTGAATGTCGATAGTGGGTCCAAGGACATTCATGGCCATGGCTGAACACTCGATATGCCAACCTGGGCGTCCAGCACCGAACGGGGTATCCCAGGAAACATCGCCATCATCCGGCGTCTTGAATTTCCAAACCGCGAAGTCTCGAGCATTCTCTTTGTCGTATTCATCGTTGGCGATCCTTTCGTGAGAATCATGCGATAAGTCAAGTTTGGCGAGAGTCCCATAATCTTTGACCTTTTCAATATTCACATAAACACCATCGGAGGCCTTGTAAGCGATGCCGTTTGCCAGAAGCGTGCCGACAAGCTCTATCATAGCTGGGATATATTCCGTGGCGCGGATCAGATGGTCCGGTCTTTTCAGATTTAACTTCTCGGATTCTTCAATGAATAGCTTCTCATATTTTAGAGTTAATTCTTTAAGGGGTATCTTTTCCTCTCGGCTCCTTCGGATCGTTTTGTCATCGACGTCGGTGATATTCATGACCTGATCTACTTTGTAATCGTTATATTCAAAAACACGTCTAATAAGATCATTCATGATGAATGTCCGGTAATTTCCGATATGCGGAGTGTCATACACCGTTGGTCCGCAATTGTATATGGAAACTTCACCTTGCTTTAGAGGCTTGAAGGTCTCCTTGTTCCTAGTCAGAGTATTGTAAAGCTGGATTTCCATTTGTGATTATATCCAACCTCGCTTCTTGAAATACCACCACATGCCGCAGGTTAGGATGGCCATGCCGACCATGATAACAGGCCATCCGTATGACTGATTGACTAGCGGCACAGAGGCGGCCGGAATGGTGAAAACAGCTGTCACAAATGTGAGCGGATAGAAGATGAATGAAACCAAGGTGAGGACCTTTATGATCTCATTCTGCTTGGTATTCAAAAGGGAATCGTTGGTTTCGCGGAGATCATTCAGTAATTCACGAGAATTTCCGATGAGCTCGTGGATGATATTGAATTCATCACGTATATCGCGGATATATGAGCCGAAATCCTTGCCGAAGAAATCCTTGTCGGCAAAGGCCACCATTTGTTCCCAGATATCGTGGTGCATGCGGGCGGTCTGCTTGATGTCTATGAGCTCACGAGAAAGGCCGGAGAGGACCTCGACCATTTGTTTCTCATCACCCTTGAAGATACTGGCTTCAGCCGTCATCAGGGCGTCTTTGATGTTCTCGAGGTCTTCGATCATTCCGGCATATATCCGCTTGACCATATAATAGAAGAGGAAACCGGCGTGCTCGATCTTTTCTTCCTTGTTCAGGATGGCATTGGCTTCGAAGATCTTCCCGAAATATTCCAACTGTTCGATGGTATCTGTCCGCGAAGTGATGAGAAAGTTCTTACCTATGACGAAATCGATCTCGCGGTCGGTGATCTCGTAGCTTGTGCCGACACGGACTCGAACCGGCAAAGTCAGGACGATCAATATGTATTCTGGGTAAAAGTCGACTTTTGCCAGAGAAGAGGACTGTTTGAGCTCCTCGCCGACTAATGGGTGCAAGTCGTAACGCTTTACTATATTAGAAACCTCATCATCTGTCGGATTTTGCATATCCAGCCAGACGATGCCGCGGTAGGTATGAGTTTTGGTCATGGGTATAGTATAACTTAGTAGATATTTTAATACAAAAAAGCCCGAGAACTTCTCGGGCGGTATCAGTGGCGAATTTGTTCGGACACTATTAATCGGCAAATGTACGGTTTCTATCCTTTGTTGGCCAAATATTCTGGATACCAAGACCCATCTTCTCTGGCAACGAACAGTCCGTGTGCTTCCGCCTGGTTCTGCTCCAAAGTGCTCATGCCAGCGTTGGGCTGAATCGGTGCCGACGGAACCGGCTTGTCGGACTGTCTGCTGGGTATTTCGACAGACACATTCAGATCGGTCCAAAGAGCACCTTTCCACCCACTCAGGGTATCATCGGCGCGAATTACTTCTCTCACACCCAACTCTGCGAGCTCCAGGACCAGATTGCCCCATTGTTTTGTCACAAATACATCATTTGCCGGATCAACGAACTTGATCAATTCCGGATCTTCCTTGTAATGCACTTGTCCATGCTCGGGAAAGGCTTTTTCATAAGTGATCCAAGTGAAGCCGCCACTAGTGCGGTCCAGAAAATAGGACACGAATGATCGGTAGTCGACCGATGAGGTGGCTGACGTAAGGTGGTGTTTGTCGCCACTCAGAAATCGATGCGAGTTGACTGAGATAATGAGCTCAGACATATCGTACCAACGCTCGTTCTCGAGACCGACGCCAGGGAACCGCCTCCTTAAGTCTAGGAAGACATGCGTACTTGGCCTAACAATAAGGTGTCCAGTCGCAAAATTTATGGGTTTTGTCATTTCAGATATTTCTTACCACTGATGGTGGCTTCCAATGTTATGACCGTTGCTACAGCACAGCGTGCCATTTCAAAGCAGCGAATCTAATCAATAATCTACACTGAAAATACCGATTGTCAAAAGAAAGCCTGACCTCGTCATCTATGATAATATGCGCTTATGGATCAACGCTTCAATAAAAAACGCCAAGTCTATTTCGATAACGCTTCCACGACGCCGCTCGACAAGCGAGTCTTCAGAGCGATGCTCCCGTATTTTACCGATGACTTCGCCAATCCTTCCAATCTGTATGAAACCGGACGTTGTGCTAGACAAGCTATTGAAAATGCCTCGGCCCAAATTGCCGCTGCTTTACATTGCCGGCCAGACGAGTTCGTCTTTACTGGATCGGCCACTGAGGCAGATAACTTGGCCCTAGCTGGTGCAGCCAGAGCGCACAAATTTGATGGCAAGAATAGGGGTCGGATCATAATTTCAGCTTTAGAGCATAAAGGTATTATGTCCGTTTGCGCGGCCTTGGAGAAAGAAGGATTCGAAGTTGTAAAGATTCCTGTTGGCAAGAATGGCATGGTTAACCCGGAAGATGTTAAGAAGAATTTGAATCAAGAAACAATCATCGTTTCCATTACTATGGCTGACAGCGAGACAGGAACGCTGCAGCCGATCAAGGAAGTATCGAAGATTATTGAAGAATATCGAAGCAGGAAGGAGGAAGCAGGAAGGATGGAGGAGAACGCAAATCGCCACCTCAGTTCTTCCTCCTCGCTCCTTCCTCCTCGCTCCCTGCCACTTTTCCACACTGACGCTAGCCAAGCCGCCGCATACGCTGATGTAAATGTTGAAAAGCTCGGCGTAGATCTCATGACCTTGTCAGCCCACAAACTTCGTGGACCTAAAGGCGTCGGTGGTTTGTTTGTAAAACGTGGTGTCAAATTGCAGCCGATCATTTACGGCGGCGGACAGCAAGGTAAGTTACGTTCTGGAACAGAGAACGTGCCAGCTATAGTAGGATTTGGTAAGGCTATTGAATTGAATGAGGCTTATAAAAAGGCGGGATCGATTAAAGTTAAGAAATTACGCGACGCATTGCAGATAGGAATTTTGAAGTCCGTGAAGAAAATTGTTCTTAATGGTCATCCAACCAAGCGCTTACCAAACTTCCTAAATATTTCAATACTCGATATAGAAGGCGAGTCGCTTCTATTAGAATTAGACGAACAGGGCATAATGATAAATACCGGTTCGGCCTGCAATTCCGAAAGCCTCGAGCCATCTTACGTTTTGACAGCGCTTGGCAATCCTTACGAGTTTGTTCATGGTAGTATTCGATTCACTCTTGGGGCAGAGACGACAAAGTCCGACGTCGATTACGTGTTGAGATGCTTACCAAAGATCGTTGCGCGTTTGAGAAGCATTTCCCCTTTGAATCTGTCACTTGATGAAAGGAAAGCCGTATCTGATCCGAGAGCATTCATTGGCAATAAGACACCACATTTCCTTAGGAAGAAATTAAAAATTAGAAATTAAAAATTAGAAATTCACAATGCCCGCAAAAGCGATCAAAACAAAACCAAAACCTAAATCGAAGCCGAAGAAGCCGGATGTTGTTAACAAACACGTCGGCGGTTCCTGGGCATATTCAAAGGAAGTCCGTGACCATTTCTTCAATCCGCGTAATCTGCTTTGGGAGAATCCCAAGGAAGCCATCTACGATGCCGAAGGAGTAGTGGGAAGTCCGGCCTGTGGCGATGTTATGCGCGTCTGGCTCAATATCGATCCCAAGCGCGATGTCATAACCGAATTCAAATGGCGGACTTTTGGATGTGCTAGCGCCATTGCCGCTACTTCCATGCTTTCGGTCATGGTCACAGAAAAGAAGGGAATGAAGATAGATAAAGCTTTACAAATTCGTCCTCAAGATATTCTAAAGCGTCTTGGCGGTCTACCAGACCGCAAGATCCACTGCTCCGTTCTCGGCGACAAGGCTTTGCGGGCCGCCATCAATTATTGGTTCAAGAAGACAGGCCAAATCTCGCGAATAGTTGTCGATGGTGAGAAAGTCATAGATCCGAATACGAAGGTGACTGAAGCTGATATCGAGGAAGCCGTTCTTGAAGGCGCCACTACCCTGGAAGCCGTCCAGAAGCGCACAAAAGTTGGTATCGGCTATCCTGAATGCATTCCAGCTGTTGAAGAGTTGATCAGGTTCTATAAGGAGAAGTATTTTGGGAGGGAATAGAGTGTTCGGGAGTAATACTTGACGCAAACGCTAACTAGTGCTATAATTGTACAGAACCACAGTAACACGGTAAAACCATCAAAAGAAGGAATGTTAGATGAAAAAGTTCGTTGTCAGTTTAGTAACTCTATTAGCGCTCATCTCCGCGGCCAAGTCCGAGGAGACCACCAATTCGCCATGGACACCCTCGGTCACCCTTCGCTCCGTCGCAGCCAATAAATATTCGGCGTTCGGCAGTGGCGGCGTACTGTATAACAAGCCAGTTGTACAATCCGATATCTTCATCGGATTCCATAACGGTTTTTACATCGATATTTGGAACTCGACGCCCATGAGCGGGCCATACAACCAGAACTTCGGCACCGAGCAAGACCTCGGGCTCGGTTGGGCAGGTCCGCTTTCGACATTCGGTCTGAAGTCGGGACCTTTGGCGGATGTTGTCATCGATGCGGGCACAACCTACTTCGATGAGCCTGGACTACAGACGCTTGGTTCCAAAGATATCTTGTACAGTCACTTAAAGGTGTCCAAGGATCTTAGCTGGTTCACGGCCAATTTCATGTATGAGAACTACACAGTAATGCGGAACACTCCGTATGGCGGTGGAAGTCTCTACAGTGTCGGGGCTAGTAAGAGCGTCTTACTGCTCAATGGGCTCCTGACGGCCAGCACTTCCGTGTCGCTTGTTTATGACAATGGCGGATTCGGTTGCGACGATGGCTTGCTACTAAGAGGTAGTGCTGAATTGGATTGGGCCATCACCAAGCACCTCTCACTCGTTCTTCCGCAGGTGAACTGGTATGCCCCCGTAACAGTCCGTGACAACCGAGTGGTTGATTGCGTATTGTTCGCAGGCGCGATATACCGGTTCTGAACCACATGTTCTTGATGTTTTGTGAAGGCCGTACGATTAACCCGTACGGCCTTTAATGTTGCCTGAAATTTGATTGTTGTTTTGTACGGGGTTCTGGTAGACTTTGTTTATGTCCCCCTCCCAAACCCTCACCAAAGTTGAAGCAGTCCTTACGAAGGTCCGGCCATACATCCAAATGCATGGCGGGGATGTCGCTTTGATCGGCATAGAAAAGGGTGTCGTAACGCTCAATATTAGCGGCGCTTGTGCACATTGTTCCATGGCTGATTTGACGTATAATAAGCTCATCGGCGGCCTTCTCATGGAAGAAGTTCCCGGTATAAAAAATGTGGTATTAAAAATGTAACTTTTAATTACAATGGCAAATCAAAAAGAATATCCTCGAAATCGCGCAGATTCCAAGATTGGTAAAATAGTGGTTGATCGCGATCTCTGCATAGGTGCCGCTTCCTGTTTGGCAGTTTCCGGAACGACTTATGAGCTTGATGGTGAGAACAAGGCTGTAGTAACTGGTGCCGATTCTGTAGATGATGCCACTCTGATGATGTCAGCGGAATCATGTCCGACCAAGGCTATCTTGTTGTTCGATAAGGAAGGTAAGCAAGTATTTCCGAAGTAGTATGCAATCATTCAAGTATTTAATAATCGGTGGCGGGGTAGCTGGCGTTACAGCTGCTGAAACTATTCGTGCCAATGATCCTACAGGTTCGATCGCCATAGTCAGCGACGAGCCGTATCTTTTGTATTCGCGAGTCATGCTTTCCAAGCCCAACTTCTTCTTGGGCAAAGTTCCATTCGATCAAGTCTGGCTAAAAGGTGAGCAGTGGTATAAAGAAAAGAACGTTACTTTTCTGGGAGGCGAAATAGTGACCGGAATTGATTCTAATAAGAAACAAATCATGCTGGCAGATGGCAGGGCGATTTCTTATGAGAAATTGCTGATCGCTATTGGTACTGCCACTAGAAAGGCTATTGTTCCCGGTGCCGAGAAGAAAGGTGTTCATTATCTGCGATCACTAGATGATGGAAAGGGAATTATGGAAGGTATCAAATCAGCCAAGAATGCTGTGACGGTTGGCGGAGGATTCATCGGTTTTGAAATGGCCGATCTCATGCAATTGGCAGGACTCAAGACTACGGTAATACTTCGCGATCCGTACTTTTGGAGCCCGACTCTGGATGAAGCATCAGCGCTCATGATCGAGAATGCTATGAAAAAGGTTGGAGTCGATATCGTTCATTCAAATGAGATCGTCGAGATAAGTGGAGAAGACTCTGTCAAAGAAGTAACTCTTAAAGATGGACGAAAGTTGCCTTGCGAGATCGTTATTTTTGGCATAGGCACGGTCAGTCACCTTGAATGGGTGAAAGCGTCTGGTGTTGCGGTCAATCGCGGCATTGTCTCCAATGAATTTTTGGAGACGAGCGTAAAAGATATCTGGACAGCTGGTGATATCACCGAATACAACGATTTGCTTTTGGAAGAAAATGTACAAATGGGGAATTGGGTCTCGGCTCACGAGCAAGGTCGCGTGGCTGGACTCGGTATGGTTGGTCAGCGTCAGCCATTCAAGTTCGTTTCTTTCTATACTACTCAAGGATTTGGTTTGACCGTGGCCTTTGTTGGTGACGCTGCTCCTGGATCTGATAGGGAAATCATTCCACGTGGTACTCCAGAGTCTGGTTCATATGGTCGCATCATCATTCGTAATGGAGAGATCGAAGGTGCCACGCTCATCAACCGTACGGCTGAAATGGGGATTATTTCCAAGTTGATCGCTGCAAATATTAACGTCGCAAGTAAGAGATCCGAGTTGGCGGATGAGAAGGTGGATTTGAAGACGTTACTAGTGAGTTAGCTATTAACGACTAGCCATTGACTATAGACATCAAAACGTGCTATAATAGAAAAAGGTTTACCACCTCACAAACTGCTCTGGTACCCAAATCGGAAAACAAACTTGGGGAGGTTGGGAGCAAACTGTACATGTAAATATATGAGCGATAAGTTGCTATTGGCCCTGCTGATCGTCGGGTTGGTCTTGTTGGTTGTGTATATCTGCCGCCTAACATTTTGGGCCGGCAAATGCCCGCACTGTGGAAGTTGGTTCACCCTCCATGACACCAACGTAAACTTCGACGATCATTATCCTGCCTGCAAATGGGTTCGCCGTTTCAGTCGTTGCAGTAAGTGCAAAACTGTCTGGAACCGGTCAGAGGACCTGGTCCTCAAGGATAATTCGTTTCTGTAAACAGGAGAATTTGATGAACCGCAAAACATAGAAGTGCTCGCCGCGATATTCAAGGTTTGCCCCCAAACACAGAGTTGTGTTTGGGGGTTAAAATTACATCATCGCTCTCGCATCCACGATTTCCGCCGATTCGGGACCCATCATCACAGGATTGAGGTCGATCTCTTTGATCTCTGGATGGTCCACAGCTAGCTTTGATATTTTGACGATGATTTCGGCCAAGGCTTCCAAATCGCAAGTCTTTTCGCCACGCAGGCCTGTCAGCATTCCAATACCTTTGATTTCATGGATCATTTGCAGGGCAGTTTCTTTTGATATAGGTGCAACGCGAAGTGATGTATCTTTCAACGCTTCAGTGAAAATTCCGCCAAGCCCGAAAAGGATTGTTGGACCGAAAGTCGAATCACGCTTCATGCCAACGATGACTTCTTTGCCGGCTGACATAGTTTGCACAAGCATTCCTTCAATGACTGCTTTTGGATCCTTAGTCATTACGCTAGTAGTGATCTCGTCCCAAGCAGTCTCTAATTCTTTGGAATCCTTCAGATTCAATTTGACTGCGCCCATGTCCGTCTTATGTACTACATCAGCTGACATAGCTTTGATGATATATGGACCAGCTCCCAATTTTTTGACAGCTGCGGCCAAGTCTGTTTTTTCATGCACCATAATGCCTAACAATTTCAGATCAAATTCAGTGAAGACTTTAGACATCTGCTTGTAAGGCATCATTTGTAACTCAGAAGCATGCAGGTTATTGCTACTCCTTCCTCCTTCCTCCTTCCTCCTGGTTCCTCTCGCCATATTGTCCAGCGCCTCAACAGCATCTTTAGGATAATTGAAATTGACCAGACCTCGTGCTCGTAATGCAGCTATGCCTTTTTCGACTGAATCGCCGCCGATAAAGACGGGGATAATACGTTTCTTCTTATTGTAATCGGCCAAAATGATGGCTGTCGCTTCCGGTTCTGTCATCATTTGCGGTGTAAGAAGGGTAATTATCGCATCAGCTTCCTTTATGTCGACGAGAATCTTAAGCGCTGCCAAGTATCTGGCGCTCAATGCGTCGCCTATGATGTCCACTGGATTATTCACGGCGGCCATGGGCGGCAGGACTTTCCGTAAGGATTCTTTCGTCTCGCTCTTCAACTCGGCGAGCGACAATGATCTAGAAAGATCAACTTCATCGGCTGTAATGACGGCCGGACCGCCGGCGTTTGTTAGGATGACGAGATTCTGTAATGGCGTTGTGATCCCGATCTCAAAGAGCTTGGCCATGTTAACGAATTCGCGGATCGACTCTACGACGATGATACCGGCTTGTCTGCAAGCGGACGTGAATATGGCATCTTCTGGCGCCAGAGAGCCTGTATGTGACATGACAGCTTGTTGGCCGCGGACACCGCGGCCGGCTTTGATGAGTACGATAGGTTTTTTCTTAGTGATCTCTGTCGCTATTTTCATAAATGCCGCTCCATCAGCCAATCTTTCAACATACATAAGGATCGAATCGGTATCCTTGTCGTCCTTCAAGTATTCCAGGAATTCGATTTCCGTGAGAGCCGCTTCATTGCCAAGGCTTATGAATTTGGAGAAGCCTATGCCTTCAGCTGCAGACTTGTCGAGCACGGCCGTTCCAAGAGCGCCTGATTGTGAAAGGAATGCGATGCGTCCTTTCTTTGGCATACAGGCAGAAAATGAAGCATTCAATCCTGAATGTGCATCGATGGTTCCCAAACAGTTCGGTCCGAGAAGGGTGATGCCATGCTTTTTGGCTATTTCAGTCACGCGCTTTTCGAGTTCCGCTCCAGCCGGTCCCATCTCTTTGAATCCTGCCGCGATCACGATCACCGTGCCGATCTTCTTGGCGCCGCAATCTTCAAGTATTGAAGGAACGCTGTCTGCACGTACGGCGATCAAGGCCAAGTCCACTTCACCTTCAATGTTTTTGACTGAAGGATACGCTTGCAAGCCGAGGATCTCTTTCTCAGTGATGCTTACGGGGTAAATATCCCGTTTGGCACCGCTTAAAAGATTGGACACCAAAGCATAACCGACCTTACTTTTGTCGTTGGATGCGCCGATGACGGCGATGGAGCGGGGGTTGAAAAGATTATAAAGATTCATTGAGAATTGATTAGAGTTCTAATGTATTACTTGCTCCTCAAATGTCGGCTTCACCGCGTTGTAAAACACACCTAGCGGCACTTTTTCACCTTCTTTGCGGGACATCTTCATGGCGTCGTCGACATTGCTGGCAGGCTCTCCGGTACGCCAGAAGACGCGCTCTTTGAAATAGTCGCGAGTGTCGAAGAAGGTGATACATGGCTGGATTATCTCCGTGAATGAGAAGCCCTTGTGTTTGATGGCTGCTTCCATAACGCGCTTGGTGCCGGCGATGTCACCCGCGTAGGAGCGGGCGACGAAGGTGGCACCGGCTTGAAGTAGTACAGGGATAGCATCGAAAGGTTCTTCAATATTACCGCCGGGTGTGGTTTTGCCCTTGAATCCTTTGGGGCTTGCAGCCGAAGCTTGGCCGGTGGTCAAAGCGAAAAGCTGATTGTCATGAATGAAAAGCTTTATGTCGGAATTACGTCTGGCGGCATGGATCAAGTGTTCGAATCCTTCATCATATGAATCGCCATCGCCGCTCATGCCTATTACTGTTAAATTTGGATTTGCACACTTTATTCCGGTCATTACAGGGATGACTCGGCCATGCAAAGCGGTGAAAGTGTTAACGTTTAAGTAGTCGCTAATTTTGCCATGGCATCCGATACCAGCACACGCCACCAGATTTTCGATCTTAAGGCCGCCGGATGACACCATATCTTCAATAGTCTGCCTGAAAGCCACCAGAATCTGCGAATTCGGGCAACCTGGGCACCAGGTGATCTTTGCGGTTGTTGATAAGTTGGGAATTGAATTCATAGAGGTTTCACCTTGCGAGATCTCGCGAGGCTTCACCTAGCGACTTGTTGATCTCCTCGGCCAGTGCCACCGGCTCGAATGGCCTCGAATCAAATTTCAATATCTTATCCGTCACCTCGATGCCAGTCTTCTCTCTGATCAAATTAGCCATTTGGGCATCGTGGTTACATTCGATGTTGATTATTCTTCTTACCCCAGCCAATTCTTTGGCAACTCGTTTGACGTCAAAAGGTTCCAGCCAGACGATTTGTACGAATTTTACTTTTTTCTTCAGATATCTGGCTGATTCCAAAACAGGTCCTTTAGTCGAACCCCAGAAAACAACGACATCCTTGCTAAGACGGTCTCCATATACTTTGACTGTCTCTTGGTCACCGAGCGATTTCTTCAATCTGTCAGATTTGGCGAAACGCTTATTGAGCATGGCTTTGGTAGCATCCGGATCATCGACTGTAATGCCATTCTGATCATGCTCATAGCTTGTCACTTTGACTACGGCATTGGAAGTTCCTGGAAATGCTATAGGGGAGATGCCATCAGAAGTGATTTGGTATCGGCCGTAATTATCGGCAGCAGTTAATATCAATCCACGGTCGATCTTAATCGCGTCTGTTTTCAAGTCGCACGAGGTGATGTGTTCTGAAATAATCTTGTCCAACAATACGATCACTGGCAACTGATACTTCCAGGCTAAGTTCAATGCGTCTGCGCCAAGCTTGAATGCTTCTTCTCCATCGCCTGGTGCGACGACGATCCTAGGGAATTCTCCATGACCGGCATGAATGACGAAACGGAGGTCAGTTTGGCTAGAATATGTAGGTAAACCGGTAGCCGGTGCTTGTCTCTGGGAGACAGCCACAACAAGCGGCAATTCGGCCATTCCTGCACAGCTGAAAGCTTCTTGCATCAATGCGAAGCCGCCGGATGCGGATCCGATAGCCACGCGCTTGCCGGCATAGGACATTCCCAGGGCCATATTGATAACAGAGAGTTCGCTTTCAGGTTGAATGACGCGCAGATTCGAACCGATTTCGCGTTCGGGCGACTGGGCGGCTTTTTGAGCTGCGCCAGCCAGGTATTGAAGTATGGTTGTTGCTGGAGTCATCGGATACCCGACATAGAAGTCGAGGCCCGCTGCTACCAAGCCTCGGCCGAAAGCTTCGTTGCCGTCGACGAATTGTTTTTTTTCTTGGCTCGGCTGGATCTTTTTCGAATGTTTGAATCCCTTGGCTTTGAGCAATTGGTACCCAGCATCGGCCAATTTGATATTCATCTCAGGCATTTTGTTCTTGAACACATCACCGAGGACTTTTTGCATAAGATCAAAATCAAGGTCGAGCAGATAACAGAGTGCGCCTAGGGCCATTGAGTTTCTGGTGATGGCTGGAGCGTTTATTTCCTTGGCCTTGGCTTGCATGGGAATTACCAAAGCTTTGTCTTTCAACACATCGAGGTCGGCTTGTTCAAACGTATCCGCCATGACTACGGAGTTTTCGGCCATCTCGGCTCGATGGAAGACGACACTCTCTTCATTCAAGGCGATCATGACGTCCAAGGCTTCGTGATCGGAGTAGACTTTGTCTTTGCTGAAAGTTATGCGCGCAAAATTGTGCCCGCCGCGGATGAGCGAAGGATAGGTGAATGACATGAACGACTCATATCCGAGCTCGGTCAGGATGGCGCCAAGAGTGGAACCCGATTCCCGGATACCATCGCCGGCTGCTCCACCTATGCCGACTGTGAACACACTGTCGTGGGATTTTCTCACGCCTTAATTATACATGATAATTATGATACAATCACTTTTATGGCAGACCTACCCAAGATCAAGATCGGCTGGTTCTCATTCTCATGTTGTGAGGATAATACTATCGTCATGACCGAAGTCATGAATGACCACTGGCAGGAATGGAAAGAAATGTTCGATTTTCGCCACGCTCGCGTCTTGAAGTCCAACAATATCATGGATGAATTTGATATCGCTTTTATCGAAGGTGCCATGGCTTCACCAGAACATGTTGAGAAACTCAAAGATATCCGCAATCGTTCCAAGAAGCTTGTGGCCGTCGGTGCCTGTGCTATTGTCGGCATGCCAGCTGGTCAACGCAACAATTTTACGGCAGAACAAAAAGCCAGTATTGATTATCTCCTGACCAGATTCGGCGCTTTGACCGACGTAAAGAAAGTCTCCGATGTGGTAAAGGTAGATGTAGAGATTCCTGGTTGCCCCATGGATCCAAAAGTCTTTTTGGAGAAGGTGAACGCGCTTGTTAAAGAGCTGCGATCTTATTAATATTTGAATTCAAAACTTCCGATAAATAATCTTTAATCCCTAATAATCACCATGCACAGAATCGACCTACGGCTAGACCACATAACCAAAATAGAAGGTGACGCCTCAATGGACGTGACCGTGAATGACGGCAAGGTCACCGATGTGAAGTTCGCTATCGTCGAGTACAAGCGTTTCTTCACCGAAGCTATGAAAGGCAAGAACATCGCCGCTATTCCAGCCCATTTGTCGAGGATCTGCGGTACATGTTCCAACGCTCATGTCATGGCTGCTATTGCTGCAGCAGAGGATGCTCTAGGAATCGAAGTCACACCACAGACGAAATTGCTCCGCAAGCTGACCATGCACGGTTTGGTTTCGCGTGATCATGCTCTGCATCTCTATTTGTTCGTCATGCCTGACCTATTCAATAAAGACGCCTTTCTCGATTTTGATGATAACGACCCTACGCAGCATCAGCTATTACATGATGGTTTCGACGTGAAGTCTGCTGGAAATCATCTCTCGCAGTTGGTGGCCGGAAGAAGCGTCCATGCCACGTTCCCAGTCATTGGTGGTTTCTTACAATTTCCATCACCTGAAGGCGCCGCTCAATGTATAGAAGAAATGAAAGCTGCCAGACCGGCCGTTCTTCGCTTGATCGAGATTTTTGCTAAGGATTCACAGCACTTGGACAGAAAGACCAAGTTTATGGCATTGATACCAGAAGACACATTCGGCTATATCGGTGGAAAGATCATCACTGATACAGGTGAGGTCTACGAACAGAAGGAATTCCGCTCCCATTTGGAACATACAGTGCTTCCATATTCTCAAGCCTCAGCATATAAATACAAAGGTGAGAGCTATATGGTTGGAGCATTGGCCAGGATAAATCTAGCTAAAGATAAGTTACATCCGAATACCAAGAAGTCGGCTGCAGAAGCATTGAAGCTATTCCCATCGACTAATATCTTCCACAACAATTTGGCGCAAGCTATAGAGATCTTGCATTCGATCGATGAATCGATAGAGATCTTGAGCAGCACAGTCTTCAAGCCAGAACCTGTCATAAAAGTTCCTATGCGTGCTGGTACTGGTATTGGTGTTATTGAAGCGCCGAGGGGCACTTTGTATCACAAGGTCGTGATTGATGATCAGGGAATCGTCCATGATGGGGAAGTCATTGTTCCAACAGGACAAAATCAAGTGAATATCGAGAGAGATGTGGCAGCCGTCGTTGAGCCTATCATAGAGACTGAATCCAAAGAGAAGATCGGTATGGAAATAGAGAAGTTAATCCGTGCTTATGACCCTTGTATGAGTTGTGGAGCACATTTCTTGAAAGTTAAGTGGATGGGGAAAGATGCTGGTCCACATTCTCACGATCACGGTCATTCTCATGATCAAAATCATCCTCACAATCACGGTCCCTACACATGCAGCGCCTAAGGTGCTATCCTAATTTTAGATAATAAATCGGCTCCAATTATTGTGGCCTTTAGAAAGGAAACTTGATTTCTGATATACCAGGAAAGCTGCTTTTCTTGCGATACGCATATTTCTGCTTGGACCTCAGGGTAAAGCGGGGCCAAATTAGACAGTTCGAAGCTGATGAATTGACCAGGTGCGTCGATCAAAACGAAGAGCCAGATACGAGATTGTTGGTAAACTGCTATCAGGCAGCGACTGGTCGATTTGCACAAGAGACTGGATTTGACATTCGAACTCTGTCTGATTGGCCTACAGATTTGGTCAGACCATTCTGGCGGAAGCATAAAGGCCGAGTGCGCCAATGTGATACCGTTGTCGGTAAAGTTCTGAGCTTCAACGAGATTTCTGCTCTGATCGCTGTTGGCGACAAGAAATTTCGTGCCTTCAACAGGTACAAGCTTCCTATTGCCACTGATGATTTGGTTTACTGCCATTTGTTTGGCATTGCCGAAGTTGAGAAGGATGGATCGATCTAACACGGCGGCCTCGCGAGGTCGCTTTTTTGTCTCTAGTTCACGACCTCTCTGATTCTTTTGGTGATATTTTCAAATGCTTCCTCTTCAGTTATCCCTACGGGTACTCCAATGATGGTAATTTTCTTGAGTTTACCTAGTTTCTTTAAGTATTTTAGATTGGAGAGCGCATCAAAATCATGCATGGAAAGATGCGGCGAAGCGTCGAACGATTCCAAGTCATTGAAAATGGTGACCTTTTCCAAGTCGATAACAGCATCTATGACTACCATTTCTTCTGGTACATCCCATTCCTCATTTGGATCTTTCAATTCGAATCGCATGGAAGGGAAGGCTTCGGCAAGCTTTGGCATGAGTTTGAAAGGCAATGAATCCATCTCCAAGTCAGGGTTTCCAAAGACGAAGATCCGATTTTGATTTTGATGATTCATTGTTGTGTGTAGGCTATGTTGGACAAAAAAGCGTTCACGATAGGTATTTAACATCACGTGAACGTCGTTTTCGAGATGATACTTGAAGCGTCAGCTCGAGTTGCCGTTCAGAATTCGGAAGTTGAGACGATTGGATCGCAGAGTACCGGCTAAAAGCGATCGTCGATCGAGCGGCAGGGCGCCGATCCACAATGTCGCTCGAGTAATGTTTTGTTCCGTAAAAACATTGACGGTGACGACAGGCCGGAATTGCTGGAGCCACGCCTTTAGGTTCATAACCTCGTCTTCGATGGCGCAGGTAGTTTCAAGTCTGATGAGCCTACCAGCCATGATACTTTTTGAAGTTTCATCGTCTATCATATGGAGGCCTTTCTCTGTCTGCATTATAGTTCAATTCCTTCAAAAGCCAAGCCTCGATATAATATTACCTGACCGCTACTTTTGGCTGCAGATCGCATTCAATTCGGAGAGATCTGCCTCTGTCAGCTTCTCATTTGTTCCCGAGTTCAGATAATACATGATGGCTTTGGGATCATTGACGTGCCCCAGTCCGAGGGCGTGACCGAGCTCGTGTTCTAGGACTCGGATGAGCTGATTCTCATCTTTGAACTGGTAGATATCGATGCGCGTACTGCCTGAATCTTGCACATATTCGCCCTCGCTGAATTGCTCGCCAGTCGAGGCTCCGACGGTATTATAATTTTTGACGTTCATGTTCAGTGTCCGGCCGAGGCTATTTAGTTCGGCGGCCGTTGAATTCAAGTTTTCTACCAATTGGTTGAAAGATGCGCGGTCTTTTGTAATAGAAGCTGCTTGGTTTGCCAGGTTTTGCTTTGTTGTCTGGAGATTCTGATATTCAGCCTGCGGAGCGCCGCCACGGTCGTTCCAGGAAGCCACCAGGGCATTGTAAGCTGATAGCGCTTGATTGTATGAGTCGGTTCTCGATTGGAGGGAAGCCTTACGGACTGAATATTGTTGCTGGAGACTGTCATATTTCGCTTTGAGTGCCTCGTAGGTGCCTTTGTCTGTGCTTATGGCCATGTCTATCTTCTTCAATTGGACTGTAGCTTGTTCGCGGTAATCGTAGATCAAGTTAACCTTCAATGGGCCGGCGGGATCGTATTTGAAAAGCGTTTTTCCCAGAGCGGCGTTCCAAACAGTGGCGGCTTTGGCAATATCGACCCGGAATTGACCGACATCTATGCCAAATCGGTCGTCGAATGAATCTACTGAATACAGGGTAGGTTGAGTGCAGGGTACCGGTGGAGAATACGCATTCTTTATGCCGATTGCTATCTTATTGAACACCTGCTGGACGATGGCTGATCTTTGGTACATGAAAATACCTGCGATTACCAGTATAGCTAGGGATATAACGTATACAAAACGCCTCATGGTCACATTATAGCGTCAAGCGGGGACTTGTGTAAGCTTCCGTATAACGAAGGCCTCCTAAAAAACTATTTCAATGCTACAATTATGAAAATATTCTATCATGCGGTCTCAAATATTTAACTCACGCGAAGTATCACGGATCCTCAGCTTATTGCTCGTTGCATTAACTATCGTTATTTGCACGCAATATCGACCGACCACCATGAGTGCTGATTCCAGTCAGGCGGCTACATATTCTATTACTGCTTTCGCCGGTCCGAACGGTTCTATAGCACCGAGTGGCACGATCACTGCGAATTCCGGAAGCAGTAAGGCCTTCATTGTTTCCGTTAACTCGGGATATCAAGTTTCGAATGCGGTGGTCGATGGAAGCGGGGTTTCTCTGACGAACGGTTCGTATACGTTTTCTAATGTCATCGCCACTCATACGATCGCAGTTAGTTTTTCTGCGCTGCCAGACCAGCACCCGCCTGTTTTCGTGGCGACAGGGAATAAATCTGTCAATGAAAGTTCCGCATTGAATTTCACTGTTACCGCATCTCCATCTAATGGTGGCACTCTGACTTATTCCGCTTCAAATCTGCCAAGTGGTGCCAGTTTCGACTCAACGAGTCGAACATTCTCTTGGACGCCGACATACTACCAGTCGGGCATTTACTCTGTGATCTTCACAGCTACTGATACTCATGGCGTATCTGCTTCTGAAATCGTCACAATCTCGGTCGTGAACATCGACCGGCCTCCAGTTGCGGAGGCGGGGCAGGACCAGACCATCGGCTTGCCAGCCTCGGCAAATCTTTCGGCGGCAGCTTCGTACGATCCCGACAATGATCCGTTAACATATTCGTGGTCAAAGGTCTCTGGTCCAGGACTCGTCTCGTTTTCCAGTTATCACACTGTCGCTTCGGCCGCCTCTTTTTCACAGTCTGGCGTATATGTGATCGAACTGGCAGTTTCAGATGGAACAAAGTCTTCAACTGACCGTATCACGATGACTGTTTCTAACGTTCCGATGGTCACCTACACTATTAATTCCTCCGCTAATCCGAACGGACGCATCTCTCCAAATGGAAAGTTGACGGTGAATTCCGGAAGCAATCAGACCTTCACCTTGATTCCCGACCCTGGATACCAAACCGCCAGTGTCATTGTCGATAATAACAATGGTTCGCTGACCAATAGTACTTATACATTTACTAATATCACTGCCAATCATACGATCATGGCCAATTTCACTGCCGTGGCCGCTACTATAAGTCCATCTCCGGTGCAGACTCATGCCGCTATCGATCCGCCAGTAATCATTAGTCCTCCGGTTGTGCACGATCCACCTGCCAATGTATCCGTAACAAAAAAGATCTCCCAGCCTGCCAATAAGACACCGGCCCCATCTGATCAGAAAGTCACCCCTATCATATTAAATTCCCCTATTAGTCAGGATATAGCATCTGCAACGCCGCCCAGCATTCCGGCATTTATCTGGTCATTTACCAAGGAAATTGTATTCGCCATCCCATCTTTTTTCCAGTACGCTTTTGATCGTGTCGTCAGTGGTGTGAAGAATGTATTAAAGTTATAATAGTGTATATCCGTATGCAGTTTTGCATAAAAAATTCTCCTAAGGTTTCGCCCATAATTAGTTTTTTTATCGTCGCCTCCTTAATTGTTATTTGCACACAATATAGCTCGATTAATAGAACAGTTTCATTGCTGAATCCGAACGTCTTGAAGGCACAAGTCGTCGGTTTTAGTGGTCCGGTTTTCCATCTTTCATCATGTCCCGCCTCAAAGTACTTGTATACGGAATTATTCAGCCAGCTGAAAGGTAAGATCAATGGAGTCTCTATACCATCCGACGCGACAACCAATGTTAACAGAGACCCTAATGGTAGTCCCAGTTATTATTTGCGTACTTGGCCGACTGGTCTCAATTTTACTGGTCATAGCATTGTCCACACTGCCACCGATTTCTATGGATTTACTCTGATCAGTCCCAGGCATGCTCTAACGGCGTGGCATTTGAATGGTTATGGAGTGCACCTCAATCAAATAGTCTTGTTCCGTGGTACCGACGGCGTCGATTACACCCGTACAGTCGTGGGGTTGAAAGAGATCGGTTCAACCGATCTGGCCCTGGTTGTCTTTGATAGTGATTTACCCAGCACAGTTGCGTATTATCCAGTGATATCCAGCTCAGATTTGTCTTCTCATATATCGCAATCGCTCTACGTGCCAATGATCTTTTTCGATCAGCTTAACGAATTTTTGATACGAAAAATCGATAATGGCGGCGATAATACGACAGCATACTCTTCCAATTCCGCCTTCTATCCGTTCGGTCTGGAAGCTATCACTTGGGCAGCGACACCGTTTCTTTCACAAATGGCCTATGACGGGGACTCTGGTCATCCCAGCTTTTTTCTCATCAATAACACCTTGATTTTGGTTTCAGTTCAGCATGGTGGTGGAATTGCATCTATGGTCGGAGCGTATATTCCTGAAATAAACCAGGCCATGACTGATCTTGGGAATAATCCCAATATCTACCAAGTGACGACCCTGGATATGTCCTGTTTTAACTCATACACTCCGCCTACTATCCAATCTCAGACATTCACTGTGGATAGATCTGCAGCGAATGGTACTGTGGTAGGAAAGGTCGCTTATTCGCAATCAGACGCGATCCAGGCGAGAGGATTTACGATAAATAGCGGGAATGAAAGCGGGGCATTCTCAATCGACTCGGCCGGTCAGATATTGGTGGCGAATTCGGCTATATTTAATATTCAAAATCATACACAGTTTACTTTGAATATCTCTATGACCGGTGTTTGGGCACCGCCAGATGATCAGGTCTCGTCTCTTCAGGGATCGGTTACGATAAATGTGACATCTTCGAGCGGTGACCCCTACCTCGATGTCACTCCTCCGACGGTTACAGCTTTTCTCACTCCTAGTCCGGTCACGTCGCTTACGATCCCGGTGAGTTCGCTCACTGCGGTCGATTCGACGGCAGTCACCGGGTATATGATAACTGAGTCGTCGACAAAGCCGTTAGCGACAGCATCCGGCTGGTCGGCAACGGCACCAGCTAGTTACACTGTTGCTTCTGGTGGCGCAAAGACTCTGTATGCCTGGGCAAAAGATGCAGCTGGCAATGTTTCAAATAGTTTGATTCGTAGACTATACGTAAATGTTACAAATATTCCAGCGTCTCCTCCAGGCTCTGATATGACTATACCTATCGTCACCACATTCACCGTGCCTACAACAGCCAGTTCGTTGACGGTCCCGATCACTGTTGTGGCTAGTGATCCTTCGACGAGCGGACAGATCGTTTCTGGCGTTAGTGGATACATGGTCACAGAGTCAGATGGTAGTTCGCAAGGCCAAACAGCTGGTGCTGGAAATGCGACATCTATCTATACCGGCGCTACGACACCGTCTTCCGGGGCAGCCGGTTGGTTATCGGCAGCTCCTACGACATACACATTTGCATCGGCAGGAACAAAGACCCTATATGCCTGGGCAAAAGACGGATCAGGGAATGTTTCAGTATCAAGGTCTGCTGTAGTAACCGTAACTTTGCCAGTGAATATTCCCAGAGTCACATATACTATTTCGGCTTCAGCAGGATCTAATGGTTCGATCGCGCCAAGCGGTTCAGTCACGGTAAATTCAGGCAGCAGCCAGGCTTTCATAGTGTCCGCCAATCCTGGATATCAAATCTCAAATGTGACCGTGGATGGATCTGGAGTTTCTCTTACAGCCAATACATATACGCTCTCCAATATATCCGCCAATCATACGATCGTAGCCAGTTTTTCAGCTCAGCAGAGCAATCACGCGCCTACGTTCACGGCGATCAGTGATAAGTCAGTCAATGAGAACTCCAGTTTGAGTTTCACAGTTTCAGCTTCTGACCCTGACGGTGATGTGATAGCGTATAGCACTTCAAATATGCCGAGCGGTGCTACCTTCAATTTCTCAAACCAAACATTCTCTTGGACACCGACGTACAGTCAGTCTGGAAATTACGCAGTGACCTTCACAGCGACTGACTCTCATGGTGCTTCTGCTTCGAAGATTGTCACTGTCTCTGTCATAAACTTGGACAGGTCTCCAGTGGCGGAAGCAGGACAAGATCAGACCGTTATTTTGCCAGCTACGGCAAGTCTTTCGGCAGCCGCTTCATCTGATCCTGATGCTGATTCGCTTACATACTCGTGGTCAAAGATCTCTGGTCCCGGATCAGTAACATTCTCTAACTTGCACAACATCTCTCCGACTGCAACATTCTCTCAAGCTGGTAGCTATGTGTTAGAAGTCTCAGTTTCCGATGGATCTCGTTCTTCGACCGACCGCGTAACTGTGACTGCCTCAAGTCATCCAACAGTAACTTACACGATCGATTCCTCCTACCGTTCCAATGGTTCGGTCGTTCCCAGCGGAATCATCACGGTAAGTTCAGGAAGCAATCAGACATTTACTATCGTTCCCAATGCCGGCTATCAGGTATCTTCCTTCGTCGTTGATGGCAACAGCTCTTCCTTAACGAACGGTACCTACACATTTTCCAATATCTCCGCCAATCATACTATTTCGGCCAATTTTAGTGCAGCAGTCGACAGTATACCGCCGTCACTTTATTCTATTGGCGTATCGAATGTTACCAAGAACAGTGTCGAGATAACTTGGGACACCAACGAGCTATCCACTAACCAGGTTAAATACGGCTTATACTATACTTACGGTCAGCTCACGTCCCTGGATTCGACTAGAAGCGCTTATCACTCTGTCATTTTGAGCGGCCTTACACCGAGCACGACTTATCATTACGCAGTGATCTCGACTGATGGATCTGGTAATAGCGCTATTTCCGGCGATGGCATGTTCTCGACTCTCGCAGATATACAGGCACATAATGTCGTGGTGCCTCCAGTTGTAAATAATCCTCCCGCAAATGTATTGGTAAGGAAGTCTGCCCCTGTTTCAAATTCTAATCAGTCGGTACAAGATAACCTCGAAATGGATAGCGTGTCTCCAAATGCTGAAATAACCGTTTTAGTCACGCCGCCTAGCATTCCAACCTTTCTCTGGTCGTTTACCAAAAATCTTTTATGGGCCGTTCCATCCGGCGCTGTATATGTTTTTGATCGTGTCGTCAGTGGTGTGAAGAATGTATTAAAGTTATAATAATCGCATGAAAATAATTTGGACCAAAGTCACTGTCTTTTCGCAGATCGTTGCCATTATTCTGTTTGTGGCGGTATTCTATTTTGGCTTTTATCTAGGCCATAAGGTAGCTATTGTGAAGATCTTGGGATACCCGATAAATGTCGTGACTTTTTCTTGTGCTGATTCCAAATCGATCGATGCTGAGTTCTACAAAAATTTTGCGCGAATCAGGACTGCACGTTTGGGAGAATTAACATTGCCGCAGACCATCTCTGCTTCCGGCGCTAGATATGCCAATACCGACGAGTCGATAGTCTTCTGGAACAAGGGGAACACGGCATTCATTACAGAGGGAGATCCGAATAGCCCGACATACAAAGATTGTCTCATTAAATAACAAAAAAACCGCAGCGTAGCGACGGCGGATGTCGATTCGTGCAGTTAAATGAATCAGAGATAGAACTCTATCTCAAAGTGAGCTGGAGGATCGGGAACCTCGATGTTCCTGACGAACTCGTCTCGCCGTCTAGCGAACGCCTCAGGGCCGCCGTTGGCGAAATAGTGAGCCATGAGCCATTCTGGGTGCTCATACAATGCCCAATCGTCGCAGCCGTGCTCTACGCGTGTCCCATGCCTATTTATTGGGCAGGTCAGGGCGTCGACGAATTGTCGTTTTGTGTATTGTGCGAGATCAAAAACCATTAAAGTCATTTGTTCTGTCTTCGTTCGGAGTTAATCTGAAAGAGGAATCTAGCAGGTATGATAGACCATTTTATGGTGATTGCAAGGAACAACGGCAGTTGTGCGCCAAAATAATTTGGTTTACAATGTCTACCTTCCGTCTTTCAAAACTCAAAATATCGCCATGGAATATACACAAAAAATCAAAGCTGCAATACATATGGCCATAAGGGTCCATGAATTGGATCAAAAGCAGAAGAGAAAGGGAAAAGATATCCCTTACATCATCCACCCGCTCATAGTCGGACTGATTCTTTCGCGGATCTCGCATGATGAAGATATCATCGTAGCTGGATTGTTGCATGATACTGTTGAAGACAGTCTAGATACAAAAAAGGTCACAGTCAGCGTGATCAAGCGTCGTTTCGGCGCCAAAGTCGCCCGGATCGTGAGTGATGTGACGGAAAGCAAAAGGGAGCTTCCGTGGGTCGACCACAAGAGCGCCACTGTCAAAAAGCTTTCAGTAATGGCTCAAGATTCTCTTCTGGTTAAATCAGCCGACGTCATTGCTAACTGCACTGAGCTTTTAGCTGATTTTCGCAAAGAAGGCGACAGCACTTTCAGAAGATTCAATGTTCCAAAAGACCACTTGATACAGCACTATGTCGAGACCATCGAGGAGCTTATCCGTCTCTGGCCTGACCATCCGCTGCGTAAGGATCTAGACTTCCATCTTTCAGAAGTCAGAGGCATGTACGGTATGTATTAGATGTCATTTCAAAACCGCTTCAATGGCATCATCTAGCTTTTCCTCACCATGGATCGTGGCCTTCTTTATGACTTTAAAGAAATAGATCGATTTCCTATTGATCATGAATGGTAAGAAGTGGATGAGGAGATGGACGACGAAACATACCAGCGATATGGCGACGAGAACCGGCAATTGCAGATATATTCCTTCAGTGAATATGGCCACAAAAAATATGAGGTGGATCCCTGACAAGGCTGTAAATGAGACGATATCGAAATGTCTCAAATAATTCCGGCGATATTTGACGAGAGACCAGACGACGATGTTGATGAGCTCAGTCATCATGATGGTCAAGATGATAGACTTCCAAAGCTCGACTTGCGGATTGGTGAGTATCGAGAGGTCAGGCGAGTATTTGAACCAGATCAGTGTCATCCAATTGTTTATTTGATATGGAAGGATAGCTATGATGCTCAAGGTCAACAGTCCGATCATGAGGCCCATGTATGAAAGTATCGGCGAGAGTACCATGAGGACTTTGGTAAAGAACCTTTTGTGATTCAAGGTTCTGATGAAGCGTATCAGGAAGGAAAATGATAGGACGACCAAGATCCATCCGACGATATTCTCAAAAGGAACCCCGTACCATTCTCGGTCCAGCGGTATGGCCCAGTGCCAGAAGCCCAGACGGATGGCTACTGCATCAATGGCTAGATCCAGCATGACGGCTGTTAAAGCGTCCATAAATGGTCGAAGCATCCATGGGATATTGTATTGATCGCTCAGGAGCATGGCCGAATAGATGATGATCGACCAGCCCAGACCGATGGCCACCGGCACATGAGCTAGGTTGACCAGAAAATTCGTGCCATAGGAATATGTGTGTGCCAGGTAAGTGTCGCCGATCTCCAAGAGCATGCCGAAGACGGCGCAGCTTATAATCTCAAATATTTTGCCATAATTGCGCTGGTATATCTCACGCGCCAAGATCACTATGAAAAAAAGAAAGCCGCTGGCTTCGAATATGAGAAAATAGTTAGGCGAGAAGGGCATTGTGAGTAGAGGTTTCTATGACATCGTCGATTATATCCGATAATTGGGATTAATTAAAGAGTATAAAAAAGCCGGCGCGTTGAGTTGCGTCGGCGAGCTGAAAGGGAAGTTGGGATTACTGTTTGTCCCGAGGTGGACGGAGAGATCTGCCATCTAGGGTGATCTCTTCTGTGAAAAGTTGCAACATACTGTACCATCTCAGTTCAACCTCAGACGGCCACCAGATGCCGATAAAATCCTCGATGATCCGAGCGTCGCGTAGCTCGAAGACAATTCCTTTGTTCTGTCCTTTGACAGCGATCTGACCTGTGGCAATGAGCAATCCGCTTTTATAGAGGACTGCACTGTCGACCGTTTTCGTGTAAATGTGTTCGACGTTGATATCTATCGCTTTGCGGAAAGTACCCGCTTGGGCCCCGATCCCCTCGTGGGGCGATTTGGCGATTTCAATAATTGTACTCATGATTTGTTTCCTATTACTCAAGGCCGTGTTCTCTCCGAAGTTTGGCCCTTAATACTTGGAATAGTTCGGTGTGAACGGTCTCTACGGTCGTATCGTTCCATGTTCCGACGGAGTTGTCGCTATATCGCAGGCGCCAGATGACACGTCCATCTTGGCTACTGTATCCGATATCGACCACCTTCTTGTCAGCTTTCGCCGCCGCCGGAAGTTTTTCCGCGTTAGCCTGACGATCGTCTCTTGCCCTTTGAACTTCGTCTAAAAGACGGGGGATGTAGTCGATGAGGAACATGATCGCTTCTGTGTCCGCGTCTTGCATTGATCCGGAATCCCTGAGGATCGAGGCGTGTAGTCTCCGAAGGTGAGATATGTCCGTTTCGTTTGACCGTCGATATAATTCTGTTCGCATAGGGTCCTTTCGTTGTTGAGTTTTCAGACAACTGTTGCTACCACGTATAAGAATACAACAAATTAGCAAATTGTCAACCATATCAGAATAATTGGAAAGAAAATCCGCCGATATAAAACCGGCGGACTGTAATGATCGAGATGTGTCAAATCGATCATCGAGACAGGTACTTGATCGCATCAACTGCTCCATATGAGCCTTCAGGGTGGGTCAGGAGGTACTGTAGGAATCTGTTATCGTCACCTAGCGTGATGATGGGTGCTTCGCCCACGTCGCCCAAGCCGGCGGTGGATATGAGTCCGTTGCAGATACAACGTGCTCCCTCGGTTTCTTTCAACAACCCAAGCTTCCTGATATATTCTTCTACAGGTTCCGCCGCACAGCGATAGCCTATCGATCCGTCCGGCCTTTCGAATAATGTCCTCAAACCGCCTTGGTCGCAGACTCTTTTCCTGGACAGGTAAGCACTTTCCTCAGACAAAGATCCGGGCAGGCATGCGACTTTGAAAGGAAACCCTGCTGGAGACGCGATTAAAGATGTTCTCACTATAAGGTCCTTGTTGAAACCAAGCCTAAGACTTATCTTGCGGATTGTTGTATCCATACCCGATTCTCTACAAAGAGCGAATATTGAACCCGCCTGAATCCCAGTTGCACCGACTGACTTTGCCCAATGCAATTTCTCTGGTGATGCTTTGGAGCCACCGATCCAGAACGGTAGACCGAGATCGTGGATCTTTCCATAGTCGACCTCATCCTTTGGTCCGTATACGCCACCTTTTCTGGGTGGAGCGTTGTGTCCGCCCGCCGTCCATTCCTCGACTACAAATCCGTAGATGTCTCCAGGTCTATCCTTGAATTTCTTCATAAAGATAGATGCCAAGAGATTTGAAGCAATGATCGGGATGAATCCAGGTTTTTTGAGGCCAGGCATTTTTTCCCCGAAATATGAACTCGGGTCAAAAACCATAGCATGGCTCGTGATATTCTGGCCGACGACAGGTACGCGATAGCTAGCAGGCTTTCCTTCGGCATAGTTGTTGATAACGTCAGGGATCAGAAGTGGTATGCCCGCTCCCATAGTGATGAAGTCCACACCAGCCAGCATTGCGCCGTAGATGGCATAAATGTGCGGCATGGCAATCTTCTCCAGATAGTTCACGGAGACGAGTTTATCGTGTCCCTCCTTTGCCAGGTAGACGAATGCAAAATTGGCTGTGACGCTAAGGGCAATGAGTATTTCCGATGGGTTTATCGTGAACATTGGCGCACGTTTGGCCGCCAGACCTTTCGGATTGCCTTCCTCGATAAAGTAGGTGTCGATGACCTGTTCTGCCATTTTTTGAGAAGGGAAATGTGACAAGGCTCTTCGAAAATGCCCACCAGGGTCGCCTTTTCCTAAGATGAGGGCTAGTATCCGTTCTGCAGCTACTCCAGACACTGTGCCTAGAGCACCGTTGCGAGAGACGATATTTGCCAGGGATGGAGTCGAGATATATACCCCCATTCCACCCTGAATTATTTCAGTATTCATTGATACAATTTCCTTTTGTTAACGAACTAGTGTCTTGAAATCTCTCAGCAATGTAGCAATAATTCGTAGTATTTACTAATTTTCTGAAGAAAAGAGCGAAAGCGTGACATCGCAGGGACATTCGGACGGCGCGTTATCTGGGACAGAGTGATAGACAATTTGGAAACGCGTAAGAATGATCGAGGCATTTTTGCGATAGCCGGTTTGTCCGCCGACATGACCGCCTGCGGCAAGATCATTTGTTGTCTGCCAACCTAGTGCTTTGAGTTTCTGGTCATAATAGCTTTCGAATGGAGTGAAGATGCTTCCTGGGTCCATCGTGTCTGCAATAGTTGCTGACTTTATGCTCGCACCAGAGAATGTCGTGTTTCCGATAGCAAAACTTTCGTCTCCAGAAGCGTTCCAAGATGTGCCGTTGTAAAGAGGGTACAGGTCTTCCGAAAGCACCTGGTGTTTCATGTCAGGTGGCGTGCTCGATTGTTTCGACTGCCAATAAAAAATCCCTCCTACCAAGAGCATAATGGTGATCAAAACGATCAAGAAGCGATTCATGTAAGTCTAGTATACACCCAGTTAGGGTTAAACATGCTTAAAATCTGTAAAGATCACGAGATGTCTTGCTCGGCGAAATAAAAAACCCGCCAGCGTGTGTCTACTGGTGGGCTGAAAACTAATATGCAAATCTTTAAGAATGTACTAAGTTAGATCGCTATTACTTCGCTCCAATCAGACGGCCTGGCCGGGATGGTTCCAATCAAAGAAGACACGATCCTCGCGTCTTGTGACGTCGCCTACCAATTCACCTACATCAGGTCCGGGATACATCGAATGGACGATAACTGCGGTCTGCCTTGGTTCGCGTTTGATCTCATAGACCAGGGTGACTTGGTTTGTCGCTGGTGCCCGAAACTTCCGGCAATTCCGTTTCACTCGGAGCGCCCACCATTTGCCATTCGGCGTAAAGGTCTCGAGATCTTCCGGATGGTACTTGTGGCGTGCGTCAGTGCTGGACCAGCCGACGACCCACGGCACCTTGGTGCATGTGCTGTTTTCGGGGCAGTTCTCCGCCAGTGCGTCCCTGACGCTCACCAGCAGGGAATTCATGACATGGTGCTGTCTGATGACCTCACTCACGCCGTTCCAATAGATGAAGTTTCCCGCCATGCGTTTCGAGCGGCGAAAACATCTTTTGTTGAGCCGCCTCTCCGCATTCCGACGCACAATAAAGGCCACGCGGCCGATCTGTTTGCTTTTGATTACGATGTACAAGCTACCTCCCGCCAGGACCTCTGGCAAAGGTCCGTGAATGGCACGGATACCAGACACTGCTCATTGCAGGCTTTAGCAATATACGTTGAGTTGATTCGATGTCAATAGTTAGGATATTGCTAGCTTCAATGTATATAGTAGATTAGTTAATGAAAAATCCCTGTCTGGCATGCGCCAAGCAGGGAAGATACTAAGCTCGAAGTCCGCGGACTACTCCTTGGACTCAGCCTTGAGCCTATTGAGGTCGGCGATGGGAACGAGAGTGTAACGGCCGATCTCGAAGCGGCCATTGATCTTGGCTGCGAAGTTCATTTCCATTTGACCAAGATGGGGGTACATGGGGAACAGGTTACTCACGACCGTGGCTTTGACAAACCGCAGTCGTGCGTTGCTGAACATTTCAGTAATATCATTCATATTTCTACTCCTAAAGACTGATCACAGATCGTTTTGGTTTACCGTACACGCGTTTTCCTTCTGAAACCTGGTTGCCCGCCTTGGGGAGTATAGACCAGCTTTGCATGCCGGACTGGTCCTGTTTCCGGTAAAGGTGACGGACGTTTGCTCTCGAGGTAATGGACGCCAAATAGTGGGGCATAGGCCATTTCATTTTCCAGCTTCTTGTGAGATCTTTTGGCGAATTGAACGGCTTGAACCAGATATCGCCTCCGTTCTTCTTCGAATTCGGTTATTTCCGATGCAGGCATCATTTCTCTCTCGAAGTCTTCGAGTGGCGCATAGACGCTTTCGTCGTGGCCATCTCTGTAAAAGGAAGAGACCTCCGGATCGATGCGGTGCGTGAACCGGACGAACTGCTCATCAGCGAATCGGTTGCGCACGAATCGGCTGAACCCAGTGTTCAATGAACGAGTGGCTGCTTCTGGGTCTGTGAATTTGCTCAGTGTTCGGCACAGTGCGTCTATCATATATGCAATGCCTGCTGGGTCATACCCCATCATCGCAAGGCGGGTCTGGATATCGGTCATCAAGTTTCGTAGCTTCATATGTTACCTATTCATTTTGTTGTGACATGTGCGAATACTATCTAACTATAATGTAAGAAGTAATGATTGTCAAATCGTTCATTGAGGCGATCATTTTAAAATGAAAACCCGCCAGAGAACCTGAGCTGTGGGCTCGAAGTTCGGCGGCGGGCGCTTGCAATCTCTCGGTACGCGTCAGTGCTTGCTAACCTCTGGAAGGATAAAGCTGCACTTTACTCCGTATTTAGACATGATGTACGCGATATGGTTTGCGTGATATGTCCCCAAGACGAGGGTGTTCCTTTTACTACGGTCGGCATTGAGCGCGATGTATCGTAACGCGTATAGATTCCTCACATCGCTCAGAGTTCTCATTATGAGAGTTTTTTGAGCTGGTGTCAGGATCTTTGGCAGCGGACCTCGGATGTTCGCTGGAAGCTCGTATTCCATGAAGTGTTGTTGCAATGCTTTCACTGGCAGGTAGTCTGCTCCGCGCACCTCGATCCGTGATCGTGGGTCGAATAGCAATTGAAAGCTAGCGTGAAGGGGAGAGCTTCTCATCATGTACGCCTTTGTCGACTCCGGGTCGTTGAAGTTACGGAATGCTGGGATATCTGACTCGCTGGACTCCTCGATGAACTGCGAACACCCCTTCTCTGCGGTTATCTGAGATCCGCCAGTGAATTCTTCCGTCCACATAACGTCGCAGAGTTCGCGGACCAGCTCGGCGATGTGAGATTGGACTTCCTTTATCGGGTAGCCAGCCGAGTTGACTGATTCATGTAGTTGACCGACAAATGTCAGCTCCAAACCCCTTAGCTTTCCCAAGTCGGCTTCGAACTGATCTCGAGTGATTGCGATAGCTCGTTCCTTTGAGAATAGTCGGATTAGATTGGCATCGCTCTGCAATTCATTGGCCACGAATGCGTAGAGCTGGTCCATTCTGTCCAACGTATCCCCGACGATATCATTCGTAGTCGTATCGGGTGCATAGGCGCTTTGAAGGGAATTAGTCGTCCAGACGACTTGGATATTGATCGCATTTGTCTCGGTCGACGACACAGTGTTTTTACTTGGATCTGGTAGAGTCATGAGCGCCAAGGTGCCGAGGAAGACTACCGCGAGCGCAAAGATGAACCAATAATCCTGCGAGGTCAGTTTCTTACGTTTTTTAGTTTTCAAATTAACTCCTTTTTTATGTTTGTCGTTAAAGCTACCGAGATTTAGAATGGCACAAAATAGCAGTGGCGTCAAGGTTTGCTCAAAGTTCTATACGGATTCGGATCGTATCAAAAAAAGAGAAACCCGCCGACGAACCGAGCGGGTTGCTCATGATTCGGGGGCGGGGTTTTGACCATTTGTGGTCGAGGGTCAGTTTTCCACCTGACCTGACAGAAAATGGCTATTGTACAAGGGTATGATCCAGACTGACGGGGTGATTGGGCCGATGCCGTTTGCTATGAGGAAAGCCGCGAAGCTCTCCTGAACTTTTATGGCGGCGGCCTCACGTTCTTCTTTGGTGGGGTCAAAGATTCTGCCGGTGCGGTACTCATCGGTTCCGGCGGTATAGATCACCCCGATCTGTACGGGGGACTCACCGCGCGTGTAGGGGAGGTACAAGACATCGAAGGCGACGTCGTGTCTACCTTTGATGTTGAATGCAGTCTCTACTGCTTCAGTCAGAGCACGATCCATTTCCGGGAAGACCCCGGGGGTGATCATGTTGTGAGCTATTCCGGTCATGAGAACTTTGATTTGCGGCATAACGACCTCTTTCTGTTTGTTCGATTTTATGTTTAGGAACTGTTCATATGATAGCACTATAAAGTATGTATGTCAAATACCTAAGCTAGGGCATTTACCGATTGGTTATCAAAGACCTATTGCGCTCCGGATAGAAGCGAGTAGTATTTGCGGCAGAATCTAGGCACCATAACGGTCCTGGAAAATGAAAGCATACATTATGATAGACAGCCCTTTAACAAAAGCAGTCGAGCCTGTATTGCCCGACTATCTTGATCCAGCGAAACGAACGGCGATGGGAAAGCAAAATGATCTTTCCTACGAGCGCAAGCGGCTCCAACTCCAGGTCGATCTCGACAAGCACACGCTTCCCGAAGCCCTGAAGCTGTTGCAGGAACAGCAGATGGATATCGGGTACATCTGTGACGACTTGAAGCAGGTCCGTTATTTCCAATGTTATGGGCCTGGAGATGTGTTCTTCATTGGACAATACAATCCTCGTCGGGCCGACCGTGGAAAAGGTGCCGGTCGTTCTGTTCCGCCGCCTGGCGTCGCTACAAAGACGACACCCTTAACGAAATGTTTCCTCTGTGCTGACAACGTGCGTTGGCAATCTCGGGGGATACAGCTCTATTACCAATTCAAGGTCGGAGAGAATACCTATAACATCCTCTGCAACCCATTCCCATTCATGCCGACGCATATGACGATCGCCGCAGTCGAACATGAGCCCCAATCGTGGCAGGAGATGACTGCCTGGAAGGGAGACAAGGTGACGAGGTTGGTACAGGATCTCTACGACATCGCCTTGCATTTGCCCGGTTTCGTCGGGTTCTACAACGGCGTCGGAGCTGGGGCCAGCATCGAAGAGCATTTCCATTACCAGTTCTTCAAGATCCCCAGTGGTCATGGATTGTTCCCGCTCCAACAGATCGCTGGAGCCGTCGAAGCCAGAGCCAAGTCGGCTGCTATGTTGGCTGATGAGAACATCTCGACCTTGATGATCGATGCGCGTGATTACCCTCTGACCTCTTTTCGTTTCCGCGGCGAGCGCAGCAAGATGATCGGTGACGTCGTCGAGCGCCTTCGGAAGTGGAATACCATGTCCGGCGATACCGCTTCGGCCAATATCACCGCCATCTGGGAAGGTTCCAGTTTGGTCATGTATCTCATCCCGCGCAATCGATTCTATTCGCGCTCGCCGGGCATGTCTGGGACCGTCGGCGGGCTGGAAGTCTTGGGCGAGTTCATCTTCTGTACCGAAGAGGAGAACAAGCTCATCAACACCCAAGTCGTCGACTACAGATACATGGAGACGATCTTGCGTGGCGTAAAGCCGCCCAATGTCGAGCGCCTGAATGTGAAATAAACAGTGTATATGAGCTTATATCTTATCTTGGAGACATCATCCAGGATAAGATTTTTTGTTTTTAATATAACAATTGGACTACATCTAGAAACTGTTTATGAGAATTAGCACCATCGCTAAGAACAATATGAAAAATGTTAATAGCCAAGCTATGCTCCAGAGAATGATTCTGTAGGCGCGGTCTTTTTGGTCATTGAAGAATAGTTTTATAGGATAGGCTAGAAAGATGGATCCGCAGATCAGTGCGGATACGATGAATGTCAGCAAGAATATGCTTATTGCTAGTATCGGCTGTAATTGGATACTTTGCGCTGATGACCATCCAGATAATGCTTGTATGACCGTCGCGAATAGACATACATATAGTATTATGCCGCTTGCTTGGAACAGGCCAATTGTTCGGTTTGGATGCTTCATTGTTTGGATTATACACCTTTATACGATAAAAACCCGCCTACGGTTCGACGTAGTGCGGGTATCGAGGATGGTATAGTGGCCGACTCAGTTACCTGGACATGTGAGGCGTAAGGTCACTGGAGCGCGGCCCAGCGGATCTTCTACCTTGAGTATTTCTAGTCTCGGTTGCAATGATCGGCTGGCGAACGTTGGTGGTCGAAACTCGAATCCGCTCAGGACGACTTCGAAACTCTGATTTGTTTCCCCTGGCGAGATACCATCGAATAGCCAGAGATTGATGTGAACCTTCTCATTGCCTTTCGGTGGAACACCTGAACTGGTGCTCCAGTGTTCAAAAGAAGCGTTTGCTCCACTCTCATAGAACGAAGTCATCTTTGTTCTAAATAGCCGACTCGGATTTGACCATAATATTCGCGGATTTTCTGTGACAACGATATTGGTTGGATACAGCGCGCGCATCATGACACTGCTTACGTCCTCCCAACTCGTTGCAAAGAACATTGAGTCCATTATAGGACGTGGGTTCTGTTGGATCGTGTGTCCGACCGTGTACTCATCAACGAATGATTGTTTGCCGCTATAACTGTTCCAGGACACAAATTCTGGTAGCCATAGGAACGAGTGCGTGGCACTTCCAAGTCCCGAGGGTGAAACGAAAACGTGTCTTTGATCGGTAATCGTATATGGTTGAATGACGTACTGCAGCGGAGCATTTCTGCCAACAACCAGGCCGTTGTTGAATTCAATGCAGTCAATCTCGCGATAATGATAGTCAATGTCATTATCGTAAGTGAAGGCTCCGAATACAATTGGATCGGGCAGGTTCGTGAGGTTCGAATCCACGTAGAACCTGTATGACCCATATCCTAGTGAGTCATCCAAGATGATCTCTGCACAACGCCAGTGATTGCTCACATAGCGAACAGTGAGATGCAACTTGTCCTCTGCATCGACATGGACTGACGACGCCGAGAAGTAGTTCGGTCCGGGACCCCAGACAGTGTCGTAGGTATCTTTGATAGTCCAGTGTCGTCCTGACCAGACTAAATGATTGGCAGCCGGAGCCCGATCGACTACTGCTGTAGCCGCCGCTAGGTCAAAAAGGGTGGTCGGTATGGTTCCTCCGCCTAAAACCACTGGGATCACCGAGTTGGTCGGTACCATGAAGAGGTGTATCTTCTCCGCGTAGATATCATTCCCGTCAGTGCTACGTATCATAGCGTTGAAATATCCACCGCTGTCGATCGCGACGGATGGAGATGCTTCAGTTGGCTTGCTCCAATATGTTCCGAATACATCGATGACGATAGCCATCTTGTATTTTGTCGGGACCACGCCACTCACACTTCCGATGATCGAGCCGGGGTTTCCGAGACTCGGATAGCTCGATATGTTTATGGTCTGGGGTATTGCTATGAAGCCTGGTGTGAACAAGCACGCCATGATCAATGCACCGATGACGATTCTTTTCATTTATTATCCTCTGGTTGTAGTTTCGTTCAATGCCACAATGACAAAGAACTTTTATTTCACGTTACAATTTTGTAGTAGATATGTCAACGGCTTGTAGGTTCAGAAAGACTTTAGAACCAGAAATAAAAAGCCCGCTAGCCGATTGAGAACGGTAGCGGGGCATGAAAACCATTGAGTGCACATGATCAGCTGAGAAAGCGTCCAGATCGAATCATTTTTTCGGAGCGAAGAAATTGTTCGATAGATCAGTAGGGATCGCCGACATGTTCGGATTGCCCCATGAAGCGGTATATTTGACAGTTTTATCTCCAAACGATATCTCTCCGATGTATAGTAGTGCACTTATGACGCCAACAACTTGCCCGTATTTATCCAATATTGGACCGCCAGAAGAACCATGGTCCAGTGCGTCGCGTTGATTGCCATCGGCTAATTCGAACAATGCCAATCCTGCGAGCTTTTCCTCCTTGGCGTTAGTGGGAACCGTTCCAAGAAATTGGCCGGTAGCAAATCGTAGACGCTTGTTAGGGTAAGCGACAGACACAACGGAGTCGCCTTTTGTAAGGGGTGTTGAATTAACTGAGAGCGGTATGGCATTGGTGAACGATCTCTTGAGTTCAAGAATAGATGCCGACTCCATAGGTGGTCCCAGTCTCGCAACTAGACGAGCTTCATTTGCTTCTTTACGAACAGGTTCACCGCTCACACTCTCTTGACGGAAAATAACTTCAGTCCAGTTGGTGCTCGTAATCGTGGTACCGTCGATCACATGTGTTGCGGTTACAATGATCCGGTCGCTATTCAAAAACCAGGCAGTCCCGAGATTCCCATCGTACTTTGGGTTTTGTTTGGCATGTTCGGCATCGAAATACGCAAAGATGCTGACAACTGACCGTGTGTAATTGGTCGGGTTGATATTTTCTGCGACGCATGGAGGCAAAATAGCGAAGATGAGCACTGCGACTGACATAGTATATTTCATAGAACTCCTATTTGTTTTCCTGTTTATTCAGGAAATCCTATTTCGAGTCTATATCTTAAAAGAGGGAATGTCTATATAAAAAGACCTCCGACGAATCGTCATGGTACAAGAACTAAAAACAGCCCCCGCTATTTGAACGCAAAAGTCGCTAAAATACTTTTCATTTCTGCCAATCGAGAGCTCATAGATTGATCAGCGCCTCCTAGAGCTGGATTATAGATGAAAGCATAACGAGCATTTTCTCCCAAATAATAAGTCATGTCATTGTGTTTCGATTTGTCCCACATTTGTCGAGTATAGATTGCGATGGTGAAAATTGATTTTTGTTGAGCAAAACCAAAATCGAGAACTCCCGCCGTGCCGGGTACGGTCTCATTGGTAACCTTATATCCATTCCAGGTTGACGGGAAACTAAGACCGAAACCGTATTGATCGTTATTATAAACCAATTTTGTTACAGGAAGGGTAACAGGGGTAGTAACCGGCTTGGTAATTGGGGCTGTAGCAGGAGTATTTGAAACGCTGGTGGTTTTTGTTGATTTTGCTTGTGTTTTTGAAACAGCAGGAATCCGCGCAGATACTAATGGAGTCGGGGCGGTTGTTTGTTGCTTTATGGAATTAGTTGTAGATGTCGGTGTACTGGTGGCTACATCAATTTTCATAACTGCTTCGAACTGTCCCGTAGAGTTTAGTTCATTATTCATGAGCGGTGCGAAATCTTTTGGCCGATTTAGAATAAAGTAAGCGGATATCATACTAGCCACTATAAAAAACAAAATAATGGTATACACAAATATTTTCTTTGTATACCAAGGACTCGGTTCATTAATCTCGCCGATGCCGCTGTATATCGGAGAAGCGTTTCGATTATCATTTTCCATATATGTTTTTCTAATTAAGCTATTTTCTATATCATAATTATACTACTATTTATAGTAGCTTCAATTATAAATTCTACATATAGATATATTGAACGAGTTCAAAAACGTGAATTGAATTGAAAATAGAAGCGAATTATCAGATTATTCTAAATCTCAATTTGTGTTTACGTAATTAATAATTTCTCCGGCAATTTCATCAGGAGTCTTGTTGTCAGTTTCAATAATGGGACACCCTTCTTCCTTGAACTTTTTGTACATAACAGGAAGATAAGTTGTGCAGTTCTCTATAAACTTTTCCAGGGAAGTACCAGAAGCTCTTTCAATCTCTCGTTCACTTTCCTTGGTAGGATATCTCCCGTGAAGTCTTTTTTGAATAGTCTCGGGAGAAGCATTTAAAAGAATAAGAGTAACAGAAGGGTGTTCTTCTGTTTGAACCGCCTTTATTCTTATGGGCTCATTGAAACCGCAAATAATGGTTGATCTACCGCTTTGAGTATTTATAATAGCCATATCAAGCCAATATTTGGTTTCTCTTGAGTGCCATACGTCCCCACCTCCATCAGGTACACCTCGCTCATCAAAATCTCTAATATCGAATTCGTTAGAAGGAAGAAGTTCCTTTAAACTCATCATCGTCGTAGATTTTCCTACTCCAGATACGCCAGTAATAAAGTATGTAGCTGGCGTTTTCATTTACAAAGTATACCAAAAGTTCTGAACCCTGTCTGGGGTATCAAAAAAGAACATCGGGAGATAATGCTGGAAAAAATTGCTCCGGTGGTAGGACTCGAACCTACAACCAAGCGATTACGCGTAATCCACTGTTACTAGTGGCGCGGACTATATCATTCCCATGTCTGTCGAAGACAGATTTAGGGACGAGGCGCTTCCTCCGACGTACGTCGGAGTACTCCCATAAAGGGATAGTCTCTACACCTTTCCGCGGATCGCGGACTTGGCTCGGGATTGCCCCTAGAAATGCTCTAGTTGGGTTTCCCCGAGTTCACCTCGTTTACAACCGAGATTTCTCTCGGAGGCTGCTGTATGCCTGCCGCAACTTCTCTGTGACAATTCGCACAAAGGAGAATGCATTTATCCAATTCACATCGAACGCTATCCCATGACCGAGTATATCCTTTCTCTCCTATTCCAAAGGATTTTTCTTTTGGGTCACGATGATGCAATTCTAATGCGCCTTGATAGCGGGAATAACCACATAATTGGTATTTCCCACCTTTGTATTCTATTGCGAGAGCTTTGATCTTCTTTCTACGTTTCGAAACAGCTTTGATCATTGCTTCTCTTCGGTCGGCATATTTCCTGATATCTGACATACTTAAAAGTATATCAAAAATCATGCGTCTACAGTCGCTTGCTCTACCATTGAGCTACACCGGAATTTGGCTTTCAACGTACGAACATGTGAAAATGTACCATATCGGCTATACTAAATCAAAATGTTAATCGGCATCAAAGTCACTGCTGGCGCTAGAAAGGAGAAAATCGAGAAGATCTCGGAGGCGAGATATCTCATTTCTGTCAAGGAACCGGCCGAAGAAAATCGCGCTAACAGCCGCCTACTTGAGATATTTCGTAACATTTTCCCTAAACGGCGAGTTACAATAATTAAAGGTCATCATATGCCGGCCAAAGTCATTGAGGTCGCGGACAAAGACCATATGTTATGATTTATATATGGCTCTATTTACGAAAAAGGTGGGTATTATTGTGGCAGTCTGCACCGCGATCATTGTGGTCATCGTATCCTTAACATTAATAGAGAGTCAGACGATAACTCCCACAATTATGCCAACAAGTTCGTCATCAATATTGAAGCTTGAGAGCAGTGCTTTTAGGGAGGGGGATACTATTCCTAAAAAATTTACTTGCGACGGATCGGAAATCAGCCCGGCGCTTTTAGTGAGTGGTGTTCCTAAGGGTGCGAAGTCGTTGACACTATTCCTTGAGGATCCTGATACGTCGATGGGTACATTCACTCATTGGGTGGTTTTTAACATAGATCCCAAGACGACCACAGTTGAGGAAGGTATGCCCAAAACTTCGCCGACATTTGGTACGGAAGGCAAGAACTCGGCGGGAACTGTCGAATATTTGAGTCCTTGTCCGCCGTCTGGATCGCATCGTTATATTTTCACTTTGTATGCGCTCGATATCAAGTTATCATTAGCAGAGGGTTCGACCAAGGAAGCAGTCATCGAGGCTATGAAAGGACATGTTCTGGCCGAAACCAAACTGATGGGTATGTATGAGCGCAAATAGTCGCCGATAGATTATTCAACTATTAATTAAGAGATAAAAGCATGAACATAAATATCAAGGCAACGACGATCTCTTTGACTCCGGCTATATCTGATTATACGAACAAGCGTCTGGAAAAAGTCGTGAGACTACTCGACGGAGACAAGAGTGCCCAGTGTGATGTGGAGCTGGGAAAGGTGAGTGCGCATCATCAAAAAGGGAATATTTTCAAGGCCGAGGTACATATCGTCGGAGCTGGAAAGAACTATTATGCCAGCTCAGAACAGCCGGATCTGTATGCGGCCATAGATATTGTCCGTGATGATATCTTGCATGAGATAAGCGCCGGTAAGGCCAAGAGGATCTCTTTGGTCCGGCGGAGTGGTGCCAGGGTCAAGGATATGGTCAAAGGGCTTTGGCCTTGGAGGACTAGAAAGTTGAAGGTTTAATGCTCGCGGGGGATAACTCGGTTTGAAGGTATCTGTATATATGCGATAATTAGGACATGAATAAACCAAAATTTTTTAGTTTGGCCGAGATGAGGCAGCCGGTCAATCAGTGGCTTTGTATCGCTTTTCTCGGAGTCTTTTGTTTTTGGACTCTTCTTTACTATTTTACTCAAAAGACTCAGCTCATTGGCGAGAGCTATGCCTCCGATACTAATTATTTTATCCAAAATAGCGAGATCAGATCTCAGCCAGCAAGAAAAGTGCCCATAACGACTAAGGACTCGCGTGTCAGGGAACTACAATAGCAGCTAGCTTACAAAGAAAATTTGTAGCCTTTTTGGAAATCTGAGAAGGATATTTCAGATGAGCCTTCTGGTATGACTTTGATAATCTCCAATTTACCATTTGTGAACGAAGCAGAGGTGATTTTGATGCGAATCTTCCGGCTAGCATGATCGATGAAGAAATAGGACTGCGGCCATTCATGGAAGGCTTGTATCTTACGGAAATTCTTATATTGATCTCCAGTGAAGTCGATTAGTCCATCCTCTTTGATGAATTTCCGGGTCGTTGTGGCCTTGGAATGATCCTGTTCCATTTCTGGTAATTTGCCGGCAATCCATTCAGGTAATATGCTTGCCAATAGATGCGCGCCTTCTTTGGCCATCATCTCCTCGAAGTCCTCATAGACTGGCCATTCATTCATTATGATCTCTTTTTGGGCAACGATAGGTCCATGATCCATTTGCTCATCTATTCTCATAATAGTTACGCCAGTTCGTTTTGTGTCATCTAGAATCGCTTGTTGTAATGGCGATGGTCCGCGATATTTTGGGAGCAAGGAAGGATGGATATTCAAAGTTTTCCGAGGAGGTATATTTATCACCGAAGAAGGAAGGATCTTACCATAAGAAGCGACGATGAATACGCTCACTGATCCACCCGTAGTTTCTTTCGACAGTGAATCGATGGCGACCTTGTCGAACTTACCAAAATCAAAGACGTGGACGCGATTTGAAATTGCCCATGTTTTGACCACGTTTGGCGTAAGAACCAATTTGCGGCCCTGAGGCTTGTCGGGTGTGGTTACGACGAAGATCGGCGTCAATCCGGCCGTTTTCAATTCCTCAAGAACGACAACAGACATCCTGGATGATCCGAAGAAAGCGAACTTTATGCTGGATTCATGATTCATGCTTATGAAATAATACAGATTCCAAACCACAGGCACCAGATTCCAAATAGATTTCAGAATACAGATTACAAATTAGTGCCTGAATCCTGAAATCTGAAAACTAACTGGAATCTGTGATCTGGAGCCTGGAATCTACTTTCTTTGTAGCTCCTCTATCTCTTCATCGCTCATTTCCCAAACCTCTTTGGCTTTGTCTATGAACAGTACGCCATTCAGGTGGTCGACTTCATGCTGGAATATTTGTGCTAGAAGGCCACTGGCGCCACGTTCGATCTTTTCACCTTTTTCGTTAAAAGCTCTGAGAGTAACGCGTACGGAACGATTAACTTTTCCATACAACCAGCGAACTGATAGACAGCCCTCCTCGACCGCTTTCTTTTCTTTGGAAGCTTTGACGATCTCTGGATTTATGAATATCAAGTCAGAGTCATCGCCTTTGTATTTCTTGTCGGCTTGTTTGAGAAGAGTTCCAGAAATGACGAAAATGCGCTGATTGACCCCGATCTGTGGTGCGGCTATGGCTACACCGTCCTTCTGTAAGGCCATGGCGTCTTTCATCTCGCTGATGATCTTCCTGGTCTTATCAGAGGTTATCTCGATTATCGGTACGGCTTTGGCGATCTCGCGAAGCACGGGGGCTTCTCTTTGGACGATGTCTTTCATGGAGCAAATATAACAGGAAAAGAGTAGTTGGTAAACTCATCTTTTGAACGCTTTGACAAATGCTTATTTGCATATTAGATTGTGTTTTGGTGAGGGGTATTGTGCTCCTTAAAAATAGAACAGATAACGCAGATAAACAAAGAAAGAAGTTGTCGTATGACGAAGAATATTATTGTCGCTGACGACGTCGTTGGACGTATAGCAATCAAACAGCACGAACTTATGCGGCGAGTGCTTGAAGGCACTTTGGTGCCAACTAAAGTCGCCGACAGTCTCCAGCTCATCATCCAGGGAAAACCGGTGTTACATGTTTCCGAACACGACTTCGAGACGCTACCGTTCGTGATGAGCGACAGGAGCTATAACGTGACGGTTGATAGGAGCCTAGGACCTCTGGAAGCCATCAAACGGGCCGGTATCAGTGTCGATCAATCCAGAGTAGATGATGTTGAGCGCACACACTTCAGGCTGAACGGCGGACCCACCAAAGCAAAGTATAAGCTGGCTCGTTTTCTAAGACGGGTAGAATATGATGAAGCTGTGGTATTGCTCTCGGAATGCGGATATCTGATGACAGATCTATGGGAACTGATGGCGTTTGCTTGTGTATTCCATGGGACAAGATACCCAAAACAGAGCTTCATGATGTTCGCTTTGGATACGCTGGAGCCGGCGGATACGTTACCGTGCGCGTGGTGTCTGGATGTAAGCCCCTACATTTGCCCCGTGCATTTCCGGCCATTCAATTCAGGTATTCCGGCCAAAGGTGACAGAGCAGATTACGAGGGCTACGTCCTAGTCCGTTTGCCAGACTAAAACACAATTTCATTTCCGCACATGCATCTCTAAATAGCTCTGCATGTGCGATTTTTTATAGTCCAGTGAATTAATCAATATTCGATCACAACAACGTCTCGGGATTGACTTTGACCATGACGTTCGGCGGCAAGGAGCGTAGCTTTCCGATAAGGACTGGATCAGGCCAGGAATGAGTCTCCACATTGAGCAGGCCGTGGATGATAGAATTTCCTTTGACGGTGGCCGTGAAGGCGGGGAAGACATCTATCTCGTATGGCAGTAAGGCTTCTTGGGTCTTGACCATAGCTTCGGCTATAGCGTCCTTCTTACCCTCGATCGTTAACTTAATGAGAACGGAGAATGGAGGATATTTAAATCTTTTACGCTCTTCAAGTGTAAGACGATAGAAATCGCTTAGATTTCCTTTGAGTCCGTATTCAAAGACTTTTTCCTCTGGTTTGCGGGTTTGGACCACGATCGAACGCATGGCTTGTGCGCGCAGTCGGATGAGCATGTACATGATCTTTTCTTGGATGCGAAAATCTGGCAAAGCGAACAAGCTGTCCATGGAAGTCACAGCGACATGCTCGACTTTTTCGGCGAGGTGAAGCAGGGCAGTTTCTGTGCCAAGAAGGATGCTCCCTGGTTTATTCTTGAATCTTAGCAATGCGTCCTCGATCTGCTTCGGCGTCTTGGTCACATCGGCGTCTATTTGGAAGACATCTGTTTCCGGGAAACGCGCCTTGAGCTCTTCGGCGACTCGGTCTATGCCGATGCCGAGCGGGGTCAGTCTCCAACCGCCGCAGACTACACACATCTCCTCAGCGCTGCGTCTCTCGCCGCATTTGTGGCACATAAAGAAGTTCTTGCCTGATGTCGTCGATGTGTGCAATATGACCGGTGTTGAACAGTTCCGGCAAGTGATGACGGTTTCGCAGTCGTCGCAAATTGTCATGGAAGAAAGTCCTCGTCTCAAAGCGAATATGAACATATGCGTACTCTCTTCTCGATTGAGGCGGATCAAATCTGCCAGGTTCGGTGATATGACCTTGAAGTCATTCTTCACGGCCTTGTTTACCGCCTGGAATGATTTCATGTCGACCAGCGAATCGCGAGCGTTGGAGATAGATCGCCACTTGAAAGGTGAGCCTTGATATATACTGTCGTTGTCCAAGCGGTTCAGAGTTTCAACTCGTAGGAAGCTATCGCCCAGGAAGACGGTTTGTCTGCTGCGACGAGCGATCATTTCAAGGGCGTAGCGAAGATCTAGATATGGGGCCCTTTGTCCGATCCAACCGCGATTGTTCTCTCGTTCTATTATAACTGTCTCTATATCGCCGCGGGGCATTATGGAAAATGAGCCGGTTGCTATAATTACGACCGGGTGATCGGTTTCAGCGATCGTGCGCCATGTCTCGACTACCTTTTTGGGAGTAAGGCCGCTGTGTAAAACGAATATGTAGCCTTCGATACCTTTTTCTAATTCTCGGAAAAGGTTGTGTCCATCTTCGATGGTTGGCACATACATGGCAATAGATTTCTTTCTGGCGAATTCCTGACGGATCAGGCTACGCCATGAGCTTATGCGGTCTTGATCGTCTCCTTGTACAGCGAAGACCCGTTCTGATTCTGCCTTTGGCTTTGGTGCAATCCTTGTCGGTAATACCTCTGTTGGTATTGGAGTGTCCATGCTCAGGCTCGGTTGCTTTGGAAGAGGTGGAGATATCTTGGCGGCGTTTTGCATGAGAGTATCGGCCACCACGGCATCTATGACGGCTCCCATAGTTGTAGCGTATGATTCGGCCACGATGCCGCAAGCTTCTATGAATGAAGCAGGGAAGAAGACGGTGGCTTTGACTTTGCCGAGCTTGCGTATCTCGAATGGAGCATTCTTGATATCTATCTTCAGATCCTCGGCGTTCTGGCTCTTCGTGACGATGGCATGGATGGTTTTTGAGCGTAGAGGCACTGAGACTATAGCGCCGACTGGTACAACGGAGCCGGTAAAGTAAGTAAGCTCGGACGCCACCTTTGATCGGGTGAGCGGGATGACCGTGATGATGTTCATGCCATAGTTATACCCTTAATTAGAGATCTCGGAAAGTCTCTATCCTTGCACCGAGTTTATTCAGTCTAGCGGCCAGGTCTTCATATCCGCGATTGATATTGTAGACGTTCCGAAGTATAGAAGTCCCGGGGATGGCTAGCATAGCCAGCATGATGATGACTGATGGACGTAGTGCTGGCGGGCAGACGACTTCTGCCGGCTTGAGTTTAGCTGGGCCCTTCACGTAGAAGCGGTGCGGGTCAGCCAGAATGGATTCTACACCTAGCCTATCTAGCTCCTTGTAGTAGATGGCGCGTTCTTCATAGACCCAATCATGTATGAAAGTCTCTCCAGTAGCGAAGGCGCCGATCAAGGCAAAGAATGGGAGGTTGTCCATATTTATGCCTGGATAGGGGAGAGCGTGGATCTTTTCTGCCAGAGCTATCAGCTTTGAAGGGGAAGTCTCGATGTCGACAAGATTTACCCTGCCATTTTCTCCTTTGTATCTCTTCACGATCTTGTATTTGAAGCCCATCTTCTCAAGCTTCAGCAGTTCCAATTCCAGAAAATCGATGGGACATCGCTCTATAGTGATACCGGATCTTGTGACGATGGCCGCGGCGATGAGAGACATCGCTTCTATGGGATCTTCACCTAGATGATATTCGATATCTTTGTCTATTTTGCTCTGGCCGTGGATCGTCATAGTGGAAGTTCCGATCCCGTCTATCTTTAGGCCGAGCTGTTCTAGATAGAAACAGACATCCTGAACTTGATAGTTTGCTGAAGCGAATTTGATGGTCGTCTGACCAGGGATTAGGGCAGCGGCCATGATGACCGTTTCAGTGACTGTGTCACCGGCTTCATACATGATTATCTCTTTATCCTTCTTCAAGCCGTCATGGCGGACCTCGTAGTGCTTCGATGTCGTTTCGATCGTCACGCCGAGCTTTTCCAGCGCATAGAAATAAGGTTTGACGGTTCGAGAACCCAGACGGCAGCCATCGGGTTGATTCACCTTAAAAGTCTTAAACCTGTGCACCAATGGTCCGATTAGCATGATGTCGCCTCTAGTATGAGGAGCCGAATAATATTCAGCCCGGCTGAGATTCAGCTTGGCTGCCGGTTTGATGACCAAGTCGCCACCTTTCCATTCGGTGCGTACACCGATCGACTTGAATACCTCGATGATTCTGTAGACCTCCTCGATCCGTGGCGCACTCTTTATGGTTGTCACCCCGCTATTCAAAAGAGAAGCGCACATGACTCCGATGGCACCGTTCTTCGAGGCTCTGACTTTGATCTGGCCCTTGAGCTCGTGTCCTCCTTCGATCTTGAAATTGATAGTTCCCGCTTTGGAGAGGCTCATGATCTCCCGGTCGAGAGCTTTGCTAAGCCTGGCCATGGTCTTGGTGGAGATGTTCTGCTCGCCGTTCTCTATGCGGGCGATGACGCTCTGAGTGGTGCCTATCTTCTTGGCCAGAACAGCCTGTGTAAGTCCGCGGTCTTCACGTGATCTGGCGATAGATGATCCGATCTGTGTAAGCGATGAATTTGTCTTCATTTTGGTGATTGTTTATATATAATAATGTTACATCTTGGTTGTTTGTCTAGTATAGCATATATGCGATAAGCCAGCAATGCTGGCTGGGGATATATTTCATGACGGGTCGCCGGTATCCTCGACGGCTATTCGGATACAAAAAACTCCGTCACTTAGTGACGGAGTTTGTGGAGATTTGTAATCGTACAACTCGAGCGAACAGGCTAGTTCGTGGAAGGTGCCGGTGCTGATGATGTAGTCTGCACCGCCGGACCAGCATCGGCTATGCCAAGGACGTTGACGCTCCAGACCGTAGTAGCACTGGCAGGTGAGGTCGGTTTAATTTGCGTGACAGCGTTACCCCGGGAATCTGACGTCATAATAATGTGAGTTTGTCCCGAATTGTCCAGGCCTATACCGCCGTTCAAAGTGATAGAGCTAGCAGGAATCGGGCCGGTATTGACGATGGCCTGCGGATTCCACCATTTACCCGGCGAGACTTGTTCACGGCTATCAGCCAATCGCCAACCACTCAGGCCAACTGAGATGGTAACGTTGTAAGTCCTGTTCGGAGCACCGTAAAGTAGACGAAGCGCCGCGGTCGTATTGGCAGTCACTGAATATGAGTAGCCGACCAAAGTGATGTTATGATCGGCATAGGCATCGTAGGAGGAGCTGCACTGGCCGTTATAATGCGAGTAGTCTGTCGTTGCTCCTGGAGCGCTATACACTGGAACCGTGGTCATATTGCCGGCCGCGGGTCCAAGTTTAGAAGTCTGCGTCTTACCGGATGCCGACGTATCGGACCACGTGGTAACATTTTGTTGTATTGTTATCCCATAACGTGCTGCGTCGTCTGTCGTGAAGATGTTCTGAGTCCCGGACGTGTATGTCTTGTTGCCAGTGGCAGCATAGTTCGCTTCGCCGGTAGTCGAATACCAGGTGAACACGGAAGAATCAATGCCTGCGTGCGTGTAATGTGACTGGGACAGTGACGGCGGGATCGGATCGTCACATACTTGGCTCCATCCGTCGTGGTTGTTCTGCCACGAATCCACGACAATGCTAACCGCGCTCGATTGGGCCCCAGCACCTTGAACGCCGGTAATAGTCGCAATTGTTAGTACCAACACCATTAATGGTCTTTTCATATTTCTTCAATTTCCGTAGGTTTTTGTTGTTCTGTCTGTTTCAAAGTGCCAAGGTACGCTCGACACTCCCAATATCTCATTCTGCATAGTAATTGGAATTTGTCAAATAGTTAGCGGATATCGCGTGCCTAAAATGCGGCTCAATCCGTCGAGGTCTCACCCCGCGAAAGTCCGCGAGGCTTGCCGCTGGGCTTCACCTCGCGGAAAATTGTGCTAGTATTCAACTTCATGAGCATTTTCTCGCCAAAATTGGGCATAGACTTGGGAACCGCCAATACTTTGGTATTTGTGCCTGGTAAGGGTATCGTTCTCAATGAACCATCGGTCGTGGCTGTTTCGGAGGTAGACAAAAAAGTTCTGTCGGTCGGGAATGATGCCAAGGAGATGATCGGCCGCACTCCGGATACCATCATCGCCTATCGACCGATGCGCGACGGAGTCATTGCTGACTACCGGGTGACCGAAGCCATGCTCCGCTATTTCATCGACAAAGCTTTGGGACGTTTCAATATTTTCAAACCAGAAGTCATGATCTCTGTTCCAGCATCTATAACTTCAACCGAGCGACGGGCGGTCATCGAAGCGACAATACGCGCAGGAGCTCGTAACGCTTATGTAGTCAAGGAACCAGTCCTCGCGGCTATCGGCGCAGGCATTCCCATCCATGAGGCCAAAGGTCACATGGTCATCGATATCGGCGGTGGTACGACAGATGTTGCCGTCATATCGCTCGGTGGCATCGTCTCGTCGACTTCTGTCAAAGTTGCTGGCAACAAAATTGATGCGGCCATTGCTGATTACGTCAAACGGACTTTCAATCTGGCCATCGGAGATCACATGGCCGAGATCATTAAGATAAATATCGGTTCAGCTGTGCCGCTCGATCAGGAATTGGCCATGAATGTCAAAGGACGTGATTACCTTTCCGGTCTGCCACGCTCGACGGAGATCAAGACCAATGAGATCGTCAAAGCCATCGCCGCGCCACTCCGCGATATGATCAGAGCTGTTCGTGATGTGCTTCAAGAGACTCCACCGGAATTGGCGGCCGACATCATAGATCAGGGTATCATCATGACCGGCGGTTCCTCCTTGCTACGCAATCTGCCAGAATTGGTTTTTCGCAGGACTGGCGTCAAAGCGCAATTGGCCGAGGAGCCTTTGCTTTGTGTGGTGAAGGGGACTGGCATCGCTCTCGAACATTTGGATATGTACAAGAAGTCGATAATTTCCAAAAGATAGCTGATTTGGCTTGACAAAAACATTTGCTGTGCTATAACAGTCTTAGACGCTCGGTAGTGGCCTCTGGAAAAGTCCGTGCTTGCCATTGGATCCATGCTGCTACCGAGCGTTGTTCTTTACAGTCTGATTTGGCTAGTTCGCTGGGAGCCTACGCGGTCTCATCGGATTAGTCCATAGAGAAGTGGTTCGTCGCAGCCGAGGACGAACACCGGAAGGAGTAGCAGCTTGGTCTGCAATGCTCCGTTTCCCCCGGTACCTCGGTCTGTCGCCCCAGCCAGTGATGGCTCGGCAATTCGGCCAACGGCATAACCGCGCCTGGAACTAGCGGTACAGCCATTTGGCCCGCACCGAGACGGCCACTTCTATTCGAAATCGTTGCGTTCATCCACTGCCGCTAGTAAAGAGTGCCGCATGGGGAGCAACGGTTTCAGGGCGTGTCGATAGTTGGATTTTGATCCAGTCGGCGCGCCCTTTTCATTTACATTTAGAATTAAAGATATACAATTGCCTTATGGATTTACGCACGCAACTTACTGGTTTGGATCACCACGCATACCTTTTGATCGGTGGTGATTCGCTTAGAGTCGAACTCATTTCAATTCTTGAGAAGAAATTCAAGGTCGCCACTCATGGCAATCCTGACTTCGACGCCAAGCAATATGAGAATTTTACTATTGATGATGCTCGCGAATTGAAATCATTAGCATCGCTCATGCCGGTGAATCCCGGAGGCAAGCGCATATTTATCGTGACGATGAATGCCATCACCGTCGAAGCCCAGAACGCTTTGCTTAAATTACTAGAGGAACCGGCGGAATACGTTCATTTCTTTCTAATAGTTCCTTCTGCACATCTATTGCTACCAACTGTAAGATCGCGGCTATCGATGATCGGTAACTCTGGCCAAAGCGAAAATGAATCAGTGGGCTTAGCTGACGCCAAGAAATTTCTAACTATGATGCCGCCGAAACGATTGGAGATCATAAAATCTTTGGTTGAAGACATCACCAAAGAAAAGAAGACCAAACAGGATGCCATTGATTTCTTGAATAATATTCAATCTGTCGTATACGGATCGAAGGGATCAAAGAGTGGAAAGCAAGCCCTTGAAACTATCGAAAAGGCACGGACGTATATGAATGATCGGGCACCTTCGCTTAAGATGCTTTTGGAATATGTGGCATTGAATATTTAGTGCTATACTGACTTACGTAATGTTCAATGATGAATGTTTAATATCTAATTTATCGCAGGTACGACATTATGCATTGATCATTAAGAATTAATCATTAATTTATAATTTCATGGCTTACGATTTCAATCCACTAAAGAAACAGATGACCGGAGCCGAGGAATGGCTCAAAAAGGAGTTTCAGCAGATCCGGACAGGACAAGCATCGCCGGCCGTTCTCGACGGTGTCAAAGTCGAGGTCTATGGAGCGCCGATGGGACTCAAGGAATTGGCTAGCGTCACTATCGAGGGAGCACGGACCTTACGTGTGGCTCCGTGGGAAAAGGGTCAGGTCAAAGACATAGAGAAGGCCATTACTGTCGCCAACCTCGGTCTTTCCGTAGTCGTCGACGACCAGGGCTTGCGTGTCATGTTCCCGGAACTTACAGCCGACCGTCGCAAAGACATCGCCAAAACAGCCAAGGAAAAGTTGGAAGAAGCCAAGAAACAGATGAGGATGCATCGCGAATCCGTCATCAAAGATCTCACCGCCAAAGAGAAAGAGGGTGGTTTTGGTAAAGATGATATCTTTCGACTAAAGCATGAGACGCAGAAGATGGTGGATGATGCCAACAAGAAGCTGGAGGAGATGTATGTAAAGAAAGAGAAGGAAATAATCGGCTAGATATATGACCGTAATCATTTTTCTCATCGTTCTTGCCGTGCTCATATTCGTCCACGAATTGGGCCATTTTATCTTTGCACGAATGAACGGCATCCGAGTCGATTCTTTCAAGATCGGCTTTGGTCCAAGGCTCATCCATTGGACAAAGGGCGAAACTGAATACGGTCTCAACCTCATTCCTTTTGGTGGTTTCGTCAAGATCTTCGGCGAGAATCCGGACGAAGAGAATACATTTGGTCCTGACAAGGATCGGAGCTTTGTTCACAAGAATCGCTGGCGCCAGGCGGCAGTTCTAGTCGCTGGTGTGCTTTTCAATTTCATATTCGCTTGGATTTTGTACGTGATCGTATTCGCTTGCGGCATGACTGCAGCTCCTGGTGATTTTCAGCAATATGTTAGCCGTTTTCATGATCCAAGAACTATCATCACTTACGTCTCTGATAATTCTCCTGCCAAGAAGGCTGGACTCAACCCTGGTGACACGATAACAAAGATATCGGTTCCATCTACACATGCGGAGCTTTCGCTAAACGGCACGAGTAGCACCACCAAACTTTCTGCAACTGTTATTCCAGACACAGTCAATGCTAGTCTAGGGACACCTGTCATCGTCAGTTTCATGCATGGAGGGCAAGCTAGCACTACGACCATCACTCCTTCTGGCACTTTGGTTCCTGGCAGATTTGTCGTCGGTATCCAACTAGCCGACGCTGTGACGTTGAGGTTGCCAATCTTGACCGCTATATATGAAGCGACTCACTACACCTGGATCACTATGGAACAGACTGCAGTCGGATTATTCATCTTCATCACGAGTATATTCCAAGGCACGGCACAGTGGTCACAAGTGAGTGGTCCAGTTGGCATAGCGGCCGATGTTGGAAACGTTCTCTCGCTAGGATTTATGAGCCTGCTCATGTTCACCGCTCTCATATCCGTAAACTTGGGAATCATAAATCTAATTCCATTCCCAGCGCTGGATGGCGGGCGCATCCTGTTCGTGGCCATTGAAGGCATATTCCGTCGACGTATCTCCGCCAAATTCACTAACATCGTGAATACTGTCGGCTTCATCCTGCTCATGATCCTCATGGTGGCAGTCACTTATAAGGATATCGCCAAGCTGGTGCAACATTAGGTTTTTAGGTTATGATTACAGCCATGAAACAATCACAACTATTTACCAAAACTCGTCGCGAAGCTCCAAAGGATGAAGTGGCCAAGAATGCCCAACTCCTCATTCGTGCTGGATTTATTCACAAAGAAATGGCTGGTGTTTATTCATATTTGCCATTAGGGCTCAGGACTTTGAATAAGATCAGAGGAATCATTCGTGAAGAGATGAACTCTATTGGTGGGCAAGAGATCCATTTGACGGCTTTACAAGATAAGCGCAATTGGGAAGCGACCGATCGTTGGAGCGACGAAAAGGTAGACAATTGGTTCAAGACGAATCTCAAGAATGGTAACGAAGTCGGACTCGGATTTACACACGAGGAGCCTTTGACAGCGCTTATGAAGGATCACATCAGCTCATTTCGAGATTTGCCTATTTCTGCATACCAATTCCAAACAAAATTCCGTAACGAAGAGCGTGCCAAGTCAGGAATATTGCGCGGCCGCGAATTTCTCATGAAGGACCTGTATTCATTCAATGTTGACGATAAGGCTCATCAGGAATTCTATGAGAAGGCCAAGATGGCTTATGTAAAGATATTCGAGCGTGCTGGTATTGGAGCGCAAACATACGTGACGTTCGCTAGTGGAGGATCATTCTCTAAATACTCCCATGAATTTCAAACTACTTGTGAAGCTGGTGAAGATTTGATCTATGTCCACGAAGAAAAGAAGATGGCTGTGAATAAGGAAGTATTCAATGATGAGGTCTTAAAGGATTTGAAACTGGAAAAGTCTCAATTGGTTGAAAAGAAATCGATCGAAGTCGGAAATATTTTTAGCTTAGGTACGCGCTTCTCCGAAGCCCTCGGCTTGAATTACAAAGACGCTGAAGGGAAGTCCAAGCCGGTCGTCATGGGAAGCTATGGTATCGGTCCTGGACGTCTCATGGGTACGATCGCCGAAGTCTGGTCTGATGACAAAGGATTGGTCTGGCCGGAATCAGTCGCTCCGTTTGCTGTTCATTTGGTGGCATTGTTCGATGAGGCTGGAACGGTAAAGAAAGCAGCGGATGAACTCTATGAAAAGCTCACCAAGAAAAGAATTGAAGTTCTATATGATGACCGCGATACAGGTGCTGGCGCTAAGTTTGCTGATTCAGATCTCATGGGTATCCCCAAGCGCTATGTCATAAGTGAGAAGAGCTTGAAATCAAATTCTATTGAAACCAAGGATCGGTTGACTGGTAAGGTTGAAATGGTGCCGATTAGGTAAGATTATCTAGCGCAAAAAAACTACTCATAAGGGTCGCACTAGGCCGGCTTATAGCTTATAAAAGAAGAGAGGCACCATAGACTCGCTGTGCGTGGCGACTGGGATTCATCAATTCCTAAAATATTCTCATTGACAGGAATTGTGTAATTTGTTGTGTAATGATAAAGAAATATGGCTCTGTAGAGTCGTTGATAATATCACGCAAATCAATTTGTGTGAATGAAATTAATTCAGGAAAAGACATGTTTATAGCGCGGCAATCGAACCAAAACCTTATTAGTCATCGTACTCTTTACGAGCAGCATGATCGCTCAAATCCATCGTTCATAGGCCTCAAATAATCATTGACGGCGACTACAATTAATAGTAAAATGCAACCACATAACACCCATGCCACCACTAGCCAAACTCACCACCAAAGCCAGAGAAGCCTTGCGCCGAGCCCATGAATTGGCCATAGAACGCGGCCAGAACCATGTAAATCCGGTGCACCTTCTGTGCGCTCTCATATTACAGGAAGAGAGCATGGTTGCTTCCATTCTTGACCGGATGGAGATAGACACCCCGATGCTTACAGACGTGGTCTTAGAACACATCGAATCCCCAGAAGGTTCGAACGTCCTTTCTCCTTCATATCAAATATATCTGACACCAGATTTGGCGCAGATCCTGGATAATTCAGTCAAAGTCTCGACCATACTAAAAGATGAGTTCATTTCGACTGAACACCTATTCTTGTCTATATTCGACGTGCCATGCGTGGCGCGCGATGTCTTGGCGCGATTCAAGATAGAGAAGGACGCCGTGGTCAAGATCATAGAGGAGCTCAAAACCAATCCGGTGTCCAAGGATGCTGAGCCAAAGAAGTTCCGCACTCTCTATAAGTACGCTCGATCGCTCACCAAACTAGCCCGTGAGAACAAGCTCGATCCTGTCATCGGCCGCGAGTCGGAGATTATGCGTATCATCCAGATTCTTTCTCGCCGAACGAAGAACAACCCGATCCTCATTGGCGAGGCTGGTGTCGGTAAGACCGCCATAGTCGAAGGTTTGGCTTTGCGTATGGCCCAAGGAGATATACCAGAATCATTGAAAGACAAGGAACTTGTCTCGCTCGACCTGGGTTCGCTCATAGCCGGCACGAAGTATCGCGGCGAATTCGAGGAAAGACTAAAGAATATTTTGAAGGAAGTCGAACGTTCCGAAGGTAAGATCATTCTTTTCATAGACGAGATACATACCTTGGTTGGCGCCGGTGCCTCCGAGGGTTCCATGGACGCTTCAAACATGTTGAAGCCAGCCCTTTCACGTGGAGAGCTCCGAGCCATCGGTGCCACTACCATAAAGGAATATCAGAAATATATAGAGAAAGACCCTGCTTTGACTAGACGTTTTCAACCAGTATATGTAAATGAGCCTTCGATCGATGATGCTATCGCCATTCTTCGTGGGCTCAAGGAGAAATATGAGATGTTCCATGGAGTCCATATCACCGATGATGCCATCGTAGCGGCGGTCAATTTGGCCAGCCGTTACATAACTGACAGATTCTTGCCTGACAAAGTCGTTGACCTTATAGATGAGGCCTCTTCTTCGTTACGAATTTCTTTGGAGAATATGCCGCCTCAGTTAGAGGAGACGCGCCGCAAGATCATGCGCCTGGAGATAGAGCGTGAAGCTTTGAAAAAAGAGACTAGCAAAGAATCAAAAGCCCGCACCGCCAAGATAGAGACGGAGATCGCAGATCTCAAGGAGAGCACTTCCGAATTGGAGCTCAAATGGAAGAATGAAAAGGAAACCATTGCCGATATCAAGCGCTTGAAAAAGGAACTTGAAGTATTGCGTTTGGAAGGTGAAAGCGCTGAAGCTCGTGCTGATTTGGCTAAAGCTGCAGAGATCCGTTATGGACGATTGCCGGCTTTGGAAAAGGAATTGGAGATGAAGAATAAGCGTCTGAAGAAGCTTCAGTCGTCTCGCCGGATCTTGAAAGAAGAGATCACCGCCGAAGATATTGCTGGTGTCGTTTCTCGCTGGACGAGCATCCCTGTTACTAGGATGCTGGAATCGGAAGCAATAAAGCTGGTCCGCATGGAAGAGGAACTCAAGAAGCGTATCGTCGGCCAGAACGAGGCAGTTACCAAAATCTCAGATACCATTCGTCGCTCGCGCGCCGGAATCGCCGATCCAAATAGACCTATAGGCTCGTTCATATTCCTTGGACCGACAGGAGTAGGAAAGACGGAGCTGACCAAAGCTTTGGCTGAATTCCTTTTCAATGACGAAAAGGCTTTGATCCGAGTCGACATGTCCGAATTCATGGAAAAGCATTCAGTTTCCAAGCTCATCGGCGCTCCTCCAGGTTATGTCGGCTACGATGAATCGGGAGGTCTCACCGAAACCGTCCGCCATCGTCCGTATTCCGTTATACTTTTCGATGAGATAGAGAAGGCGCATCCGGAAGTTTTCAACGTCTTGTTGCAGGTTCTCGATAACGGCCGGTTGACCGATTCCAAGGGACGCGTCGTGAACTTCCGCAATACCGTCATCATCATGACGTCGAACATTGGCGCTCAGCATATCGAACGAATGGAGAAGATCGGTTTTGCCACCAATACCACAAATCCGGAAAAGGAGAATTACACTGAGGCCAAGAACAAGATCAACTCGGCCCTCAAGGATTATTTCCGACCAGAATTTCTCAATCGCGTCGATGACATCATCATCTTCGATATCCTCACGCCTGAAGCTATAAGAGAGATCGTCACTATCCAAGTTGCTCAGACAGTCAAGCGTCTTGCTGAAAAGAGCATCGAACTGGCCCTGTCTCCGACGGTCTACGATTACCTAGCCAAGGAAGGCTACAACCCTCAATACGGCGCTCGTCCGTTGAAGCGTCTCATCCAAACAAAGATCCTAACTCCGGTTGCCAATCTGCTCATCGGTCAGCAAGTTGCCAAAGGTGGCAAGATCCAAGTCGACGTCGCTCCTCCAGTCAAGAACACGCTCGGTGAAAAAGAGGTCAAATTTACTTTTGAAGTAAAAAAGAAGCACAAAGGCGAGAGTCCGATCATCATGCATGATCTGGTGGGGCAGAAATGATGCCTCATACAACGACAGGTTTCCTTTGAAGGGGTCCGCGAGTCATTGACATTACGCGGAGTTTCTTCTTGGATCATTTATAAAAAATTAGACCATGGCAAAATAGTTCGAAGATCAGCCGCTATAGAACAATCTCGATTCCGCGACCATTAGACAATAAATGTAGCTTGAACGGTCGACTCATCGGAGTACACTTTTCTGCTAAGCACGCGGCTGTTCCGCCTGTGACCTATTATTAAAAATACAATGAAAACAAAATAATGTTCAAAAAAGCCTGTTCCTTTGCTGTATATATGGAATCGGATTGAGCCCAGAGAGAGCTGTTCATGACTACGGTTGGAATGGCGAAGATCACAGCTGCAGCAAATATCCGTTGCCACTTTGTGTATTTGTTCTCATTTGCCAGTCCTAACAGGAGATAGCTCATAACTGCTACACATGTATCGAATATTGCAGAGATGGTCTTGACCAGGTATAGATCATTCAGGTTGATGAGCGCGACGATCTTCAATGCATAAAGGTAGGATGGCACGTAGTCGGCGAACGGATATCTGAAGGCTGTCAATCCTGGATAAGTTCGCAGAGCTTGAATCCAATGGACAATGCTCACTGTGTAGTCCGTGCTGGCGACCGGATAGAAAGCGATCCTGGCCGCCATTGAGACGATCACCAAAAAAATGCTGGCCCAAGCATAGGGTCCTACGTTCCATATTCTATTTTCTTCTGTGCTTGTCACGTAGTAGTATACGACTGGGAAAGATAAATGGGTAAGACTAGATTGGTAGGTACGGGCAAGTTGACATAATACACATTGTATTATATTCTGTCCTTTGAAAGGAAATTGAACATAATAAAATGAAAGCAAAGATACTTGCAGATGATCAAATCAGGGACGCCTTTTTTGAGGCCATGACACGCGGTTGGGTTGGAAACGATCCGAAGATCACGACTCTCCAGGATATCCCCGGCTCGCACCTCATCAGGGTCGTCTACGGAAACTTTGAGATGTACGACATGTATTTCACGTCGCCATCGTCAGATCAAAGCCATGGCACCACATTGATACATCACAACGGTGAGATGGTCTGGTTCATGAGCTATGAAGGCCACTACCCAAAACGGGTCATTCCATACCTGCGCGAAAGTTTGAAGCAGGCTTATTTCTTAGAAAAACGATTCTACGGTGGCCGCGGGCCGATCATTTTCGCCGCGAAAGACTACACCTACGTCAATTTTCCGGAGCGTAACGATTTCCGGAAATTTAAGGGACGTGAGCAGATTCTAGATAGTCATCAAGTTGAAATTGGTTATCACGAATATCGTGGCGGCCTGGTCGATTAAGAGGCGATGGACTGCCACGACAATTTCACATTCGAGTTTACGGGCGGTTTTCGCACAGGCGGGCCGCTCTTTTTTTGTCTACTGATAGCTAGTTTACTCCTCGGATTTGATTTTAGGTCATTTTCATGATACTATCCGCGCACTATGTCAGCCATGTCCAAGGCCGACGCGAATGCGCGTGGTCACAACCAAAATCAGGCCGTAACAAAGCACGGCGAGCCATCCAAAAGCGGTGATAAGATCATCGTCAAAGGAGCGCGTACCCATAATCTGAAGAATATCACCGTGGAAATGCCGCGGAATACGATGATAGCCATCACCGGACTTTCTGGTTCTGGCAAATCTTCGCTGGCTTTCGATACCATATTCGCCGAAGGTCAGAGGCGTTACGTCGAGTCGCTTTCCGCTTATGCCCGCCAATTCCTGCATAAAATGCAGAAACCGGATGTAGATGAGATCATCGGTCTCTCACCAGCAATTTCCATCGATCAAAAATCTCGTTCTAACAATCCGCGTTCGACTGTGGCAACGATCACCGAGATCTATGACTACATGCGCGTGCTTTTCGCTCGCGTAGGTAAGCCGCATTGCTTGATTTGCAATCGGCCGATCGAACGAATTTCAAAAGAAGAGATACTTGAAACGATCTTGAAGACAGTGACGACACGAACAAATCGTGCCAAAAAAGTCTTTGGTGTCGACATTGCCGATGCCAAGGTTAGGATCTATGCCCCGGTCGTTGTCGGTCGAAAGGGTGAGTACTACCAAATGCTTTACGACATGCTCGGCAAAGGTTATGACCGTGTCCGCATAGACGGCACTATTCATCGTCTTCGCGATCAGATAATCCTGGAAAAGAACAAGAAGCATGACATCGATGTTCTGGTGGATGAACTATTCTTGAGCGAATTTAAAGACTCAAAGGACAGGAAGGCTTTCGAGAATGCCCGCGAACGATTATCGGAAGCTCTTGAAAGGGCCATCCTCGAGGCTGATGGATTGATCCGGATTGAGTATCCAGGACGTAATAACAATGTCGTCTCGAAACTGGCTCACAGCACTCGAACTGACAGCAGTTCCGCAGCCGCAGAGTCGAACGAGCAACTGATGTCCGTCAAATTCATGTGCCCATACGACGGCTTCTCGTATCCCGAAGTCGAGCCGCGTCTATTCTCGTTCAACTCGCCATATGGCGCTTGCGCCGCCTGTAATGGCCTTGGCACAGAAAGCATCTGGAGCGACAAACCGTGCCCGACTTGTAAGGGTGCCAGGCTTCGCGATGAAGCTTTAAAAGTGCTCGTCGACGGAAAGAATATCGTGGAGATCACTGACATGTCCATCGAGAACGCGATCGTGTATTTCAAAGATATCAAATTGACTGAAGGTGAAAAAGAGATCGCTAAAGTGGTATTGAAAGAAATATCTGGCCGGCTCCTATTCATGGTCAACGTCGGTATCGAATATCTTACTCTAGACCGTCGTGCACATACGTTATCTGGTGGAGAAGCCCAGCGTATAAGACTAGCTTCGCAATTGGGGTCAGGGCTTGTCGGCGCGCTATATGTGCTGGATGAGCCGACTATCGGCTTGCATCAGCGCGACAATGACCGCCTGATCGGTACTTTGAAGCGTTTGCGCGACCTCGGGAATACCATCATTGTCGTAGAGCACGATGAAGATACCATGTTCGCTTCTGACTACCTCGTGGATATCGGACCAGGTGCCGGCGTGCATGGTGGCAAAGTTGTAGTTTCCGGCTATTTGGATGATCTTCTTACTGCCGAGAAGAATACCAGCGGTTCGTTGACTTTGGCCTATCTGCGAGGCGAGGAGTCGATACCTCTGCCTAAGGAGCGTCGTCAACCCAAAGGGAAGATAATGGTTAGGGGTGGTCATATCTTCAATATTCAGAATATGGACGTGGACGTGCCGCTCGGATGTCTCAATGTCATAACCGGAGTCTCTGGTTCAGGCAAGTCCTCATTCATGTACGAGATATTACATAGGAATCTGCAAGCTAGATTCGAATCACGATTGCGCACAAATGAATTATTCAATTGCAAGAGCTTTGGCGGTTCTGAGTATGTCAGTCGAGTCATCCTCATCGATCAGTCTCCGATCGGCAGGACACCACGATCAAATCCAGCGACCTATACAGGTGCTTGGACGCATATCCGCGACATGTTCGCTGCTGAATCAGAAGCACGGGCGCGAGGTTGGGGTCCTGGAAGATTCTCATTCAATCGTCCAGGAGGACGCTGCGAAGCTTGTGAGGGTAACGGCGAGATCGCGGTAGAGATGCATTTTCTGCCAACAGTCTATGTAACTTGTGATATATGTAATGGCACTCGTTTCACAAAGGAGACTCTTGAAATCAAGTTTCGTAAGAAGAATATCCACGAAGTGTTGGATCTTACAATTGAAGAAGCTTTGAAATTCTTTGAGGACATTCCGGCGATTGAAGACAGATTAAAGACTCTTATGGACGTCGGACTCGGATATGTGAAGCTTGGCCAATCGGCCACGACGCTTTCCGGCGGTGAGGCGCAAAGGGTAAAGATCTCATCGGAGCTTTATCGCGCTCATTTACAGAAGACTATTTACTTATTAGATGAGCCGACAGTTGGATTGCACTATGAAGATGTAAAGAAATTGATCGACATTCTGCAAAAATTAGTAGACAAAGGGAATACGGTCGTTGTCATCGAACACAATCTGGATCTTGTAAAGAATGCTGACTACGTCATAGATATCGGCCCTGATGGTGGTGATCGTGGCGGTAAGATAGTCGCTAAAGGTACACCGGAAGATATCGCCAAGAGCGAGAAGAGCTACACAGGTCAGTATTTGAAGAAAATTCTAAAAAAGTAGGCACAAAAAAGCCGGTGGTAGGCCGGCGGCGAACACTGATATCGATTGGGGATCGGAGGTCACCATAAAGTAAATACCTCCATCAATGTACCAGGTGAATCACCAATATCTTTCGGCGCATGCCGTAACGTACGAAGTGCTTGGCCTGGAAGATTGATCAAAGCTAGGACTGCCCCGACCACCAGAATCAGGTATATTAATATCTTGACCGCCGGTCCAGATCCGTCATCTTCAGGGTCATCATTTTCGAAAAGCATAATTCATTGTCCTTTCTGAATATTGAGTTAACGACCTTTGCAGAAGTCATCGATTGCCTTCTCGACGTCGTTGTTGTTGGGCTTTTCCATTGGGCTGCCATTCTTGGTTTTTCGGCCGATCTTGGGCCAGAGAATGATCATAGCAAAGCAAAGCGACAAGACGATAATGAATACAGATGTAGATGATAAATTGGTTAGCATAGAACTAGCTTTCCTTTCTCAAAGAGCGCGATAACTTGCAAGTGCTCTAAAATTACAATACTCTTACAATCATGAAACGTCAATATGTCAAAAACAAGAAACTGCCTGATCAGCCGGGCGTTTACATATTCAGGGACTATCGCCGACGGCCAATCTACATCGGTCGTGCTACCTCCCTAAAAGATCGTGTCAAAAGCTATTTTGCTATTGATCTCATCGATACTCGTGGTCCGCGGATCATTGACATGGTTACCAAAGCAAAGACTCTGACTTGGCAGAAGACAGATTCGGTCTTGGAAGCAATCCTTTTAGAGAGCTCTCTCATCAAACGCTACCAGCCATATCATAATGTGGCCGAGAGGGATGATAAGAGCGATCAGTATGTGATCATTACGGACGAACCTTGGCCGAGAGTCTTCCTGGTAAGAGCGAGAGATTTTGAGCAACATTCAGATGGAGGCGTTTTGCAATACAAGGTTTTGAAGCAGTTCGGGCCGTTTGTGGAGGGAGCACTGATCAAAGAAGCGTTGAAGATATTGCGTCGAATCTTTCCATTCAGAGACAAGAAAGCTCACGATCCTCGGCATGAGAGGTTCTACGAATCTTTGGGTCAGTCGCCGGATAGTAATGATTCGGAGGCAAGAAAAGACTACCTGAAAACTATCAGATATTTATCGCTTTTCTTTGAAGGGAATAGCAAGCGAGTCCGTTCATTGATTGAACGTGATATGAAGCGAAATGCTAAGGCTATGAAATTTGAAGAAGCTGGCCAGAATAGAAAGCTGCTCTACGCTCTCGATCACATTAACGATATAGCGTTGATCAAGAGGAATGCGACTGAATCGAATGGGGGCACATCGAGCGATTCCGCGGTCGGACCATCCAATCGGACTTACAGAATAGAAGCATACGACATCGCACATCTATCTGGCACAAATGTCGTCGGAGCCATGACGGTTTCAATAAATGGCCAACTATCTTCAAACGAGTACCGAAAATTCAAGATATCTAGAGAAGCGAATAATGATGTGGCCGGACTTTCGGAAATTCTATTCAGGCGTTTGAATCATAGCGAATGGGATTACCCAGATCTGATCGTCGTCGATGGAAATGAAATGCAAAAGAAAGCTGCTGAATCAGTGCTCAAAGCCAGGCGAGTAGAGATTCCAGTCGTCGCTGTAAAAAAAGACGACAAACATAAAGCATCTGAATTGATCGGTTCGGCTGAACTTGTAAATGCACATCGTCAAGAAATCATTGCTGTGAATGCAGAGGCGCATAGATTTGCTATCAAGTATCATCGGTTGCGAAGATCAAAGAGTTTGTTCTAGGTGAGCTTGGTGAATGATGTCTTCGAGATGACTCGCAATGCGATCTGAGCCATGAACAAATTGCCCGTATGAGCTGAATCCCTGGAAGCGCATACGGCTGCAATTTGGAATGGCGACCTTGCGAGGAGGCGAGGAGACATCATTCACCAAGCGAATCGTTTCTATTCACTTCTGAATACATTGTAAATACGTTACAATGTCTGCATGAATCACCACACACGTGTCGGCGTTTTGCGCGGAGGGCCATCGAATGAATACCAGGTGTCGTTGAATTCCGGAGCGGCAGTATTGTCTGTGCTCAAGGATCGATTTAGTGATAAGTACGAGGCCTGTGACGTTTTTATTGATAAGAATGGCATTTGGCATATGAATGGCGTCCCGATCCAGCCATCTGACGCATCAAAACATATCGACGTGGCTTTCAATGCCTTACATGGCGCCTATGGCGAAGATGGAAAAGTTCAGGCTTTTTTGGAGGCACACGGCTTGCCTTTTACCGGAAGCGGTTCATTAGGCTCGGCTGTGGGAATGAATAAAGTATTGTCTAAGAAGGCTTTCAAGGATCATGGCATTCGTTCGCCTTACAGCAGGGAGATTCCATCAGCGTTGATCAGGGATAATACGACAAATGTTGCAGGCGATCTATTTCATTCCTTTCTTATGCCAGCCATCGTCAAACCAACGGCAAGCGGTTCGTCGGTCGGCGTGACCAAGGTCATCTATTACAACGAATTGCCCGAAGCTTTGAAGGCGGCCTCTCTCCATTCTGATTCAGTCATGATAGAAGAATTCATTCCAGGCATCGAAGCGACCTGTGGCGTCATCGAAGGATTTCGTGGCCAGGAATTGTATGCCTTGCCACCCATAGAGATCCGTCCCATGACCAAGTTCTTCGACTACGAAGCCAAGTATCAAGGCATGTCCCAAGAGATCGTGCCCGCTACTTTTCAAGATATGTTCAAGCGTGCCATCGAGAGCCTGGCGCGAAAGATCCACCAAGTGCTCGGTTTGCGCCACTATTCCCGTTCTGATTTCATCATCCATCCGCGGCGGGGGATCTATGTGCTTGAAGTGAATACTTTGCCAGGTCTGACCGGCGAATCTCTCATGCCCAAAGCTCTTCGCGCTGTCGGCAGCGACACGTATGAGCTGGTTGATCATGTCATCGAGTTGGCGTTGAGTAGGAGCTAATATTGGAATTTGTATATTATTCAGATAAAGAGAAAGTCCCACGAGGAGTCGTAGGACTTTCCTTGTGGGACTATGGGAGGACGGCGTTAGTGAACCATCCGTGTAATGAGGTCAACACAAACTGCTGAGTAACTGTTGGTGTCCGATTTACCAACCACACGATCGACGATCCATCTTGCACGAGATGTCTCGCGATTGACGTACTTCTGATCACGGAAGCTCACAGTTATTAGGGTTTCTGTGGTGCACGAGCTCACAATCTCCCAGTCATAATTGATATGTACCAAATCTCCGCGTACGAGCGTCGTCAATTCCGTGGTCATGGCACGTGCATGCGCCACTTTTTCCGGTGACGGCGATTTGCAGGAGCGGATCGATATTACTAGGCCGATGAAGAGTGCGGCGATTACCAGCCAGCCGCCGCAGCGCTTAAACCACTTACAAGCGAATCTAATCATATTACAAGGTCCTTTCTTGCCATCTTCCCTAAAAGGGTACAGAGGGCAGTTGTTTACCGTGTTTTAAACTGTTAATAGTATAGCACAGTATTAGCAGAAAGGCAAGCCATATTTAAAGACAACGATATTACCGCTTAGTCAAGCCATGAAATAGTGAGACTTGTGGTGGACCCGAGCGGTTTCGGTCACGGGTCCTCGCCTGCTGGCTCGGCCCGCGACCCCGACTCGCTCGCCTCCGCTCGCTCCGTCCTTCGAAACCACTCCCGACCGCCCCCTCACTGTCAAAAATACCGAGAACAAGTCTCGGCATTTTTGCCAGTGGTGGACCCGAGCGGTTTCGAACCGCTTGCCTCCTCATTGCAAATGAGGCGCTCTACCAATTGAGCTACGGGCCCATGATGACGTTATGAAACAACTTTGATCTCCTGGTCGTGTACTATGTGCTCGATGATACTCCGACTTTTCATTTTCTTCAATTTCCTTTCTATCCTTCTCGCATCTGACAAGTTACCGTATTCTTTCGAGAATACTACAACCAATGGCCTTTGGTAGATGAGCGATTTGGTTTGGTCTGAATTATGCTCCGCTAATCGTCGCGACAAATCATTTGTGCTACCTATGTAGTATCGGCCTGTCTTTTTGCTCTGTAAGATATATACGAAAGACATAGTACCGCTTGCCTCCCCGATGTGCATCGGGACGCTCTACCAATTGAGCTACGGGCCCTTTTGACGGTTTGGCTATAATAACCCAAAAACGAATGGTTGTACATTGATAGAAAAAACCACCTCGTTTTGAGATGGTTTTTTCATCCGAAACTTTTCAAATACTACCCAGTAGGTAATTCTGCTGAATTACATCTGTGCCGGAGCGGCTCCCTTGTCACATTCCTTGCAAGTCTTCTTGTGACACATGAGAAGCTTGATGGCTGATAGGCCTACCAGGACATAAACCAATGCTTCGAGCCATGGAACACCGCCGAGAATAAGAGTGACGACATTCCAGTTTCCGCCGAACCACATTCCAAGGCCAACCAGAAGCCAATTGATACCGCCGATAATCAATAAAATAAATGCTACTCCGTGGAGTGATTTCATGATATTAAAATTATGTTTATAATTAATAAATGGACGTCCCCATTATAGCAAATTATTGTCAATTGTGAGCGGGGAAGTTATGCACAAGGCTGCAGATCTTCAGTGGACCTAGGGAGAATCGAACTCCCGCTTCGTCAATGCGAATGACGCGTAATACCACTTTACTATAGGCCCATCTTGTCGGGGCGCCGAGAATCGAACTCGGACCTCACGCACCCGAAGCGTGTATACTACCACTATACTACGCCCCGACTATTCTTCCTGCATGTGGCGCCGCCCTGCAGGCGACATCCTACAAAAACATAGTCGCTCGCAAGCGAGCTCCTTGTTTTTGTGGACCTACGGGGAGTCGGACCCCGACTTCGTCCATGCCATGGACGCGTAATACCGCTTTACTATAGGCCCGAGCGAGAAGCGAAGTGAATATACCATATTCATTTCGTTCGAGCGATGGGCCTAATTTAGCGAAGCTAGTTTAGGCCCGAAAAATACGAACTCGAATCAGTAACGTGAGAATGGTAACATAAATTGAGAAATTATCAAAAATATCGTAAGCTATACGAACTGCCGCTTTGATGGTGATGATACCGGGCTGTAGTATGGTGGTAGTATGTTTCAAATGGTAAGTGCGGGCTGTAGTATAGTGGTAGTATACATCCATGGGGTGGATGCGGTCCGAGTTCGATTCTCGGCAGCCCGAACGATCGTTTAGTATTTCGAGATTCGGATTTCGTTTTTGTAAAGAGCACCCTTAGCTCAGTTGGCTAGAGCGCACCCTTCACACGGGTGAGGTCGCAGGTTCGAGCCCTGCAGGGTGCACAAATGAGCAGAGCGAATTTGTGCACCCTGAGCAAGTCGCATGTGCGACTTGCGTCAAGGGCGAGAAAAGTCTGAGCATATTTTCGAGGACGAGAATATCGAGTCTGAGAAAATGCGAAGACTGTATCGGTCCCGTAGGGACCGAGCCCTGCAGGGTGCACACGAGTGAAATAATTCTATTTTCTAAGGCTGTCTTTGAGCTACTGGAGCGGTGGATATGTTTGATGAAGGTCTCGAAGCAAAATAATAAATTGCCAAAATTGCGATGATGAGTATGACAGCGATCGCGATGAATCCTATCATCATTCGACGATGCTCATGCTTCGGTAAAGGCTGACCCGAAAGGATCGGCGTATTCAATGCTTCTTCCATGGATGTGCCTATAGTATACCACTTATCATTAAGCCAAATTTGACAAAATGTGGATATCTGACCTCATCTTGCGCCGAATAATGAGCTGCGCTAGTATCCATTATATGGACGAATCAGGCGGAAATATACTAACGGAAATACTGGGCTCCCTATTGGCAGTCTGGGGTGAGATGTGGTCTGCATTCATTGAGATTCTACCTAAAGTCATCTCCTTTATCCTTTGGGTGCTTACGGCTATCGTGGTCCTGCCTTGTGTGTTCGTTGCTGGCGAGATCTATCCGAAATGGGTGGAATGGGGGGAAGGAATGTAGTTGCAAGTTCATAAAGTTAGAAAGTTTGTACTGCGACAACTTTCTGACTTGTAACTTTCCAACTTGATGAACTATGGTGTAGACTAACGTCATCATGAATTCATCCTCGCCCTTAGCTTTGCATCCAACTATATTCGTCATCTTCGGTATCACCGGTGATCTCGCTTCTGGCAAACTGTTGCCAGCCCTTTTAGCTCTATATTCAAAGAGAATGTTGCCACCGAATTTTGCTATCATCGGCTTTTCGCGCCGGTCTTTTAGCCGTGAGGAATTCCGTGACTACATTCGAGAGCATCTAAACGTGAAGCCTGGCAAGTATCACGAAGAGGACATCAAGCATTTTCTTGACCATATGTCATATGAGCAGGGATTCTTCGATAATATGCCGGCCTACGAACGTTTGGCGGAGCGACTACGATCTATAGATGATCGTTGGGGTCAATGTTCGAACAAGCTTTTCCATCTCTCCGTGCCGCCAAATATGTATGAGGGTATCCTGAACAATTTGGCACACTCAAAATTGACCGTACCTTGCGACGATCTTTCTGGCTGGACTCGGATCCTTATCGAGAAGCCTTTTGGTAATGATATCGAAACCGCCCGATCGTTGGACAAGCTTTTGGAAGTTCTCTTCGAAGAAAAGCAGATCTTCCGCATCGATCACTATCTAGCCAAGGAGGCTTTGCAGAACATCTTGGCATTTCGCTTCATGAATCAGATATTCGAGCCGATGTGGCGCAGGGAATATATCGACAAGATCCACATAAAGCTCATGGAAAGCGAGGGGGTACATAGCCGTGGAGATTTCTATGATCGGATAGGCGCGCTCAAGGACGTTGGGCAGAACCATCTTCTACAGATGCTGGCCTTGGTCACTATGGATGAGCCGCGTTCATACGCTGCGGATGATATCCGTCGAGAGCGAGCCAAAGTTTTGAAATCCCTTCGTCGGATCTCGACCTCGGAGCTATTAAAGACTGCCGCCAAAGGCCAATATGACGGTTACAGATCTGAAACCGGAGTCTCTCCCCAGTCGAAGACTGAAACATATATCCGCCTCCAAGCCAGTATCGGTTCATCGAGATGGCGCGGAGTGCCGATATATCTGGAAAGTGGCAAGGCCATGGCCGAGTCAAAAACAGAAATCGACGTCTATTTTAAAAAATCGAAATTAAAAATTCTAGATAAAAAATTAGAAAAGGATCAAAGTTCGTCCGTGTCGGCTGCGGAGCGTCAGAATATTCTGACCTTCCGGATCCAGCCTGATGAGGGGATCAAGATCAAGTTCTTCTTGAAGAAGCCGGGCTATGAGTTTGCTATCGATGCCAAGACGCTGAAATTCAAGTACGCCGATGTGCCATCGTATGCGGATTTGCCCGACGATTATGAACGGCTCATACACGATGCTTTCATCGGCGATCAGACGTTATTCGCTTCGACTGAAGAGATCATGGCTTCCTGGAAATTTGTCACTCCGATCTTAGCGAATTGGGATCGATTGCCGCTCAAGTCATATCAGAAGGGGACAAAAGAGATTGAATGATCTAGGTGATTCAGGTTATAATTGTTTCACGCTATAATATAAGCACGCTATTACTGATAACATTATCAACATGAGTAATCTTACAACTTTGAGAACAATAATATTGGTCGTAGGCTGGCCGGTCCTCATAGCCGGCAGCATCTATCTATTCGTCAAAGGTCGTCAAGTATATAGCATGGTCAGAGGATCAATGATCGGAAAGATCACCAAGGTGCTGGTCATAACCATGTTGGTGGAAATGTATAGTCTAGGCGTGGTGACTACTGCTTATATGTTCGAAAATGTTCAAAACGGAGTCTACTTCGGCATCCCGATCTTTTTGATCTGGTTTGTGATGTTCATCTGGTCGATGAGAACCTTAATTTCGGCTAGGAATGAAGTCCACAAGATGAACCAGGGCTAACAATTTAAAAATAATTCACATAATTCCATGGAAAACAAAGAACAATATCTCAAATTACTGACGGAGATTATAAAAAAACAAGCGGTCATCTTGGGTCCTGATATCGCTCTCTTGAAAGCTAGAAGCATTTCTGGCTTGAAAGTCAGCGACGATTGCGCGGTCACAGATATCGCCGGAGATCCCAAGGAGGTCATACAGCAGCTAGTCAATGCTTATGTCGAATTATCCGGCCAGATCGTCAAAAGCGCTTTGAGCTCTATCTTCGAGAAGTATCCGGGTATCAATAAGGTCGAGTAAGCCAGAGTCGGGAGTTCGAAGCAGTAGCAATTTGTCATGCCTAGTTTAACCATAATCTTTTCAGCCTCTCTGGCTTTGATCGCCGGTCTGGCCTTTTATGTGCGCAGCCGCTTTTTGTTGGAAAAGATGTCTGGCAAGGAAAAAGAAACTGGTAGAAAGATGTACGAACTGGCGATCCTGAAGGAACTCGGCGACAGGATCGGCTATTCGCTAGATGTTCACGAGATCATCGACATCATCACCGGCTCGCTTCGGCAATTCATCGAATACAGCGCGGTTTCCTACATGCTCATCCAGCCGGAGAAGGTCATCTTCAAGGTGCAGTTGGAAAAATCGGTCAATCGAGGATTTTTGAACGAGATCCGTGAACGGATGCTAGGTTCTCTTTCAGCTCTCTTGGACAAGGAATTGTCGAAGAGCGTCATCGAGGAAGTTCTATCCGGCGTCATCTTATCTGAAGATACGAATGAGCCAGTGCGTTCATTTTTCAACATTCCGCTAGTCATCGGTGAAAAAGTAGTCGGAGTACTGACAGTATCCGATACCAAGCCGGGCCTCTATAAGGAAGAGGAAATGACCATCCTTTACAAGATCACTCAGCAGGCTTCGAAGGCTGTGAGCAAGCTCCAAGAAGTCGTCAGAATGGAGCAGAGGAAGCTGAACTCTATGGTGGAGAGCATGGCTGACGGAATCGTCATGACCGACAATGATTACCGGGTTTTGGTCGCCAATCCGGCAGTGAAGACGTTGCTTGGACTGGTGAGCGCTCGGGAATTGTCTATTTTCGATATCATCGAGCATGTTGCTGGCAAATTTGATATCCGCAGCAAATTGGAAGAAAGCATCAAGCTCGGCAAAGTCTTGGAAGTACCGGAAGTCATCTTGGGCGAACGATTCTTCCAGATATTCATCTCGCCAGTCAAAAGCACGGCGGCTATGACCAGCGGTGAGACCTTGGGCGGTGTGGTCATATTCCACGATATAACACGAGAAAAGGAGCTCGACACTCTACGTGAGGATTTCACCTCCATGATGGTGCATGAGCTGCGCTCGCCGCTGGATGGCATCAACAAGATCGCCGAGCTCATAATGAGCGACCGGACTCACAAGCACGCAGAGAAGGTTGTTCATGAGTACGTTCCTATCATCCACAAGAGCTCGTCCGACATGCTCCGATTGGTCAGCAATCTCTTGGATGCCGCCAAAGTCGAGTCTGGAAAGTACCAGATCTTCAAGGAACCTATTGGCGATATCAGAAAGTTAGTCGCGGAGAGGGTAAAATTCTTTGATCCATCAGTCAAAGCCAAGCAGCTTGTGGTGAAGATAGAGATTTCGGCCGATGCGCCAGGGAGCATGAGCTTCGACGAGAATGCCCTGGTTGGGGTTTTCAACAATTTCATCTTCAATGCTATTAAATTCACCAGAGATGGAGGGAAAATAGCTATCCAAGCGTTCCTGCATCAACGTGGCAAAGACGTCATTGACGAAGCTCGTCGCAATGGCGTATCATGGTTCCTGAAAGAGGCAGATCAGGTGTCCAAAGATCTGCCGTCGTCTCTGGTAGTAGCTATCACTGACAACGGAGTTGGTATCAAACGCGAGAATTTGCCGCTTTTGTTCAATAAGTTCAGGCAGTTCCAGTCGGCGGCTATGTCGGGCGACAAGAAAGGCACTGGCCTAGGTCTGGTCATCGCTAAAGGCATCATCGAGGCGCATGGAGGTCTGGTCGGCGCAGCCAGCGAAGAGGGAAAAGGAAGCACTTTCTATTTCACCCTTCCTATTTAAAGTTTCGAACGGGGAGGCTATTGCAGTTTTTCACCATTATAAAATCCAATAAAAAATTAATAGAATATCATGAGAACACTAAAAAAAGTCTTGGTTGTGGAAGATGATCAGGCATTCCGGACTGTTTTGTCTGAAACTCTGGAAGCGGAAGGTATCACAGTCTTCAAGGCTGCCGATGGCAAGACCGGCTTGGATTTGGCTATAAAAGAGCACCCCGACCTCATCTGGGTCGACGTAGTCATGCCGGTCTTAACCGGCCTGCAGTTTATCAAAGAGCTTCGCAAGGATGTCTGGGGAAAGACTGCCTGTATCGTACTGCTTACTCAGCTCCATAACCCAACTGTTGTCGCGGATGCGCTGGAAAATGGCGTTTTCAAGTATTTCGTCAAAGCCGATCATTCTGTCGAGGATGTGATCGCTGAAACCAAGAAATATTTCGCCAGTTTGCCGTACTAATCTCAGGGATTACGATTTCTTGCCGTACGGCATTACTTCCTGCACTATCCACAGTTTTGTTTGTGAATAGGTTGATTTGACGGTAAAATAGTGGGGTAGTTAATTCTCCTAACCCCATTTTAAACATGAAAAAATACATAACATCTGTGGCCATCGTCTTTGTTTGTGCCCTCGGAGCTTTCATGTTTGAGGCATTATCGACACCATCGACGACGCATGCCACGGCTGCGCCATCAAATCCGAATCAAAAGGGAGGTGTTCTTTGTGGCTGGGCTTGGTCATCGAATATCGGTTGGATCAGCTTCAATTCTGATTATGCGACTGTGTGCCCAGCTTCTACGCCTGATCAAAGCCAACAGCAAGCTCCGCAATCATTCAAATTCGACCTTTTCAAGCAGGCATTTGCTGATACAGGATGTTCTGGTTCGAACCCTCAATTTTGCGTATCGGTTGATCAATATGGAAATATAACTGGTCATGCCTGGTCTTCCAATATCGGTTGGATACAATTCGGTGGTCTTAGCGATTATCCTGGGCAAGGCTACGACGCTGTAGTGGATTATTCCAGTGGCAAAGTGAGCGGTTGGGCTAGAGCTTGCGCGGGTACTATATTAGGCGATTGCTCGAGCATGAATAGCCGTCAGGACGGTTGGGATGGCTGGATAGAGCTTTCTGGTGCGAGTCACACTTCACCTATACTGAACGGCTCTGGTGGCGTTACGTTCAACAAGACTACGGGAATATTCAACGGATATGCATGGGGCGGTCCGGTCGTCGGGTGGATAAATTTCAGTCCAACGATTCCGAGTGCAAGCGTGCAACCGACCCCGGTCACTTGCAATGGTTGCGGACCTTGGACGCCGCCGCCGGTTGGTATATCGTGCAGTTTAACTCCCTCGGCACAGATAAATTTGCCGAATAGCGACGGCTCATTTACGGTTACACTAGGTTCCTATTCAGCTTGGGGTGGAATAGGTCACAACAGTCCAAGTGATTATATATTTTATTATGCTATCGAAGACAGTCAGAGTGGTTCAACTATGACGTTGCATCAACTCACATCGTCAACACTTACGATCCCAGTCGATCCGGATACTTATAGAATCTACATGGAAGCTTCTGATTTGAATGGTGTCACGTCAGGTACGCCTGTACTCTGCGGAACTGCCGTCGTACGTACTCCTACCAATACATTCAGTTTGCTTTCAGGTCCAAAGTCTGGTTTCGCGGCGAAGCATGCGCAAGGGAATCCTCTACCAGTAAAGAAGGGGTCGTCGTTCTATTTACAGTATGTTGTTGATATTTCACAGCGCTATGATTCGTGCATTCCGCAAGTAATTCCAGGTACAGCTCCGAGCGCTGGAAATTGGGAGTGGAATATTGGAGATAGTAATCAAACGCCACCAACAATTAAAGCATATAACAATGTTGGGCAACCAAAAGAATATAAAGAATTCGAAAGCGATACGGCTACTAAATCAGTTGGGACATATAAGTTTAGGATCAATTGTAAGTCTCTATCTGATCCGAGTCATTATCTTCCAATAACTACTGAAACGTGGATAGATCTTAGAAATGTTGGAGAAAAAGAGATATAGAAATTAAATTTATGACATATAAAACCCTCTGGCTGACCGCAGTCAGAGGGTTTATGTTTGCTTGGGCCTAATTGGAAACGGCCCTGAAATAGCGATGTGCGCCACTAAGTGTTATCGGCAAGATCATCTCGTTGGTGTTTGATTTCCAACTAGACGTGCCGATGCTCTGCCAATGAACATGATCCGTTGTGCTCTGGACCGTCGTATCTGATCCGGGGGTCATTGATACTATTACGCTCGCCCGAGTCAAAACATCATTCGTCGTTCCCGATGATCCTTTACGTGATCGATTGATTTCTACTGTCGCCGGCAGAAGCTGAGCTCCAGCCTGCGTGAACGTAGAAGTGTTTGCACCGACCGTCGGTGAAATTCTGACCCTGTTCGTCCCTACGCAGTACCACTGATTCAGGAACAAGGTAGTACTACTGAATGCTTGCTCCGGATAGTCCACGGAACCACTGTCTGGAACCGCAGAGTCATAGTCGTAAGGCGGTGTTGACGCCACGTGAATCTGTAGTCTTTGCAAATCATCAGCGGCAACTTGCGCTAGTTCCCACGTGGGACATATGTTTGTTACTGCGTTGTACGAAACAGACGACAATTTCCCAATATTGGTATAATTGACAATTAAATCGTCATAAGGGTACGTGTCGAGGTCCAAGTCGCCTATCGCGAGTGCGAAATTAATATCTGTGGACGCGTCAATGTTGTAACGCGACTTAATGAATTGGATGCCGTGTGTTACGTTGGTTAGAACGTAATGCACAAAATCTGCATACTTTGGAAACGTTGTCGGAGTAGCTGTGTTAGATGGCTCCTGAAGCACACCGTTTTTATCCGTGAACTGAAGAATGACCGAGCAGAGACACTCCCTGTTTGTTACGATCCATTCACGGTACTGCATCTCGCTACCCATCATCGGCAATGCGTCAGGAAAATCGACGCCTACAACATGATGAACAGGCGGGGCTGCAACTGCTGTTCCGAATCCGAAATTCATTGCGACCACCAGGGTCGCAAGAATGAACCAACGGTATACTGTCGTTTTCATACTGCGCCTTTCTGTGGTTTCCTACCTTGTGGCAGGTTAGTCAGCGAATCAACCGTTGCAACAGGCAACGAGAAATTCTCAGACTTTTAGTGAGTTTTGGCTTTCACATCGCTTTTCAATGAGCGAGTAGCCTACTGGTTTAGTTATACCATATTCGGAGTAGGAAGTAAAGGGGTAAAGTGGGGATAAGTCGGGGATATCGATAGTAATAGATTTTGAGCCGTAAAATTCGTTAGGACATGCTTAGATTGGTGGCAATGCATGAATATTCTGTTAAATAAAAAATCCGTGGAAACCTTCCACGGACCAAGATGAAGTTGGTGGGTGCGACGGGACTTGAACCCGCACTAAACAGTTCCACAAACTGTTGCTCTAGCCATTAAGCTACGCACCCACCCGGTAAGAACTACTAGCGACTATACTACAGCTTCTGCATTTTGCAATATAGACTTGATTACGGCGGAAACATTATCAAATGTCGTCTCGACCTGCTTGCGTCGTTGAATGTCTTTGATTTGGACGACTCCGCGATCTTTTTCTGAGCCGCCGGCGATGACTACCACGGGTATGTTTTGTCCGAGCGCGTACGCGAGCTGTGCCTTGAGATTAGTTTCTTTTCCCAGATATAGCTCGGCTTGCAGACCGGACTGGCGGATCGCGGTGACTATCTTCTGGCAGTAGTCCTCGGCGGTGCTATCAAAGTTGAGGACGACGACTTTCGCGGTTGCCATCACCTTCTTGATGAGGCCGAGCTTCTCCATGGCGGCGAACAAACGGTCTACGCCGACCGACGCACCGGTGGCGGCAACGCTTCGATCCCCGAAGCGCGCTACCAGGTCGTCATACCTTCCTCCGGAGAAGACGCTGCCTATGCTTGGAAGATCATCGAGGATTGTCTCAAAGACTGGCCCAGTATAGTACCCAAGACCGCGCGCGACGGATAAGTCTATTCTCCACGAGGTATCCGGGACGTTCAGAGATTTGAGGTTGTTCGCGATCTCTGTGAGCTCCGCTATTCCGCGTTGAGCGACAGGCGACGAAGCCATAAGCCCGGAAAGTTCAGTCAACAATTCCAAGGATGACGATGAGCGCAAGTCGAGAAACTTCTTTAACTTGGATAGTTGGTCGTCATTAAAGGAGGATCTCTCTTTCAGTTCAGCGGACACGCCCTCCCAAGCGATCTTGTCGAGCTTGTCAATGGTTCGTAGGACATCCGCGTTCAAAGATTGGTCGTATCCGACATAATCCGTTAGGCCGTTCAAAAGCTTACGGTTGTTGATCCTTATGGAAAAACGACTTAGGCCGAGGCTGGACATCGTTTCATACATAAGGGCGATTATTTCCGCGTCCGCGCTCATCCTCTCCGAACCGACGATGTCGGCGTCGAATTGGACGAACTCGCGGAAACGACCGGCTTGTGCTTTTTCACCACGCCAGACCTTACCGGTCTGGTATCGTTTGAACGGTCGAGATATCCTGTCTCCATAGAGAGATACCACACGAGCTAGAGGAACGGTCAAGTCGAATCTCAAGGCCAAACCCTCATCTCCGATCCGAAGACCGGTTCTGAAAATCTGCATCTTGAAATTCGGGTCGCCGCCTGTTAGGATCTCCTCTCTTTCGATACCGGGAGTATCCAGGGGCACGAATCCGAAACGCTCGAAGGTGCTCCGGATCGTATCGAACATCTTTTGCCGCGGGATCATATCCTCCGGCAGATAATCTTTGAACCCGCTACCGAGTTCAGGGCTGATTGTGTTTTTTTCATTCATAATGACGATTTTTGTTGCTTGTTTCAATGACCAAAATACGTTGACTAATAAAAAATACTATACTCTAAGTCAATTCTTGTCAAGGGTTCATTACTGAATTCTCATTCTAATTGCATAGCGGTTTGCAGGCTAATTGCATACCCCTTTGAAAGGCTCATACTCCAATTCATACTCATAATTTGAATTGAATATGTCACATACTCAGATCGGCCAGGAAGACTGGTCTTGTATTT
>CAIQIZ010000028.1 GCA_903872035.1 uncultured bacterium | reverse complement strand
GGAATGTTCTTTGCTACTGTTACACAATACCAGATCAACAAAGCCGTCCAGCTTTTGAACGATCGGCCGAGAAAACGGCTAAACTATTCAACGCCCAGGGAAGTGTTTAAAGGATGTAGTGATTCAGACTAGAACTTGCGAAACTCCCATATTTATGCAATACTATTCTACGTAACAGTTCGCCAGTCCGGCGAATATTTTTGTAAAGAACAGGACGCATCATTGAAATTGTTCCCTCACCTCCTCGCAAGGTCGCCATTCCAACTTGCATCCGTATTTGCTTCCAAGGCGAGAGCGGATACGGGTAAGTTGTTCATGGCTCAGATCGCATTGCGACTCGGTTCGGAAACATTTTCAATGATGCGTCACAACTTAATAGAAGTTTTTGATTTCGCTCAGGCCTTGTGCCAGCAAGCTGTCACAGGACCCTCGCTTATCAAAATAGAAAACTAAATAACAACTTAATAATATGTTTGATCTCAAAGTCATAAATTCAGTGGTTCAACAGCTCGAAGAAGAGCGCGGCATCCCTCGTGAGAAAACTCTCGAGGCTATCGCCATGTCCTTGGCCACCGCTTACAAAAAGGAATATGGTAAGAAAGGTCAGATCGTTCGTGCCTCATTCGACTCCAATTCCGGCCAGGTAGAATTCTGGCAAGTGAAGATCGTCGTCGACCGCAACCAAGTCATCATGGAAGGCGACGAGGAGATGGCTCACGAAGAATTGAAGACCGCCAACGTGGAAGATATCAAGATCCGCTACAATCCTGAACAGCACATGCTCATAGACGATGCCAAGAAGATCAAACGTAACGCCGAGATCGGCGATGAACTGGTCTTCCCGTTGGAATCCAAGGCTGATTTCGGCCGTATCGCCGCTCAAACCGCCAAACAGATCATCATCCAGAAGATTCGCGAAGCCGAGAAAGTCTCTGTCATGGGCGAATTTGGTCAGAAAGAAGGCGAGATCGTGGCCGGAACAGTCGAACGTGTCGAACGTGGCACTGTCTACATAGACATGGGACGTGCCGTCGGCGTCATCCCTTACGAAGAGCAGATACCGAGCGAGCGTTGGAAGACAGGCGACCGCATCCGCGCTTATCTTTATGCCGTGGAAGAGACTCCAAAAGGCATCGTCTTGAAACTCTCCCGCTCCCATCCTAAATTCCTGGTAAAATTGTTCGAAACAGAAGCTCCGGAGATAGCATCTGGCACCGTGGAGATCAAAGCCATCGCTCGTGAAGCCGGCTCTCGCTCCAAAGTCGCCGTCGTCTCTCATGATCCGCACATAGACCCGATAGGTTCCATGGTCGGTCAGCGCGGCGTCCGCGTCTCGACCGTAACCAGCGAACTCTCTGGCGAGAAGATCGACATCGTCGAATGGAATGAGGATTCGGCACTCTTCATCGAAGAGGCCCTTTCCCCCGCTGAAGTTGTCTCTCTGGAATTGGATGATAACGAGCATCGCGCCATCGTCACTGTCACCGAAGATGAACAGTCATTAGCCATAGGTAAAGGAGGGCAGAACGTCCGTCTAGCCGCCAAATTGACCGGCTGGAAGATAGACATCAAGTCAGCCGCTGGTGAAGTCCTCGACGAGGAGGAGCCTGAGGAAGATGGCGATGAAGTCATCACCGAAGTCGCCGCCGAGATCGTCGAAGCAAAGATGGAAAAGAAGGCGGAAGGAACTGAAACTAAGGTTGAAGAAAAGAAGACAGAAGAAACAGCTGAGGTAAAACCTGAGGAAGCTGAGAAAAAGCCGGCTGCTAAAAAGAAGAAGGCTGAATAGGTATCGATGTGTGCCTGTTTGAACTCGCCCTTTTCACGAATATCGCATTGAAGTCCTGTTTCCTTTCTTCGGAAATAGCGCGACTCAAAATACCATTGCTAACAATATACGGGTGATCCATATCAGGATCGAAAAGCATCGTCTCTCTGGGGCCGATGCTTTTTACGACGACCAGATGAGAACCATAGCCTTCGCGGCCTTTTAGGGCGTGTGGATTCACGGAAAGCATCGTAAAGAAGCCTTCTGATATCTTTTCCTTGATCTCCTCCAAAGAAAGCCTCGAATTCACCGTCCTCACACCGCTTTCGATGAGCTTTTCGGCCATTATCTGCTCGCGAACGAGGTCGGAATATTTTTTTTGTAAGACAAAAGTCTCCCTATCCCAGATTTGTTTTAGATATTCCACGCCAAGACTGGCGAAAGTAACATAATCAAGATTTTCATAATTCTCGACTGCAAACCCTTCGTCTATCAGCCAAATCAATGCCTCGCTCATCCAAGTCATCATGTCAGGTGAATGGTGTGTGATGACATCCAATCGTTCCAATGACAATACCGGCTTATTGAAAGCATAGAGAAGCATCTGGAGGCATGCCTGGACACAATGCATACCGTCTGATGAATTGTTGAAAAGCTTGAGTCTCATTTTATTTAAAAGGGGCGATCCATTGCCGAATCGCCCCCTGTTGATCTAGACTATCGCCTAGCGCTAATTACTTACCGTTGCCGGTGGAAGATCCGTGTGTGCCGCTCGAGCTGGTGTTGTTCGAGCCGCCGTTGCCAGTATTGCATGTCGTATAAATCATACAAGTCATTGCAGATGTTTCGGTTTTATCGAGCCCTAGATTTCAATGTCTAGCGGTTCTCCCTACTTAGAGGTAACGGGTGTGGAAATGGAGGTTCTGGCGGTATTAGGATGCGTTTTACAACGACCTTTCCTTGTCCGTCTCCATCACAAGATCCTTCGGGCATAAGTTTTTCTTTCTTTGTGCTATGTACCTAGCGCCGCATTCTTAATGCTAATTATAAGTAGCGCTATCTATAGGTAGCTTATCAAAGTAAATAAATAAGTCAAGTGGATATCCACAGGCGTCAGTTTATCGCTACTATTCTCTAAAAATCGATTAGATCTCTAAGCGGCACACCTAGCGCTTGCGCGAATTTCTGCATATTCAAAACCGTAATATTCTTCTCTCCCCTCTCCACCATTCCGACATATGTGCGATGACACTTGGCAAGCTTCCCAAGCTGTTCTTGTGATATGCCCATCTTCTCACGTTTCTCTCGTATGCTTTTACCCAGCATCATCAAAAAATGTTTGTGTAGGTTAACCATAGATGATCATAATCGTGTTTATCGTAATAAAATAATATTAGCACTAAAATTAATAAAATACCCCTCCGGCCGGATTGCCGAAGGGGGTGATAAAGATTTTTCTCTGATCCTACACCAGATCGCGCTCGTCTAGAAAGGCTGGCTCCGTTTTTATCCGTTTTTTGAGCAACAATGGCTCGATCATGCCATATTCTGTGTGTCGGTACCAATACCCTAACATCAGTGGCACTTGTTTAGTTTTCTTGAGCTTCTCCTGTTGCTCGCTAGAGAACCACACCTGAAGGTACATGTTATGTTCGGGCCGGAGTTCAGCAACAACGTCCACGTATTTTGACTCCAAGCCATCAGGTAGTTCCGATATACAGATTAGCTTTAACGCCTGACCGTTCCAAAGTCCCGTGCTAGCATTCTGAACTTTTCCGCACCCCGACAGCTCCCCAGTTACAAGAAACAGGAATGCCGCGAAAAAAGCAAAAATTCCTCCACCTACGATCATAGCATTTGTGTTTAGATCCACCCTGTGAACCGCAATAAACTGGTATCCAGAAAGGACGGAGCACATAACTGCAACCACAGACGTAAACCCCATCAGTAAGTATTTCTTCATATTCAACAACTTTCTATTTTTTCAACGAGCAGATTTGCGCTTTATTCGATCAGATTCTCCAGGCGTTTCTTTCCCCTGCGTCCCAATCGAATGCGCCTATCTACTACCGTATAGTATATCACTGTATGCACCCTATGTCAACCCTCCCATTCTAGCCATTTTCTGCTAGAATCGCTCATGTCGCTCACCTTTTTACGTTTTATTATAAAGAAACGCCGAAAAACGGCTTAACCTGCCTAGGTTTCACCTAGTAAACATGAATCACACCACCTGGTTCGCGCTCATCGCTTCCGTCATAGCCATCGCTTACGGAGCATTTTTAATAAATTCCATCCTAAAGAAGCCGGCTGGCAATGACCGCATGAAGGAGATCGCCGCGGCTATACAGGCTGGCGCCAAGGCTTATTTGGCTCGCCAATACAGAACAATCGCTATCATCGCCATCATCCTCTTCATAATCCTCTGGTTGGCGCTCGGCATCACACTCGCCCTTGGTTTCCTTGTCGGCGCTATATTGTCAGCCCTAACTGGATTCATTGGCATGAATGTTTCCGTCCGTACGAACGTCCGCACCGCCGAAGCCGCCCGTCAAGGACTTGCCCCAGCGCTTTCTCTAGCATTTAAGGGAGGAGCTGTTACAGGCCTCCTCGTCGTCGGATTGGCCCTACTCGGTGTCACCGGATTCTTCGCTATCACTCATGACGTCGGATCTCTCATCGGTCTCGCCTTTGGTGCTTCTCTTATTTCCGTCTTCGCCCGTCTCGGCGGTGGTATTTTCACCAAAGCTGCTGACGTAGGTACCGACTTGGTAGGTAAAGTTGAAGCCGGCATCCCGGAAGATGATCCGAGAAATCCTGGAGTCATCGCGGACAATGTGGGAGATAATGTCGGAGATTGCGCCGGAATGGCCGCCGACTTGTTCGAGACTTACGCTGTCACGACTATCGCCGCTATCATGCTAGGTTCAGCGCTATTCCCTGGCTTTGGAGGAGCTATATATTACCCACTGGCTTTGGGAGGAGTTGCCATCTTTGCTTCTATCATCGGTACTTGGTTCGTTAAGTTGGGTAAGTCTCAAAATATAATGGGGGCTATGTATAAAGGCCTCATCGTTGCCGGCATATTAGCAGCGATTGCTTTCTATCCTGTCACTAACGTCCTCATGAAGGCTAATGGATCTTTTAGCGTAGCTAATCTCTTCGGTTGTACTCTTGTCGGACTCATTGTCACTGGACTATTGGTAATCATCACCGAATATTACACTTCCACCAAATACAATCCGGTTAAATCGATTGCTCTGGCCTCTGTCTCCGGCCACGGAACCAATATCATTCAAGGTCTGGCGATCTCAATGAAAGCCACCGCTTGGCCTCTTCTAACCATTGTTGCTGGAATCTTATTCGCTTTCCACTTCGCCGGTCTTTACGGAATCGCAGTTGCTGCCATGTCCATGCTTTCTATGGCTGGAATCATCGTAGCTATCGATGCTTATGGTCCGATCACAGACAACGCTGGAGGTATCGCCGAAATGGCCGATCTGCCAGAATCAGTCCGCGATGTGACCGATCCTCTCGACGCTGTTGGCAATACGACCAAGGCTGTCACCAAGGGATACGCCATCGGTTCTGCTGGTTTGGCCGCTCTAGTGCTCTTCGCTTCATACACTGAAGCCACACATGGTCTATTCACCTTCAGTTTAAGCGATCCGAAAGTCATTGTCGGCCTATTCATTGGAGGCCTTCTCCCCTATTACTTCGCCGCCCTTTCCATGGAAGCTGTTGGCAAAGCCGCTGGTAAAGTCGTCGAGGAAGTTCGCCGCCAATTCCGCGAGATCAAAGGCATCATGCAAGGCACTGCCAAGCCTGATTACGCTCGCTGTGTAGACATCGTCACTTCAGCCGCTATCAAAGAAATGATCCTGCCAGCACTCATTCCAGTACTTGCGCCAATAGTAGTCGGCTTCATCCTCGGTCCTGTCGCTCTCGGCGGCTTGCTTGTCGGTTCCATAGTCACCGGCTTATTCGTGGCCATCTCCATGACTTCCGGTGGCGGAGCTTGGGACAATGCCAAGAAACACATCGAAGGAGGTGCTCATGGCGGTAAGGGTTCAGACGCTCACAAAGCTGCTGTTACTGGCGATACCGTCGGAGATCCTTACAAGGACACTGCCGGTCCGGCCATCAATCCGATGATCAAGATATTGAACATCGTGGCGTTGCTCATCGTCGCTTTCCTTATCAAATAATCAAAACTTACTAAAGGCTCTAGAAATCCTGCCGTTTGCCGCTGGCCCACAGCGCTCAAACAGCAGGATTTCTTTCGCCTTCAATCAACCTACGAAGCTTTCATAATTACCCACTTGCCAGAAACATGGTAAAATATGCTCAAGAATTATTAGCTTATGCTCAAAAAATGAAAATACACTTCTCTCTCCCTAGCGCACTGATTCTCAGCACGATTGTTTTTTTGCTATCACATCCTTATAGTTCTTCCGCCCAAACATATACCGGACCCCAGATCATTCCAACATACTTCACTAGTACCGATAAGACTTGGACGACGTGTCAACCAAACGCCAATCCTTGCGTCATCATACAAAATTCAATCACGCAAAAACAAAAATGGACTGAACAAGACGGCGGGACTGGTAGTAGCAATACTTTGTATGGGGATGATTACATCAAGAGATATGGAATTTCAACTGTTTCTACGAACACAACCTATCCAAAAGAACCTTGGCCTCCGATTCAGAATGGAGAAGCGAGCACCATATATACAGGCGCTAAGGCACCGGCACCTAGGACCTATCCGGTCCCACCATTTGGTATTGATAATTACCGACACGAACACCTTATTTATTATCCCATATCAAATCCTGATAATATGACGATCCAGAAGCACACCACTGACGCCGATACTCGGATTAGGCTGTTCGCCGATCTTGATCCAGCTCAAAATTTCTTGATTAAATTTACATTCAACGGAAAAGGAGAGGACATAGCTTCAGGCAATTACATAAGTCAATCAAACGTCTCGTTCTTGATTAATGGAAAAAGTGCTTTATCTGATAATTTCTACATAATAATGAAAGGGGGGACAACGGTAGATATCACCCCCAGTGCAGATAAACAAAGTTACCAATACACTGCTTATGTTATATCAGTAGAAACGACTACTACCCCGGCTTTTTCCACGCCTTTACCGATAGTTCCTATCCAGCAAATTCCCATAACAACATCGACTCCGAACCAAACTTCATCCCCCACACCAACAGCATCTCCAGTTTCGAATCAACAAGCCAGAACCACATTTACTCAAATTCCAACGAATCTATTCTTTCTCGTGCCAGGTTCTACTGGATCTGATATTGTCACTTTGCAGAATTATTTGATTCAAATGGGATATTTGGGAATAGATAATAACACTGGATATTACGGACCATCAACAGTGGCGGCTATGGCTCGTTACAAGAGTGATCTCAAAGCTCAGTCCACTTCGTCGCCAACTCCAACCTACTCTCCATACGTAACCACATCTTCAAACCCGCTACCTTCATACACACCTATTCCAACGCAAACCTCAGCACCAATATACTATAGGTCCGGTTCAACATTTTCCCAGTTACCAAATCCGACCCCAACTCTAAACACGTCCCCGGTAGTTAAACCGGCAACCACGCCAACAGCTTCCGCACCAGTCTCACCAACTCCGACAGCTTCAACACAACCTACCCCAACGACAACTTCCAGACCAAGTCCTACAACTTCTCCGAATTCCGCTAATGTGATACAGGCCTGGGATTCACCGTCTTCTATCTGGCAAATGCTTTTGGGAATGTTTAATAAATAAGAAAAACCTCGGAACTTCTACAAACTACATGATCAGGTTGCTGGTCAGCCAACTCCCAGAGGCTTTTTCTATCGCTATGCTATAATTGACGCCACCACCAAGCGTGGCTTAATCTACATAATTTCTAACTGAACTATGAAAATATCTCATTATTTCTACGGAATTACCGCTTTGGCGCTCATACTCGCCATTCCGGCGGTGAGTCATTCCCAGACGCTCATGGACACCGGCGCTGCTACTGGCATCGGTGCTTCACTGGACAACGGGCCAGGAACTCCAGGCGTAGGCACTATGCGCGACCGTATAGTCAATAATCTAAAGGCGAGGGATGAGAACATCAAGAACAACCAAAATATCAGGAACAATGCCCTGGGAACGCACTTTATGAGACTGGCTTCAACAACATCTTCAACCACTACAGGTTATCATCCTGGACCAATTAATGGCGATAAACTTAGAAGGGGTTTGGCCAGCACAACTGCCAGCACAACCGACAGACGCGGACCTACTGAAGGTATAGGCAAGCCGAATAGAGGCCCCGTCCTTGGAAACGGTCATGGTACGATCGAACAACGGCCTAATGCTTCTACAACCGATCGTGGCGACCAAGCGACAAAAAACCTGCCAAAAGTCCGTAAGGATATTTACGACCAGCAGAAGAATCATCTGATCTCCCAATTAAATCAAGCCTTGACCAACTTGAGCCAAGTTCGAGGACGCATCGCCGAACGTATTACCAAAGCTGAAACAAACGGAAGGGACATGACGAACGCCAAAGCCTTGCTCATCACAGCGGATGCCAAGCTAGCCGCTGCTAAAACCGCCATCGACACCCTAACCAATCTCAAGCCCATCACCGCCTCGACGACAGACACAGCTTCCACAACATCCAGTTCTATCGATCTGGGTAAGCCCCGCCAAGTCGGCGCAGCTGCCATAAAGGCCATCGGCGATGCTAAAAAAGCCCTGAATGATGTTGTAGTAGCTATTGCTCATTCCATGGGATTCAAAGTCGGCCAAGACGGAACGATTACTGCCACAAGCACGAATTCAACAACATCTACTACAACAGCCACAAGTACCCCTTAATATTATTAAAATCTAATAACAAATAGCATGGAACCAAATAGACAAAACCCTACAATCGTCACACCACCGACACCAGCCGTCGCGCCTATTACTTCGATGAATCCAACTGTATCCGTTAAGACTCCAAAGAAAGTCGGGCCTATAGTCACGACCCTGGTCATCGTTCTTATACTGATCATCGCCGTACTGTATTTCATTGCTTCACGGATGAATACCGAGGCTGTTCCAAGCGACTCTCCCGCTACCGCCATGAATGCACCAGTTGAAACACCTACCTCGGTCCAACCGGTGACCAATAAGGCTGATGACCCAGCTTCCCTGCAATCAGACCTAAATGCTTCGACAAAGGGATTGGATCAACAGAATTTCTAAGGCAGGAAACAAGGAGTAAGAAGCAAGGAGAATCGCAAATTAAAAGGAGGGTCATTTGGCTCTCTTTTTTTCGTAGTTATTCCTCCTCGCTCCTTGCTCCGCCCTGCTTGCTCCTTACCCCTTCTTCTTGTAGACTGCTTTTCATGACCAACTCAAATCCACAGGAGCCGGCCAATACGCCCACCGCTCCCACCGCAGCTCAAGCGGCATCTAACAAGTCCTTCAGCTCGGCAACTATTAATAAACTCGACGGATCCAAAGTTGAGATCGTTGGGACCATCCCCTCAGAGACCTGGGAAAAATACCGCAAGGAAGCAATAAAGAATATCAATGAGTCTATAACGATAGACGGCTTCCGCAAAGGCATGATCCCGGAGAACGTCTTAGTTGCCAAAGTCGGAGAGGCGGCAGTAAATGAAGAAATGGCCGAGATGGCGCTTTCGCGAGCATACGTAGAGATTCTCATTGAGAACAAGATCGATGCTATAGGCAAGCCACAAGTGACCATCACCAAGCTAGCCAGCGGCAATCCTCTAGAATTCAAAGCCACTACATCCATAATCCCGGACGTAAAGCTTCCGGATTACAAGAAGCTGGCTGCACAGGCCGTGAAGAAATCTGCACCGAAAGAATTGGAAGTGACTGACAAGGATGTAGACGAGGCTATACTTCGACTGCGCAAATCCCGTGCCTCCCATGAAGGTCATGACCACGCAAAAATGTCTGCCGAGGAACATGAGAAGGCTATCATGGATTCGTTACCAGAATTCAATGACGAATTCGTCCGCGGTTTGGGCAGCGACTTTACGGATATTGAAGACTTCAAAAAGAAAGTCCGCGTCATGATCGGCGAGAACAAGAAAGATGAAGCCAGGGAAAAATCTCGTCTACGTATCGCTGACGCTATCACAGAAGCGACCAAAATCGAATTACCCGATATCATGATCGAAACCGAACTCAATCGGACTCAAGTGCAATTCGAACAAGACATCGAACGTATGGGCGTGAAGATGGAAGATTACTTGAAACATGCCAAAAAGTCGCTTGAGGAGATCCGCAAAGAATGGAGACCACATGCGGAGAAAAAAGCCAAGCTTCAATTGATCTTAAATTCGATAGCTGTTACCGAGAAGATCCAGCCTGATCAGAAAGAGATTGAGGCCGAAGTAGATCATATCGTCGAACACTACAAAGAAGCCGATCGCGAAAGAGCAGCTGTGTATGCTGAAACTGTTTTGACTAACGAGAAAGTATTCCAGTTTTTGGAAAGTGGAAAATAATTGAATGTCGAATAGTCAAAAATCGAAAGGTTCAAAGCCGAGATTGCCGATCATCCACCGAGACCAGATCGGGGATGCGGTAGGAGGAGAAATTAGAAATCTGTCAGATATAGAATCGCTCCACATCAAAGATTTGAATGTGGGCGATTTTGATTTCACGGACGCTAAAATCGAATCAACGATAATTGAAAATGCCAAATGTGACGCAGCCAAGGCTAAAGGAGCTTCGCTAATCGACGTCATCGTGAAACATTCAAGTTTCGCCAATGCCCTATTCGATAGCGCCCAACTTCATAGAGTCGAGATCGTTGATGCAAGACTTACTGGGTGGAGAGTTTCCAATGGAAAATTGACTGACGTAACTTTTCGTAACTGTAAAGCAAATCTGGCCAACTTTCGTTTCTGTAAACTTACCAAAGTTATTTTTGACAATTGTATTTTGTCTGAAGCTGATTTCCTTGGCGCAGAATTGGAGAATGTTTCTTTCAATAGTTGTGACCTGACCAATGCCGAGTTTTCACAAACTAAATTCAAGAACGTCGACCTGAGCGGTTCAAAACTAGAAGGTGCAAGGATAGGTATCGAGCAGTTGAGGGGGACAACTATAGACTATTCTCAATCCGTCTACGTTCTGCAAGTCTTGGGAATCAAGATAGGCTGATGTGAAACAATTTGAGAATGAAATCTATTTACTATCGAACACCACCTGCGAGAGGGCAGCAATAACGGCTGTTTCTGTACGTAAAACCTGCGAACCAAGACATCGGACTGGGATGTTTAGCTTGTGAAACATCTCTATCTCACTCGGAGACCAGCCGCCTTCTGGGCCTATGAAAACCGCCAGCGTCCCCACATCAGTCGACTTTCCAAAGATTTCCGACTTACGAAACAGTTCCCCTTCCGTGTGAAACGCCACTATTTTAATTTCTGATTTTTCTTTTTTTAGAAGTGCAACCGCCTCCCCCGGTCCCATGATCGAATAGACCATAGGAGTAGTGCCGCGTCCCGACTGTTCGCTGGCCTCGATGGCGATCTTCCGTAGCCGCTCTTCGTTCAGCGATTTCTTTTCGCTCCGCTCTGCAGCTATGGGAATAATGCCAGTCACCCCCAGTTCAGTCGCCTTCTCCGTTATCCATTCGAATGTATCTTTCTTAACGATTGCTGTGCATAAAAACAATTTATTCTTCGGAATAAATCGACTTGGACTAGAACTCGCGACTAGGAGACGGATAACACTATCGCTAATTATAGTATTCTTCTCTCCGTAATTGTCAATCTTGCATTCGTAGTCGATCCCTGTTCCATTGAAGACGATGATCGAGTCGCCCGGCTTCAAACGAAAAACCCGGCGAACCTGATTAACAAGTTCAGCCGAGTTGATCGTGAGTTCGGTTTGATTTCCAATTTCCTGATTTACGTAGAACCGATGAAGTCTCATATTTGTTGTATCACTGTCTTCGATAGCCGCACATTAGTCATTAAGCATTATTCATTGACCATTATCTAGATCTTCTTCCCAATTACAACTTCGTCAATGATCCCATACTTCTTGGCTTCGTCTGCATCCATGAAGAAGTCACGATCGACGTCCTTCTCGATACGTGAGAGCGGCTGTCCGGTATGCTTGGCCAACATCTTATTTAGGATCGCGCGGGTCTTCAGGATATGCTTTGCGCTAATCTCGATATCTGAAGCCTGACCCTCTGCACCTCCGAGTGGTTGATGGATCATGACCTCAGCATTCGGCAATGCTCTGCGCTTTCCTTTGGTTCCAGCTGAGAGGACTAAGGCCGCACCAGAAGCGGCGATACCGACACAGACTGTCGAAATCTCGTTCTTGATATGCTGCATAGTATCTATGATCGCCATGGTCGCTGTTACTGACCCGCCCGGAGAATTGATGTAAAGCGAAATATCCTTCTTTGAATCTTCCGACTGCAAAAATAGAAGTTGAGCGATGATAAGGTTAGCTACATGATCGTCTATCGGTCCACCCAAGAAAATAAGATTCTCTTTAAGGAGGCGTGAATAGATATCGTAGGCACGTTCGCCGAATGAAGACTTCTCAATGACGGTTGGTATAAGCATGGTATTGATTGGAATTAATTATTCTGAATTAAACTAATATCTGTACGATTACTGTACCATATCGGTTCGTCGCTCGTTATTGACACAATATACATTAAATGTTAGTTTTTGGCAAGGTCAGTCAACCAAACGAATGAGAGGATACCTATGCTGGAATTGCATTTTATTGGTTTTGGAGAAGAAACGGAACAGAAGAAGGATATAGTTAGAACTTTCCTAAGGAAGAGACTAGACGAAATACCTGGTCGCGACGACTTGATAGATGGCATCCTACGCGGCACGATCCTCGTGGGCCATCATCAAACAATATCACACACGTTGATGGCTTACGCGAAAGCGCCTTACATAGTCGTCCACTCCGCCAATCGCCACGAGGCTGATGCTTTGGTCGGCATTCTTCTTTCAATGCCCAACAAACCGATCGTCGTAAGAGGTGCCGACCATCAGAGCTTCTGGTCTGCCAATAGCAGGTAATCAGTACATTGTTCGTCAGGCGCACCGCACCTCCCCGCGGGTCGCCATTTTTATTACCTTATTGTCCATTCAAGCGACAAGTTTCGTGCGAACATGTCATTTCGAGAGACTCCGCAGATGATTTCTAGCAAGAAATCGTCGAGGACTAGGAGAAATTCTGCAGAATTTCTCCGTGTCTCGAGAAGTGACATGTTCTCACGAAACTTGCACTCCCCCACACATCTATTGTATGCTACCAATGTTAACCATTTAATTTCGATTCCGTTTTTCTGATCAATCGCGATAGCCTACTTATGAAACTTCTTTATAAAATCAGTCCCATTGCCATTCACGGCCGAAAAGAGCCTCGAATCTTAAAGAGAGCGTCTCATACGTTCATATCTCCATAGTCGGAAAGGCGGGTCCATCCGCATATGTCATTAAAATTAGTCGCGTTATTCCTGGCCATCGCCGGCGTCGTCGGCGTCGCCATTGGTTATTACCTAAGATTGATCATTTCCCTTGGCAAGAAGGGTTCAATGGAGCTCGAGATCAAGGAGATGCTTCTGGCTGCCAAAGAAGAGGCCAAGAAGATCACCGCTGATGCCGAGGCCAAAACAGGTCAAATCGCCGAACAAGCTAGAAAAGAGATAAGGGAAAAAGAGGAGAAAAATCGCCAAGCTGAAGAACGCTTGGTAAAACGTGAAGATCTCATAGACAAACGCCAATCAGACCTCGACAAGGAAGTCGAGCTCATAAAGATGCGCGTCGTCGAGATCAAGGCTATCCGAGAAAAGGCCGATAAACTCGAAGAAGACCGCAAAAAGGAGCTCGAGAAGATATCCAAGCTTTCCGCCGAGGAGGCCAAGGGTCAACTGATCAAACTCATAGAAAAGCAGAGTGAGGAAGACTTCTTGGTGCTTATGAATAAGCTGGAAACTCACGGCGAGGAGATGCTTCAGAGAAAAGCTCAGGATATCCTTTCCACCTCTATCCAGCGCCTAGCTTCGTCTGTTTCTCAGGACGTCATGTCTACTATCGTGGAAATCCCTAGTGATGATGTTAAAGGAAAAATCATCGGCAAGGAAGGCCGAAATATCAAAGCCTTCGAACGCATAACTGGCGTTGAAGTCATGGTGGACGATACACCTGGCGCAATCACGATTTCCTCATTTGATCCAGTGAGACGTCATGTGGCTCGCCTGGCATTGCTTGAGCTCATCAAAGATGGCCGCATACAGCCCGCCAAGATCGAGCAGGTCGTAGAAAAAGCCAAACAAGATATCAACAAGACCATAAAAGAAAAGGGTGAGGCTGCCGCTTACGAATGTGGCATCATCGGTCTCGATCCACGTATTCTCCTCATTCTCGGTCGCCTACATTTCCGCACCAGCTTCGGCCAGAATGTCCTCCAACACTCAATTGAAATGGCCCATATCGCTGGAATGATCGCTGAAGAATTGGGAGCCAACGTCCAAGTAGCCAAAGCCGGTGCCCTTCTACACGATCTCGGCAAAGCTCTAGATCATGAAGTTGCCGGTACTCACGTTGAGATCGGTCGTCGTATTCTGCAAAAGTTCGGTGCTTCCGAAGATATAGTGAAGGCTATGCAATCACATCATGAGGAGTATCCTTACGAAACCGTCGAATCCCGTATCGTTCAGACTGCCGACGCCATTTCCGGCGCTCGTCCTGGTGCTCGCCGCGACAATATCGAGAATTACCTGAAGCGCCTCGGCGACCTTGAAGCTACCGCCAATTCCTTCCCTGGCATCGAGAAGTCTTATGCCCTTCAAGCTGGCCGCGAGATCCGCGTCTTCGTCAAACCTGACGTGATCACTGACGTTGAAGCCAAAGAATTGGCTCGCAACATCGCGGTAAAAATCGAGAAGGACCTCAAATATCCTGGTGAAATAAAGGTTATCGTCATTCGCGAGACTAGAACTATGGAGTTTGCGAGGTAGGCTACATAGGTCAGACCTAAAACAGCAGATTTAGGTTTAACCTACTAACAATGTTTTAGGTTAAACCTCGTAAGATTCGCAAATTGGCCTTGTAATGAGGCCTTTTTTGCCATTTTGCTTGACTATTAAGCACTGACTGTGCTATAATATACGCAGTAATTTGAAGTGGGTTCGGCTAAATAGCATACGCCCTGCCAATGAATGGCAGCCCCAAAGAAACGACTGAAAGGAAAAATTATGAAAATTGCATTACAGATTCTACTCGTCACCGTTGCCCTAATCCTCGTTGGCTGCAACTCTAAACCGTTGCCCCAATCAAAGATTGACGAGTACCACGCGCTCGAGTTAGCTGGCACAAAACCTGGCGACATCATCGTATTAACGAACGACGTGACATGCGTCATTACGGTGACAACACCAAAGAGGATCGGGTTCAGAAGGCCAATGGACGTAATGACCCAGGACCGTACTATCCAAGACCTCGCGCAATCTGTCTTTAGGGTTATTCACCAAAACGAGGGCATCACATATACCCATGCCTGCGAGCGATACGTGAAGGCGATGGTGCCAAAACCAGACTGACCGGCACCACTACTCGATAACTACGTAAGCCGGGCGAACCTTGCCCCTCCGCTTCGCACGAAAATTCGTCGCGAGGCGGATTTTTGTTTTAATAGCATAAAGAGGTAATCCTCAAGAGACATGTTTCCTCAAAAATCGCTCGATTGCTTTCACAGTCGAGCTTTTTGATTTGGCCTCACTACCGGCAATAGATATTGCTAGCAAATAGAGCTCATCATTGCTGGCATTTAGCCATTTTCCATTTCGGACTAGAAAAACAAGCAGTGCGATCAAGGCCAGTCTCTTGTTTCCGTCATGAAAAGGATGATTCTTTATCATGAGATAGAACAAGATGGCCGCTTTCTTGACTAGACCGCCATATAGCTGACCTTCAAATGTCTGGTGCGGCGCAGCCAAGCACCGTTCAAGCACGCCCACGTAACGAGCTTTGAAGCTTGGAATCGGTTCATGCCAATCAGAATAGGTTTGGGCATATGTATGCGCAATGAACTCGACATCTTCGATCGATAAACGCTTGATCTTCATGACCTATTCCTTAGAAAGCCTCCTTAGCGCGTCTCCATATTGCTTGATGATTCGTCGAACATCTGAATCCAACTCCTTCCGCCTAAGTGCAGTCAAAAAACCTGCACTGTAAGCTAAAGAATCTTGAGGGATAAGGTAATTACGTCCAAAACGCTCGCTCTTTAGCTGGCCGGATCGGATCTTTTTGAATACGGCGATCCTGCTCATTCCGAGAATCTTGGCCGCCTCGACTGTTGAGTAATATGGCTTGTTTTCTATATTATTCATGCTTTAAAGGTTAACATAAGTTAACTATTAATACAACAGCTCAAAGCTCATCGTCATAATCTGTGCTACTATTAGCCACTACGATTAATAGTTAACAACAATCACATGGCAAAAGAAAACAGTGCATTCATGAAGCCCAAGAATGTCAGTCCAGAGCTGGCGGCGGTAGTCGGTCCTGGTCCAATGGCCAGAACTGAGGTCGTTTCCAAGATCTGGGTATACATCAAGGCAAACAATCTTCAGGACTCCAAGGACAAGCGTATGATCAAACCTGACGAAAAATTGGCCAAGGTCCTCGGTAATGAGCCGATAAACATGATGAAAATGGCAGGAGCCATCTCCAAACATATTTCGTAGGCTTCTTCTAGTCAATTCACAGAAATAGGCCGTCAATTCGGCCTTATTTCTTGTATATCGTCAACCTTTACTCCCCCATTGCCTAAAATACGGCTTAACGTATAATATGAGCCATGGTACGTAACTCATCCGACCGCCGTCAGTGGCGTGCGGGCGGGCGAGACCACTTAATAGACTAATAATATAACTATGAACAAAGCAGGAATCGTAGACGCAGTTCATGCAGTTCTCGGAGGAACCAAGGTTCAAGCCGAGCAAGCGGTCGAGACAGCCATTAACAGCATCATCGACTCGCTCAAGAAGGGCGATGAGGTCTCAATTGCCGGTCTCGGTATCTTCTCAGTCAAGCAGCGTGCTGCCCGTGAAGCTCGCAATCCTCGCACCGGCGAAGCCATCAAGGTTCCGGCTATGAAGGTTCCGAAGTTCCGCGCCGCAAAGGCCCTCAAGGACGCAGTTAAATAGTAGTTTTAGTGTATTTTACACAACAGCACTCCTGCTGTTGCTATCGAGCAAAAGGCCGCCATAAGCGATTCTACTGAATCACATAAAGGCGGTTTTTTGTTGGCATTTTTGCTATAATCGCTTCGCTCATACGTCGTCTGCGCTCGGATCTTGTGGAAGCAAGCTTCCACAAATCCTCGCTTGCCGCTATACTAGCCAATACCAAACTAGACCGAGGCGAAGGCTATAACAACCCTTATGTCACCCCATACAAAAATCGACACACTTATCCTGTCTGATACACACCTCGGATCTCCTGTCGGCAAGGCCCGCCAGATCGCTTCCCTGCTCAAACAGCACAAATTCAAGCGGCTGATCCTTCTTGGAGATATCATAGACAATTCCGCCTTTGACCATCTTGATAAGGACCACCTATCATTTATGGAAATGATCCGTAAACTGGCAGCTCCCGAGAGCGGCTGTGAGGTCATCTGGATTTCAGGCAATCACGACCGCAAGATGAGAGGATCGGTTAAGAAGCTAATCGGCATACCTGTACACGAACATTATGCCTGGGAACACAACCACAAGAAGTTTCTAGCCGTTCATGGCGACCAATTCGACGGTTTCATCGAGAGCAACAGCCGCACCAATGCTATGGCCCATTCATTCTTCCTCTATCTTCAACGTCTAGATCCAAAAGGTCAGCATCTCATCAAGTACGTGGACAGATCTAACGCGTTCCTGCGACGCCTTTCCAAGAAGGTCTCTACCGGTGCGATCGCTTATGCCAAGACCCAAGATGCTGAGATCGTTTTCTGTGGCCATACGCACGTGCCTATGGAAAAGATCCACAATGACGGTGATTCACACATCCACTACGTGAATGTAGGCTGTTGGACGCATACACCTTCAACATTCGCCGCTATCGATGACAAAGGCAATGTGATGCTTGAGAAGTATGTGTAGATTTTAATTTGTGCGGGATGGGAGAATCGAACTCCCGACCACAGTTTGGAAAACTGTTATTATACCATTTAACTAATCCCGCTTTGTGTGAGATATACTAGCAAAAGTTAGGATATTTCACTACTCTGACAGCTTCCCTTTCTCTCCAGCCTTATTGTCGTGCTTTAAATGCTCTTTGCTGACATGCTCGACAAAATCACGGATTTCGTCCACCTCAGTTTTCATTTCCGATATATTCGTCCGTAACTTGGCGATTTCCGCATCCTCTTTTTTGATCTCTTCTTCCTCTTCCTTGATCTCCTTCTCCGTTCGATCAGTCGTCTTTTTTTCTTGCTTAATTCCACTCATAAGAATCGTGTCTCCGATAAAGTATGAGACGAAGAGACCAGTCGCCAACAGGATCAGGACCACAATGATCAAATTGATCGGTTCATAGAATATCCAGCCGAGCCACCCTCCCTGTCCTTCCAAGATATCAGCCGTATGCCAGACACCGCGCCAGAACAAGACAATGGCTACGCCGCCAATAAATGTATAGAGAATCGGAAACCTGCTTAATCGAGCACGAACATGGTCCTCAAACTTATCAAAGAAATTCATCACTTTCTTATATGGATTTCCAGGATCTTGAACCATGATGTTCTCGTAATTTTAGCACACTAAGCTTGTCGGGGCGCCGGGATTCGAACCCGGAGTCACCTCTTCCCAAAAGAGGCATGTTAGCCGTTACACCACGCCCCGATTTGAAAGACCAGACCCCTACTGCTAACAACAACCAGCAATCCAGCATCAATGGAAACTATCCTAGCATAAAAGGCAAAAATTATATAATAATATTTTCGATCCAGCGGACGCGGGCCAAACGAGTATCCATATTTAGGTACACGCAAATGACATGGAACCGGAATTCTCTTTCGCATTCAACCTCCCTCTCACTAAAATAGGTCCTTATCATCTTCCTGATTTGCTTCAATTTGAAAGCGTGAACATTTTCCTCGGGACTATGAGCCGGCAAACCATCATGAATTGAACCCTTTTCTAATCTAAGCGACGGTAATCCCCTAACTGCAACACTTTTTACCTCAACGAAATGAATAACACTGTCTTTGACCGCAATAATGTCCAATTCTCCCCATGGTTTTCTATAATTCCTGTCAGAAATATCAAATCCCCTTTCCATCAAGTATTTACAGGCTATATTCTCACCCAAGTTTCCCTTTAGTCTGTTTCTAGCGCGAACGTTTTGATAATCTGGGTCACTTTTTGTTGATAAAGTCATGTCAATAAGTCATTAATTAGTAGAAATTAACGATTGTTAGCCATATTCCGTGTCTCTTATCACCTCTGTACACAGGTTTATCCACTGTTTGTCTTTTAATCTACGGTGGTAAGCCATTTTCCAGAGACATTGTTAACAGACAACAAAAAATCGTCCCTGAAACATGGATCTATGCGTAATTTCGATGATTGTTCTGCAACACCTTCTTCCTGTGCGGGTAGGGAGAATCGGACTCCCATCTTATCGTTGGCAACGATACGTTCTACCACTAAACTATACCCGCATTAGACTCCCTTTCCCTAAACTGTACTCAAGTATTTTTCTTGAACTATCTCTTCTGACATCAATTCAACCCATTTCAAAATTTTGTTTTTCAAGTATGCACTATTCACTATAAGATTGCAAACACCGAAATATGGCTTATTACTTTGCTTTTTTGGCTTAATTTGTTTGCTCTGTATAGTTTTAATGAAATTTTGTGGCTGCAAACGACAGTTTTCCTGCCAATAACCTCGAATTTCGACTTCCCTATTGTATTCACGACTAATCAAAACTTGTACCCGCATATTTGTTACAGAACAGACCTTTTCCAGGAATAGCTTGAATATCGATATAACTTTCGGATCCGTGCTCGATAAAGAGATTCGTTGCTTCGATGTCTTATCACCATGACTCCAATACATCATGACCCCGGCCATGAACAGCGGGTGAAACTTCAACTCAGAATAGTCAATCAGAGCATCTTGACTGGCATCATCATATATCTTTCGAAGTCGACTGCCCCTGACGGTATTAAGCACTGTCAACCGTATGGCTGCCGAGCTTCTTGCCCTCTTGGCAGACTCCATCGCAATGTCGTTTGACCACTTTTGATCGTGAAACCATTTTGACAAAGTGCTTAGCGGCACAGCCATTCGCTCTCTGATGTCAGAATAGCTCATTCCGGACTGTCTCAAGACCGTGGCCTGTTCCTTATCTTTTTTCATAGACTTGTATTATACTGCGTCAATGGTTCACTTTCAAGCGACAAAAACGACCTAGAAATTGCCTAAATTAACGCATAATTCTATGGACTTATGACGTACGGATCTCTAACTAATTTGTGCGCCCGGCAGGACTCGAACCTGCAACGTCAGTTCCGAAGACTGATGTGATATCCATTTCACTACGGGCGCCTGATTTGCTATTACCGTCATCAAACAAGCTGCTGTGTAATACTAGCTCAAACTGGCAAAAATCCCAAATTATTGTACAATTATAAGGTGAAAAAAGCCGAAAATAGTGTAATACCTGCTGAAATTGTCAACATTGTCGAAGCCCTGGAAAAGGGTGGTTTTGAAGCGTACCTAGTTGGTGGCTGTGTACGTGACATCTTCCTAGGGAGGGAGCCTCGAGACTGGGACATAACAACAAATGCCACGCCGGAGCAAATACAGTCACTTTTTCCTAAAACCGTCTACGAGAACAAATTTGGCACTGTAGCAGTCATAAACGAGCAAACTGAAGGTGAGACCCTCAAAGCCGTAGAAGTGACCCCTTATCGCTTGGAATCAGGCTATTCTGACCGACGCCATCCAGATCAAGTCAAATTCAGCAAATCTCTAGAAGATGACCTGAAAAGGCGGGATTTTACGATAAATGCCATTGCGGTCAATTTGTCTAAGGGAGCTATCAAGGACATCACCGACCTATTTGGCGGCTTTCAGGATATAAAGGACAAAATCATTAGAACCGTAGGGAACCCAGCTGACCGCTTTAACGAGGACGCACTTCGTATGATGCGTGCCGTTCGTTTGGCTGTTGAACTACGTTTCACGTGTAATCAGGATACTCTAACGGCTATACAGAGCCTTAATTCTCACATAAAGGACGTCTCGGCAGAACGAGTTCGTGATGAGTTTACAAAGATCCTTTTATCGCCAAACCCCAAAACTGGCCTGGAAATGCTTCACGGTACAGGTCTACTTCAATACATTATCCCTGAATTAGAACTTGGTATGGGAGTTAAGCAGCCATCTGCTCATGCTTTCGACGTCTGGGAACACCTCCTCAGAACCGTTCAGCACGCTGCTGACAAAGATTTTAGCCTTGAAATGCGTCTAGCAGCCCTATTTCATGACGTTGGTAAGCCAAATACGAAGGGGTTTTCACACGAAACAAAGCAACCAACGTTCTACGGCCACGAAGTAGTTGGTTCACGTGAAACACATAAAATCCTTGAAAAACTCAAGTTTTCACGTGGAACAATAGAAAAAGTGACGAAACTGGTGCGTTGGCACATGTTTTTCGCTGATACGGCTACAATTAGCCTTTCTGCCGTCCGAAGAATGATCGTAAACGTCGGTAAAGAGAATATATGGGACCTAATGAACCTCCGTGCTTGCGACCGCATAGGAACCGGCAGACCTAAGGAAAATCCTTACCGACTAAGGAAATACAAATCTATGATTGAAGAAGCACTTAGAGATCCAGTATCGGTAAAAATGCTGAAGATCGATGGACAGAAAATTATGGAGGTTGGTAAGATGAGTCCGGGTCCAAAGATAGGCGTGATATTGAATGCGTTAATGGAGGAAGTTTTGGATGATCCGAAATTAAATACAGAAGATTATTTAGTGCAAAGAACTAAGGAATTTTTAGCTCTCCCGGAAGCTGAATTGAGAAAAATAGCAGAGAAAGGGAAGGAGAAGAAAGAACAAGAAGAGCAAAAAGAGCTAGGAGAAATAAGGGCAAAACACTATGTCTCATAGATTATTTATATAGGACATACTTATTCTCGAGTTATCCACAGTTATGACCTTTACATTGTCCTTTATAAGACATACAATAGTCGCAGACCAGTTTGTCACCGAGGTGTTCGACAGAAAGTCGGACAAGATAAACTACAGTTCATTCATATATGGTCAGGTAGGCTTCACACTACTCAGTGTCACGAAGCTTGCGGAATCAATTTAAAATATCATCCTTCCGTTGCTAAGGATGATAGTGCATCTTGTCTCAAAAAATTATAGCTCCTCGAACGAGAGAGCACCTAAAAAAAAAGACAGAGCACACTATCACCTACTACAATAATTAGTCTGTGCGTCTAATTATCAGGAATGGTGTGGATGAAATCAGATCCAAACATTTAGGGTCTGAGGGGTCAACAGACCCAAGAGTTCTTTAGATTCCGCGTGTTTCAAAAATCGCCATGCGGGATTCTATCTGAACTCGCCTCTGGCGATTTTACTTTTACATGAAACTCTACAGTGAATACTCACATCTTACTCATTTGTCGCTGGCCCACAGCGCCCAAATGAGTAAGATGATCCGTATTCACTTGATAACAACTTCAATAGGGCAGTGGTCGGATCCCAAAACCTCGCTGTGAATAGCCGCTGATTCAACCTTGTTCTTCAACGTATTTGAGACCATCATGTAATCTATCCTCCAACCAATATTTCGGGCTCGGGCATTGGACCAATGAGACCACCATGTGTAAAAACCATTGCCTTTATTGAACATCCTGAATGTATCGATGAATCCGGCGTCGATGAAATTCTGGAACCCTTCTCGTTCTTCTTTGGTGAAGCCTTTCAATCCCTCATTTTCCTTCGGCCGCGCCAGATCATCTGGAGTGTGCGCCACATTCAAGTCACCACAAAAAATAACCGGCTTCTTTGATTCGAGTTCTTTACAATAGGCCAAGAATGCGGGGTCCCATTGCTTGTGACGTAGGGAAATCCTGCCAAGATCATCCTTTGCGTTTGGCGTATAAACCGTAACAACGAAGAATCTGTCGAATTCGGCGGCGATCACACGGCCTTCGGTCCTGGAATCGCCAAACTTGTCCTCCTTCAAGCCAAATTTTGTGCAAATATTCTCCGGTAGATCATTAAAAACAGCGATCGGTTTTAATTTCGTGAAAATTGCTGTTCCAGAATAACCCTTCTTCTTGGCCGAATTCCAGTATTCCTCGTATCCGCTTAGATCGATGACTGCTTGACCTTGTTCGGCTTTGGTTTCCTGCAAGCACAAAATATCCGGCTGATATTTTTCAATAAACGGAGTAAATAAGCCTTTTTTTACTACAGATCTGATACCGTTCACATTCCAGGAGATGATTCGCATATGGTTAGTATAAGATATTAATTAACCAAATGGCTAGTTTTTTCGATTATGAAACTGTTTATGCACCTTCTGCAACTGGCTGTCTGTAATATGGGTGTAAATCTGAGTAGTATTGATGTTTGCGTGACCAAGAAGCATTTGAACTGAACGTAAATCGGCACCATTTGATAGCAAGTCCGTTGCAAAGCAGTGGCGAATAACGTGTGGAGTGACTTTCTTTGATATTCCCGTTTTTATAGCCCAATACTTCACGGTTCTTTCGACAGACCGCTTGTCCATAGCCAAATCACCATTCTTGGCCTCCTCACGATTTAATCTGACGAATAGAGCATCGTCCATATCAGTGCGTTTATCCAAATATCTCTTAATTGCAGCTTTGGCATCTGGCGAAAGAAAGACTACCCGGATCTTCTCTCCCTTTCCTCTGACTGACAGCTCATCTCGATTCAAATTAATGTCGCTTGGAAGGGAACAGAGCTCGGAAACGCGAAGGCCTGTGGAGAATAGACATTCCAAAATAGCCTTATCTCTCAACGATTTTAAGTCATTACCCTTAGGCGCATCCAGTAACCGGCGTAATTCTTCAGGAGTAATTAGATCAAGGCCTCTTTCACCAACTTTCGCCAGTTCGATTCGCTCTGGTGAAAGAGTAGGGATGTCTCTTTTAGCCAAAAACTTCAGAAATGCCCGCAAAGCGATCAAGTGGAAGTTCTGTGTCTTCTTCTTCAGAGTTTCGCCCTTATTCGTCCTGCTACGACCCGTCAATTGGCGGTTAAGCCACAGACGGTATTCACGGACCACGTCAGCAGTAATGTCCTCCGTCTTTTTGAGCTTGGCGTACTGCAAGAATCTCGTCAAATAATGATCATAATTGATCACAGTCTTCAGCGACCGACCCTTTTCAATCTCCAAATACTCCAAAAATTGCTGTTTGAGCTCGTGTATATTGTGCGACATACATGTATTGTAAGACCTAGGCAAACATATTGGTATCTTGCGCCCACTACCTATTCATGCTACTATAAGCCATCATGTTAACAGCCAGACAAAAGACCAAGATTATCAAGGAAACCGGCATACACGAGAAGGACAGCGGATCTCCTGAAGTCCAGGTCGCTCTTTTGACCAAAAGGATAGATGAATTGACAGGTCATTTACGCAAACATCGCAAGGACAATCACTCTCGCCGTGGTCTTCTAGGTATGGTCGCCGATCGCCAGACACATTTGGGCTATCTCAAAAAGAATTATCCTCGACGCTACTCAGCTATCATTAAGAAGTTGGAACTCAAGAAATAATTATCAAGTTTCAAGTTAGAAAGTTCATAAAGCCGACTTTCAGGACTTTATTGGATTTTTGGACTATAATACTTACAGAATTTTTTAATAAATTAATCGTAATCATTTTTTATGATCATAAAACACAAAGAACAACGCGTCGGCGTTTATATCGACGCACAAAACCTCTACCATAGCGGCAAGAATCTATATCATTCCAAGGTCAATTTCGGCCAAATCGTCAAGGATTCGCTGGATGGTCGCAAGCTCGTGAGGGCAGTCGCCTATGTCATCGCTACGGAATCAGGTGAAGAGAACGCCTTCTTCGAAGCCTTAACGAAGATGGGTATAGAAACAAAGGTCAAAGACTTACAAATCTTCAGCTCTGGCGCCAAGAAAGCCGACTGGGACGTCGGACTAGCTATAGATGCCGTCAAATTGTCACCAAAACTAGATGCCGTCATCCTTATAACAGGTGATGGTGATTTCGTACCTCTAGTTGAATACTTGCAGATGAATCAAGGTTGCCAAGTCGAAGTAGTGTCATTCGGCAAATCAACATCAGCTAAACTTATCGAGGCTGCTGACAATTTCATGGATCTCGACGAAGCTTCTCATAAATATCTCTTAAGGAGCGGTGGGGGTGGGAAGAGGTAAGATTAGATTCAATTATTTCAAATTCAAGGTCACAGTCGTGACCTTGTTTGTTGTCAAATCACGAATCGATGTGCTACATTAGGCTTGTTCGAAGTACATTAATAGATAATTTCGCCTGTAGATAAACAGAATTGAAGTTTTTACTTCAAAGCTGAAATCTGTAGGCGAGCACTCATTATGAAAACAAAACAATATTCCATGGAAGTTGGTGGACGAACTCTCTCCGCTGAATTCAATGACCTAGCCGACCAAGCGAACGGCTCAGTCATAGTCCGTTATGGAAACACCGCCGTCATGGCCACCGCTGTGATGGGAAAAGAACCCAAGGAAGGGGACTTTTTTCCGTTGACAGTCGACTACGAAGAGCGTTTTTATGCAACAGGAAGAATTCTAGGATCCCGATTCATGCGCAGAGAGGGGAGACCTTCAACAGAGGCTATACTTTCTGGACGCATCGTCGATCGTACGATTCGCCCTCTTTTTAACCAATTGATGCGCCACGAAGTTCAAGTTGTATTAACAACTCTTTCAATCGACCAAGATGATCCTGATATAGCGGCTGTTATCGCCGCCTCTCTAGCGCTTGGAACTTCAGATATTCCTTGGAATGGTCCGGTTTCAGCCGTTCGCATCGGCAAGAATTCGGACTGGCTAGTCAATCCGAATTTCACCGATCGTGACTTGGTTGGCAATACTTTGGATCTTATCGCCTGTGGAAAAGATGGGATGATCAATATGATCGAAGTTGGCAGCAAGGAGCTCGGCGAGGATGTCGTCAGCGCTGCCTTAGCTAAGGCCTCAGAAGTAATCGAGACCATCCAAGACTGGCAAAAGAAGATAATCAAAGACATCGGTCAGGAAAAGAAAGAGGTTGAATTACCAAAAGCCACGGCCGGCACCAAGGAATTGTTCGATAAAGAGATCGCACCGAAGCTACTTAAATACGTTTTCAGCGGTCCTGGTAAGAAAAAACTGGAAGAAATTTCCGATGAATGGATGAAACTCTTCAAAGACAAGCTGCCGGATGGCAATGCTGGCATGGCTCTAGAAACATTCGAGAGTTCTGTAAATGACCTTATCCACGACCAAGCCATAGATAGCGACAAACGCCCAGATGGTAGAACAATGGATGAGATCCGCCCATTATTTGCCAAGGCCGGCGGGATTTCTCCAATCCTTCACGGTTCCGGAACATTCTACCGCGGCGGCACACATATAATGTCAGTCCTTACCCTTGGCTCACCTGGCGACGCCCAAGTCATAGAGGGTGTCACAGTTGAAGAGAACAAGAGGTTCATGCACCATTACAACTTCCCGCCGTTTTCGACAGGAGAGACCGGGCGCATGGGCGGGACCAACAGGAGAATGATCGGACACGGCGCCTTAGCCGAAAAAGCTTTGTACCCTGTGATTCCAGAGAAAGACAAATTCCCATATACCATTCGTATCGTCTCCGAAGCCATGGCTTCGAACGGATCAACTTCCATGGGGTCGGTCTGCGGTTCAACATTAGCTCTAATGGATGGCGGCGTTCCCATAAAAGCACCTGTAGCAGGCATCGCCTCTGGGCTCATGATGAGAAAGGGTGGTAAACAAGGAAAGGATCTGGAATACAAAGTCCTGACCGACATCCAAGGCCCAGAAGACCATCATGGAGATATGGACTTTAAAGTTGCAGGTACTCGTACTGGAATCACCGCAGTCCAAATGGATGTGAAGGTTGGAGGTATTCCATTGAAAATCTTAGGCGAAGCTTTTGAAAAAGCTAAGAAAGCTCGTTTCCAGATCCTAGATGTCATCGAAAAAGAGATAGCCGTGCCGCGAGCCAAGATTTCTCCGAGCGCTCCAGAGATCATTGTCATGAAGATCAAACCTGACCAGATCGGATTGGTTATCGGTTCTGGCGGAAAAACTATCAACGAGATTCGTGATGTCACTCATGTCGAAGATATAACGATCGAAGATGATGGATCGATCTTCATCACAGGAAAGAATGAGACGGCTCAAAAAGCCAAAGAGATCATATTCAATATGACTCGTGAATACATGCCTGGAGAAAAATTCGACGGAGAAGTCACGCGCCTCATGGATTTCGGTGCATTCGTTAAGATCGGACCAAATGCTGAAGGATTGGTGCACGTATCCGAAATTGCTCCATTCCGAGTTGAGAGAGTTGAGACTTATGTCAAAGAGGGAGATAAGGTACCAGTCGTAGTCAAGGAAGTTGATGACAAAGGTCGCATAAACCTCTCAATAAAACAAGCAAATCCTGATTTCTTCCACAAAAAAGAAGAGGTTCCAAAACCTCGACCAGAATTCAAGCGTCGGTTCTAGGAACAGGTAAAATTCGTTACATGATTCCATTATGATCCCCTCGGAAACACTTCCAGAGGGGGTTATTTGGAACCAGTGTTCAGATATAGCCATCCAATGATTCCTTCAACCTTTGAAGAGCGGCGCAGAAAACGTTATACTTACAACAAATGGAAGAGAACACAATCAAGCCTCAAAGTACTCCGGTGCCTGACCAAAACGGTGGGAACGATGATCCGGATGATAGTCCGCACTCTCCACAAGTTTTTGACATCACGGCTGACCTAAACATTTCCCCGGTGGACGAAAACGAATCTCCGGACACCGATCCGACTGTTCCAATATCTGGAGATGTCTTGGTATCTTCGCTGGTCAATCAACAAACCGTACAAGAAACGCCTTCGCCGATCCCGCCTCAAGAATTTCCACCAACATATACAGCAGCTCCAAACCAAAATCCTGCTTCGCCAACGGCCCGAACAGGTCCAGCGAACCCACCAACAAAAACCGTCCTATCTGCCGAAACGACCGCAAGCAAGCTTTCCGCAGAGATCGAGAAATTGACTGGCGATCCGATCGTAGCTCCCCCAAAGCAACCGACAACTCCACTGGACAGTCCTGAAATAAAACCGATTCGCACTTATGAAAGCGACGTGGCTGACCTTATGTCACACACCCACGTTTCGACCGCCTCTATCGCTATCGCTGAAACCAAAAAACAAACAGGTGAAGAAAAAATGGCCACTCACGAACGTCGCGAACCATACATCCAGTCGCATACAGTCAAGAATTTGCTGCTGACTCTCGTATCTTTGCTACTCTTGGGCGGCGGAGCCTTTGGAGCATATTACCTATATCTACAGAGCCCTATAGCTCCAGTCAAACAAACAGCCCCTCTCGCAGTCAATCAACCAACAACCTCTGCCTTGGTCACTGCTGATATTTCATCTATCTTGCCAATCGATGGCCTCAATGCGAAAACCATCATATCCAGAGTCCAAGATGAAATATCCAAACCGCAAGCAGCAAATACGGTTAAGGAAATAGTCCCGGTCGTCACACAAAACAACATCAAAGTACGCGTCTCCGCCTCGACCATGCTCTCGATCATGGGCATACCGGCTCCGGACATCTTGTCCCGTTCTCTCAAGGACTCATGGATGCTAGGCGTCTATATGGATTCCCGTGGTCAAAGGAATGTCTTTGTCGTAACTCAAAACAACTTCTTCCAAAACAGCTTTGCTGGCATGTTGCAGTGGGAAAATCGCATGCCAGATGACTTGAAACCATATCTTCCCGTTTTGCCGACGAGTCCAAACGCGGCAGTCTTGCCGACACCATCTCCCATAGCCGTACCGACAGCAGCCACGACATCCTCAAAAGCACACACCTCAGCAAAGATCGCAACTTCCACGATAGCTACCGCTTTTTCAACATTCACAGCCACGCCAGTTCCGTCTGTCACACTGCGCGGACAATTCATCAACAAGATCGTCGATAATAAAGATGTGCGCGAATACAAGAACGCAGACGGACAGGTCTCATTCCTTTATTCATTCGTGAATAGCGGCACGCTCGTTATAACTGGGAACGAATCATCTCTTTCGGAAATCCTGACCCGGCTTGAAAACCAATCATATATGCGTTAATATTGGATTATGAACAAGAAAGACATCGAGTATTTCGAACAAAAACTTTCGGCCGAAAAGGTCCGCTTGGAGCAGGAGCTCTCTGGCGTTGGCCAAAAAAACCCTGGTAATCCCAATGATTGGCAGGTCACTACCGCCGATATCGAGGTGGATCCCGCAGACGAAAATGAGGTAGCCGACAAACTCGAAGAATATGAGGGTAATAGCGGCATATTAACTCAACTTGAAGGACAACGTACCGAAGTCGTCGCCGCTCTAGAACGTATCAAAAATGGAACCTACGGCATCTGCGAAACCTGCGGTAAACCGATTGAGAGGGAACGCCTCGAAGCAAACCCTTCATCTCGTATTTCCATCAAACACAGACACGATTCTTCTGTGACAAAATAATCAATAATTAAGAGTGGGGCAACGTAAATATGTACTGTTTCAAACTGGCCCACAGTTATGGAACAGTACATATTTACGTTGCCCCATAATCTTCATTGTTTCTTGAACCTCTTTTTATCATTTTTTGAGGGTTTCTTCACAGTTTCTTCATCTCCATCTTGTATGATGCGAGTATGAGCCTAGCAAAATCATACTGCGCTGAACTCATCGGCCTGACATCGGAAATCATTACCGTTGAAGTAGATATCTCAAATGGACTTCACTCCTTTTCCGTGGTCGGTTTGGGGGATCGTTCTATTGAAGAATCAAAGGACCGTATCGCCGCCGCTATCAAAAACACGGGATTCGTTTCACCAAAACAAAAGAACCAAAAGGTGGTTATCTCACTGGCACCAGCTGACTTGCGCAAAGAAGGCCCGTCGTTTGATCTAGCTATGGCACTCGCGTATCTAGCTGCAGCCGGAGATATTGAACTTGAGACCGAACATAAGCTCTTTATAGGCGAACTATCCTTGGAGGGAAAAGTGCGACGAGTCGCCGGCTTATTGCCGATCCTTTGTCAGGCGACTGCGCAAGGATTTACTCAAGTGTATATTCCTAAAGAAAACCAAGAGGAGGCGTCGCTCGCCCAAGGATTGACCATATTCCCCGTCTCGTCACTTGGGGAGACGATCGACCATCTTATGGGCAGGGCAGGAGTTATCCCGCTCACTCCACGGCTGCCGTCCGCTATGCCGAAAAAGGGGGTCTACATCATGGACATGCGCGCCATTCGAGGTAACAAATCTAGTAAACGTGGGCTAGAGATCGCTGCTGCCGGCGCCCACAACATCCTCATGTATGGACCTCCAGGGACAGGTAAGACCATGCTAGCCCAAAGCTTTTCCTCGATCCTTCCGCCGCTTTCTTATGAACAATCGATCGAAGTTACCAGTGTCCATTCCGCTGCTCACATCCTGGGGGATTTCATGGTAACCGAACCTCCATTCCGTTCGCCTCATCACACAGCTTCATATCCTTCGATAGTCGGCGGAGGCAATATACCCAAGCCCGGCGAGATATCTTTGGCGCATCGCGGCGTTCTTTTCATGGATGAATTTCCGGAATTCGATCGGGCGGTTATCGAAGCCTTGCGTCAACCGCTTGAAGATAGGCATATCACGATATCCCGCGCCCGCGGCACCGTGACATTTCCAGCCCAATGCATCCTCATCGCTTCTATGAATCCATGCCCTTGTGGTAAGGGTCGGGACCAAGGATGTACCTGCACGACCAAAGCCCTGGAAAACTATCGACGCAAGATGTCAGGGCCGATCATAGACAGGCTGGATATTTGGCTCAATATCCACAAGATCGAATATGAGAAGCTAGCCGCACCGACATCTGACGCGGAAGATTCGGAAACCGTCAGAGCCCGCGTCATAGCGGCCAGAGATACGCAGCAAAAACGTTTTACTGAACACGGAATTCGCAAACAATACAACAGTGAAATGGACGCCTCTGATATAGAGAAATGCATTATGCTGAGTGACGATGCCCGATCACTCCTCACTGCCTCAGCAAAAAATCTCGGACTTTCCGGCAGGGGATTCCACCGAGTCATCAAAGTCGCCAGAACGATCGCCGATCTTGGAGGAAACCTGTCCATAGAAAAAGAACATGTCCTAGAAACTCTACAATATAGACAAAAGATTAATTGAGATATGGAACTACTGACAGAGGACAGGATTGACGAACGGGTTCTGGGCCTTACGGATCTCAAAGTGAGTATGTGGACCAGTACTGAGCCCTGTCATTCCGATGTATCCGATGGTCTCTCCCTTGGAAACCTGCTCACCAGAAGAAACCGTCGGCTTCGACATATGGGCATATAACGTTTCCGAACCATTCGAATGTGAGACCATGACAAAATTTCCGTAACCACCATTGCCGTTATGGCCATCTTGAATATTAGATTTGCTCACGATCACGGTCCCAGCGGCGGCTGCTCGTATAGGCGTGCCTCGTGGAGCAGCCAAGTCGATAGCGTTGTGACCATGTAATCCTTGGGTCAAGCGCCCTCCTGGCACCGGACAAGAGAAGAATCCTGGGTATGACGGCCAATTCCAGACAGCGTCGAGAATAGGTTCAAATGAAGGTACTTTCATCTTCTGACTGGAAAGGTATGTCCGGATATCCGAAGCTGACGGCTTTCCGTGCGGAATGATCAACTGTTGTCCTTGTTTGATCTTTGAAGATAAGGAAAGGTCATTATATACAAGAATATCGTCAATATTAGCCTTTGTTTTGTTGGCGATCGACTGAAGCGTATCTTTGGACTGGACTGTATACAAAATACCAGAGACCGGAAGGATTGTGAGAGTCTGACCAACTCTTACAGTATTTCCCGTCAAATCGTTCGCTTGCTTTACAGTATCAACAGTTACATCGAACATATCGGCGATGCTCGAAATATTATCACCTTGTTGGACAATATATGTGCTTTTCTGCAAATTGCCAGCATCGGTGCTATCCGTATTATTGGCAGCCATATCTGGCATAAGAGTCTGACCATCATCACCTACAGGAATCGTCTCATCGGCCAGCACTGACGTAGGATTGAAAGCGACGTTTCCTTTTAATAGGGGTATAGTCTGCGAGTTCAAAGCTGATCGAGGAACAGTGACGCTAGCCGATGCTTGTTCTCCTCCCATAATAGAATTAACGAACGAAAGAAGACCGGCGTGGGCGGTCTTCGAGAATAGGATGACGACAATAATAACCGGGAACAAATAGACGGCTGTCCAAGTCATGAGACGCTTCAAAGGGGAGACGTATTTCTTTGTAGAACGGTTGTATAATTGCATAATAAATTTTTTCTTTCCGCAAGTCAGCCAGATCTGCCATCCATACGTCCAGTGTGTTTATTCCTATACAATAAATGGCTCTGTGTGGCCATTTTTTTACTTACTTATTGTAGGATATCTCTCTAGGTTATCAGGCAAGGATTTATTGTCAACGAGAGATATGCACACCTTACTTTTAATAACCTTTATTGACGAACTGTCAAATAAAGTATTGTCGAAGACTCCGGAAATCTTTCTGTTTGCCGCTGGCCCCCAGCGCTCAAACAAAAAGATTTCCTTCGCCTTCTAAAACATAATCTCCTAGAGCCAAACGACGTAGTAGGAACTTTTACTGCACCGCCGATCATTCCTCATTCATCATTCTTCCTGTAAGATACCTCCATGTCATTGAATGATGCGCAGCAGAGGGCGGTAGAGACCACAGAAGGACCGGTTTTGATCGTGGCTGGCGCCGGAGCCGGGAAAACCAGGGTGATAACTCACAGAATACTCAATCTCATTAAAAAAGGGGTGGCACCGCATTCAATATTGGCCATCACCTTTACTAATAAGTCCGCCAAGGAGATGCGGGAGCGCGTCGGCACGCTTCTCAAAGAAGATAAGGATCTCAATATTCCCATTTCTTTCAACGAAAGACCTTTCATGAGCACATTCCACGCTCTCGGAGTACATATCATCAAAGAAAACGCTCAACTATTGGGACTTACCAGACATTTTACGATCTACGACCGCGCTGATTCTCGCCGAGCCATCAAAGAATCGATGGTCCAATCTTCTATCGACCCAAAGAAATTCGACCCCGGCACCGTCTTAAACATGATATCCAGAGCCAAAGGCGACGGGATCAGCTATCTGGAATACACCGACCGTGCTAGAGATAACATGGAAGAGCTGGTGGCCCAGGTTTGGGAAAAATACGACTCCATTCTAGCCAAAGAAAAAGCCCTCGACTTCGACGATCTCCTTTTGAAAACAATGACGCTGCTACGAGACCATTTGGATCTCCGAAAACGATACGGTTCGATCTGGAAATACATCCACATCGATGAATACCAGGACACTAACCACGTTCAGTATCAGATCGCCAAGTACTTGGCCGAATCGCATCACAATATCTGTGTAGTCGGCGACGCCGACCAAAATATCTACAGTTGGCGCGGCGCCACCATAGAGAACATCCTCAACTTCGAGAAAGACTATCCTGAGGCGATCGTCATCACCTTGGAAAAGAACTATCGTTCTACCAAGACTATTCTGAAAGCCGCCAATAACATCATTGAAAAGAACCTCATACGCAAAAAGAAGACGCTCTATACAGACAACGAGCATGGCGAGAAGATTTCGCTGATTGTTGCCTATACAGAAATCGAAGAAGCGCGAAACATTGCCGAAATCTCTCGAGCTCTCATCGACTCCGGTACATCGCCGCGAAGCATGGCTGTCCTTTACCGCACAAACTTCCAGTCGCGAGTGCTCGAGGAGTCTTTCATCAAGAAAAATGTGCCGTACCAATTGATCGGAGTCAGATTCTTCGAAAGAAAGGAGGTAAAAGACGTTCTCTCGTACGTAAAAGCGGCTTTAAATAGAGAGAGTTGGGCTGACATAGGTCGCGTCATAAACGTTCCAATCCGAGGTATAGGCAAAGCTACAGTTGCCAAGATAATGTCCAAGAGGGAAGATCTCTTACCGCTGGGAATGCAGGCGAAAATATCTCAATTCTGGAAATTACTCGACGATATCCGTCACGAGATTGAGGAGAAGAAGCCATCAGAAGTAATAAAGTTCATCATCCAAGAAACCGGCATTGAGAATCAGCTCCGCAGCGGCGATACTGAAGATGAAGAAAGGTTGCTGAACGTCCAAGAATTGGTTTCTGTGGCGGCGCAATATGACAATTTTGGTACGGATACAATCGAGCCCGCTGGACAAAGCGTCCCGACGTACGTCGGAACCGCGGAGCCCAAAGGATTCGCCGGCATTGAAGCACTCCTAGAAAACGCCGCCCTAGCTACTGACCAGGATGAGCTACAAAAAGATAAGGATGCTGTCAAACTGATGACTGTGCATGCCTCCAAAGGGCTCGAGTTCGATCATGTCTTCATTTCCGGCCTTGAACAAGATCTGTTTCCTTTAAAACATATGGATGAAGGCGAGATCAGTAAATCAGAAGAGGAGGAGGAGCGTCGCCTCTTTTACGTGGCTCTGACACGAGCCAAGAAGAAGGTTTACCTGAGCTACACCGTGCTCCGAACTGTCTATGGAGCCCAAAGAGTCAACTTGCCATCAGAATTCATCGAAGATATTGAAAAGGATCTGCTCGATGATCGGCCACCAGCAAAGCCTACCGGCGCCAAGGCGATATTCATTGATTTTTAATTTTTCGCTCTCGATTTATCGCTCTCGATTGCTTAATGCCCGCCCATGAATTAGTATCTTCTGCATGACTCTTAGACCAAAAAAATCGCTCGGTCAACACTTCTTGAATTCAAAACATGTTCTGGATCAGATCATTTCGGCTGCCGACATCAAAGCTGATGAAAATATCTTGGAAATAGGGCCAGGTACAGGAGTCCTTACTGAAGCCTTGATTACCTCCGGCGCAAAGGTTGTCGCCGTTGAAATGGATGAACGCTCTGTCGACATGCTTAAAGAAAAATTCTCAAAGGAGATTTCCGCCAGCCAATTACAATTGATTCGCGGTGATATCCTTGCTCCTTCCTCCTTCCTCCTTCCTCCTTCCTTTTCAATCATCGCCAACATTCCTTACTACATAACCGGAGCAATCCTTGAAAAGTTCCTCGAACACGAACCGCGACCAAGTCGAATGGTCCTATTGGTTCAGAAGGAAGTCGCCAAACGGATCTTGGGCTCGCTTCCTGGCGGTGAGGGGAAGGAGAGCGTTCTTTCAATCTCGGTAAAATCTTTCGGCACGCCGAAGATCATCGCTACCGTTCCACCGGGGGCATTCACACCTCCACCAACAGTAGATTCGGCTATTCTTTCGATTGAAAATATCTCGGCCGATACATTTTCTAGCGAAGAGTCATCGGATGTTGCGATCAGATTCTTCTTCAGTATCGTCAAAGCCGGTTTTGCTCACAAGAGAAAATTCTTGATAAGAAATCTCGAAATTCTCATGGACAAAGATGCATTAAAGTCGCTCTGGGGAGGATTGAACTTAAATGAAAAAATCCGCGCAGAGGATTTGACTGTCGAGCAATGGCTACAAATAGCCACTATGGGCCTTTCCAAGAAAAAGTCGGGGTAAGTCTAGACGCGGTGTTAGAAATAAGCGACGATCCGGGCAACGAATCGAAAAGAGTTGCAAAACTATTCTTTCCATTATTGAAAGAAGTCCCGATCAAACGAAATACTCCTTCCGGATTTTGGGCGCTATCACCACAATCTTCTCCTTGATACACCAGACAAATTGCAACCGGTGTCAGAGTTGTCAAAAAATACGCATCGGAGCTCATAATATTGTAATTGGGATATAACTGAGTCACTCCTGGCTGATATAGATAAACATGATAACTATTATCAACATAGCTCATGGTATTTATATTAGTGCCTCCACTACACGTACACTTTTCTTCTATTCCTAACAACATGCCTCCATCGAACATCCTACCGTAAGCCTTCGCAGTAAGCGGTAAAACCAAGGAAACAATGGCTATTATAGAAATAAGTGCTTTGACACAACCTTGCGAGCGACTATTTATTGTATTTGCAGAAAATCCCATGATGAGTTATTTCGTTAAATGAAAATATCCGTAATTTAAGCTCTTTCCTTTGGATGTTCCGATGCTGAACGTAACTGTGAACTGATTTATATTCGTATCACTGAAGAATACTGCAGCATTGGGCAAATCACTTACTTTGAATGTCAGACTATGGCCATCAGGCGAGCTGACTGATCTGATTATACCAATATTCGAGTAAACCGTATTGCCAGTGGTGTCGAGCGAGTCGGCAGTTACGACAATCTGGCTATTTCTATCGGCTTGTATAGGTGACACGGAAGCGATGAGGGGGCGATCGTCAGTAATATTTCCGATAGTGAGAAAGAGTGGGGTCGCGTTTTCGGTAGTTCTGGTCGCATCCGTAAGCCAAACCTTGTATTGTCCGAATGAAATATTCGGCACCGTAATCGAGAATTGATCGGCAGTAGTTGCCTGAACATTGACACTATTCGCCGGACCAAGGTGAAATATCATGGTATTCGCAAAACCGCCGCCAGTGACCTGCAATTGATCGCCGGGTTTGGCCTTATTATGAGAAAGCCCAAAAATCATAAGGTCATTCGGAAAAACTCGGTCAAATGCAAGACTTTGGGGAATAACGCCACGGGACAGATATTTCTGAATATCTGCACTACTCAAAGAACCGGCCGTATTTATGCCTGGAATGGGCACAGAAGGAATTACCACAGGACTCACCGCTGTGCTTGCTGGCGAAACGGCGGGGACAACACTCACCTGAGGAGTATTCGAAGAAGAAATACTCAAATTTATCAAACTTTCCAGCTTTTCCCTTGTTTTTAAGCCAACAAATCCGGTTCCCGACGTCAAATTGTTCGGTGTGAGAATGTCCTTGGCATATTTCTCTTGAAATCTAGCCACGGCTTTGGCAGTTTTGACCCCAAAATATGCAGTTTCCAAGCCTGGCGACCCAGAACCGGTTGAGGAAACCGCTGTCAGTGGGTCTTTATTGAGAATAACTTGTAATTCTCTGACATCTGGACCCTGAGCACCGATGGAGAGATTCCGACGGAAGGTCGTACTCGCAGAAACGCTCGCTATGCCAACCAAGAGACAAGAGACTGCAACAATAGACAATAAGATCGACTTAGTCATGTGAAGTAATTATAGCGGCTAGCGAGAATCTCGTAAATGCTCGCATTTTTGAGATTCGAGCGAAGACGATATATGAGCGAAGCGAATATATCACGCATTCGGATTACTCCTGATCTAATATCATTATCCCCAAATTTATAAGATTTTAAAGCCTCACGCTGGTATACTTATACTATGGCGATTTTCTACCCGCGTAAGCAGACGGTAATAATATTCGTGGTTTGCGTTTTGGCCGTCTGGGGAACAACCCATTACGCCTCGTTAAACGCAAACGCTGGCCAAATAAATGGCGCTGGCAACAACAACTCGGCTGCTGTGGTGACAGATTTGCAACCAAATACTAGCACCGACAATGGTGACTGGAAGAAACAGTTCGAGGGGACAGTTAAGACACCTCCGAACAGCGATTCCGCCATCACAAAAGAGAAGCTTACAGCAACTGATAACTTAGCGAGAGATTTCTTTACCAGCTATATCGGACTGAAACAAGCAGATTTGGTGAATGATCAGGACGCTATAGACCAAACGACAGCAAATATTGCGGCTGAGCATATCAATACAAATCCAACAAAATTATATGTTGTCGGTGATTTGCATACGATCGCCGCAAACGATAAAAATACGCTACTAACCTTCAGCCAGGCAGTCACCACGGTCCTCGATTCATATAATATAAGAACTAGCCAATCTTCAATCGTCCAATCATATATTTCCAAGAATGATCCATCCGTACTCAAAAATATCGACCCGATCATCGCTGCATACAAGAGGATGATCTCTTCACTTCTTGCTATCCCTACACCCGAGATCATTTCATCCCAATATCTAGAACTTGTGAACGCCCTGAGCACGATGAAATCCGCAGCTGTAGATTTTCGCGGCTTTGACACTGACTCCGTAAGCGGCCTATCCGGTATGTCTATGCACGTGACCGGGGCCCAACAGATCATCACCGGCCTACAAGATATGAACGCTGTACTGGAGGGCGAGGGGGTTCCATTCATGATCAATCAGAACGCTTTGAATGCGCTAGTCCGATAAATCACTATGACAATCAAGAACAACATAATCAAAAATGGGATCTGCCTAGCATTCGTTACTTCGATTCTATTCATGACCTCGGCAGTATATCTTCCCGCAACAGCACAGGCACAAATAGCAGGAGCGGTCGGGGGAGTGGGGGCGGGACTGATCGCTTGTAACATGGGATCGATTTTAAGTGGCATAGGAAGCGCAGTAGGTATCGGTGGCGGCAGTGGTGGAAGCGGTAGCGTAGGGAGCATCATTGGTGGGAATGCGGTGCCTGTTTCCGACGCAACGGTTAGATCAAATACTACGGCCGTGAAGGATGACGTCTGCACATGGAAAGGCCTGGCCTGGCAAGCTGCCCAGGTGATACTGCACCAACTTACGAATAGCGTAGTAACTTGGATCAATACCGGCTTCAAAGGAGAACCGGCGTTCTTAAAGAATCCTGAAGGTTTCTTCATGGATGCCGCCGACCAAGTTACCGGGGCATTCATCAGCGACCTCGGTCCGTTAGGTAAATCACTCTGTTCTCCATTCAATATCGACCTTCGTCTCTCGCTAGCATTGGGACAAACATCGACCTTAAATCAACGATATACATGTACCTTGAGCAAGGTGATACAGACAGCCAAACAAAGCGGCAATGTTTCCGTCTCAGTTAAGGGAAGTTCGAATGGCACAAATCTAGGAGATATAATGTCAGGAAATGTCCTGAACAACCCTAACGATATAAGCATTAATGGTGCCAGCGTCGACGGCTTCATGGGAGGCGATTTCCGTCAAGGTGGCTGGCCAGCTTTCATGGCTCTAGTGTCCGAGCCACAAAACAATGCTTTCGGGGCTGCCCTACAAGCAAAGAGCGACCTGGATGTGCAGATACAGAAAAAACAGAACGCGATCAATAATGACCTGAACAGGGGAAATGGATTCTTGTCATGGCAAAAATGCGACAACGTTCAAACATCTTCTGGAAGCACCGCAACCACCAAAGTCTGCCACGTCGAGACGCCAGGTTCAGTCATTTCCGCCGCACTCAACAAACAGCTCGGTGCCCAAACCGATACTTTGAACATGACCCACGATATAAACGAGATAGCCACCGCTTTGACAAATCAGCTCTTCAATCAGGTCCTCTCTAATGGTGGTGGATTGTTGTCTTTGACGAAAACAACTTCTAGCAATTCAAGCTCTGGAAGCAACGCAGCATCCCAATCATTCATCAACCAATACGCAAACAGCGACCCAGCACTTCAAACAAACTTCACCAATCTCAAACAGCAGACCGTTGCTCCGATCAATACTGCGGTCGCATCAGTCCAACAATCAGTGACGACTTTGAATTCGGCACTCACACTCATAAAACAACAACAAACTGCTTATGCAGCGGCTTCAGCCTGTCTACAGACGCGAGCCAGCGCTTCCGGAGCAGCGGCAAGTCTGCAAACGAGCCTCACTGCTTTGAATAACGTCATCTCCATCACTGTGACTCCAGCAGTCAACCAATATCAAAGCGCTTATAACAGCACGCAATCTGTCTTGCTAGCCATCCAAAGCGCTGTGTCACAGATGCAAAGCGCCACAACAGCCCAACAGTTGACCGACCAACAAAATAGTTTGAACAACCTCATAGCCCAGTCAACTACGGCTGTTCTAGATCCGCAAGTTGCCCAAACATATCTCACTACCGCCACCCAAACAGCCACCACGCTTCAGACGACTCTGGCGCCATACCAAGCCCTTTGCACCAGTGGAACGGCCACGCCGACAGCCGCCCCATAATATTCTATGAAATCGCATTTCAAACAAATCATCCCGATACTCTTCCTCGTCCTTACGGTGTTTTCTTTGTTTGCAGTTCCTGTAAACGCACAGACTCCAACGCCGTCTGTAACTGCGTCTCCATCACCAACAAGCACTCCTGACCCAGGTTCGGGCGGTGGCCAAACTGGATGTAGCGTGAGTGACGTCCTTCATCCGACGAAATGCATAAATACTGTACTATCAAACATTGTTAATACTGCTTTAGACGCTATGGGCATAATGCTCACATTCGCCGGAGGTATATTGAACGTTTCCATAGTTATAACCATGCACATCAAAGACTTCGTCAGTGCCACACCCGCCATTTACGCCATTTGGCAGACTATCCGCGACGTGACCGGCATATTCTTCATATTTTTCCTTCTATACGCGGCCTTCCAAATCATCCTTGGTCTTGGAAACAATTATGGCAAAGTGATAGTCTCCATCGTCACCGCTGGTATACTGATCAACTTCAGTTTCTTCATAGTCAGCGTCCTCATCGATGCTTCAAATGTCGTCTCTTTGGCTATTTTCAACTCCATGGTACCAACATCTATCACCATGACTGATAAGACGACCGTAGCCGATTTGGCGACAGCAACCGGAATGACCCAAAGCACCTCAAATGTCAGCGCGGGAAATGGCATCTCTCAAATCTTCATGAACAGCCTGAAGATCCAAACCAATTTTAATACCAAGACTAACGGGATCGGAACTAAACTTGGAGATTCCTTCACAATCATCGTCGTCGGTATAGTCGGCATTGTCATAATGATAACAGCCGCTTTCAGCTTTCTCTTGGCTGCGGCGGCATTCATCGCAAGATTGGTTATCCTGCTATTTCTGTTGGCCTTCTCACCTATATGGTTTGCCGGTATGATCATCCCGCAAATAGCAGACAAAATGAAAGAATTCAAGACACAACTAGAGGCCCAATTAGTCTTTATGCCCGTGTATCTTTTGCTTATGTATGCAGCCTTGAAAGTCCTCAACGAAAGCAACATCATGGGCGCGGCTAGTTCCAATATTTCAAGCTTGCCAGCCGGTACCAATTGGACTTTCAGTTATATGGTGTTAGCCATCAATTTTGCCATGGTCATAGTCATGCTCAACCTTCCTCTCATCGTCGGCCTCAAGATGGGCGGATCTGCGACTGGATGGATGGATAAAACCATGAAGAAGTTCAGCGCGGCAAATATTTGGAAGGGTGTCGGAAGCCAGGCTGGTGCTCGAACTCTCGGACGTGCGGCTTACAGAGCGAACGAAAGCGCTCCGATGAAATTCCTGGCAAGCCGTTTGCCCGGCATCGGCGGTTTAGCTTCTTCTGGTCTGTCTAAGGTCAGCACAGGCGGCTTCGGTGGGGGTAAAGCGGGTGGATACGAAGCTCGCTTAGCAGCAAAGAAAAAAGCCGAGGAAGGAATGCATGATAGGTTGGATAAAGTCGACCGTGGTGATTTCGCCCAAGGCCCCGAAGGAGATAAGGCCTTTGGAGTAGCTAAGGATAAAGCCAAAGCATATCAGGCGAAATATCGTGAAAGTCTTCCTTGGAAGGCTAGCCCGGGTAATCTATACCTTGGTGGTGCAATAGGTTTCGCTATCGATAACAGAGCAAATCGGCAAACAGCAGCAAAATTGGACAAGGTAGTTCGAGATAAAAAAGCGAAGTCAGACCTGGCAGCTAACAAACGTGAGAAAACGAGAGTGGATGATGAACTTAAAGAACTCAAAGCTAAGATTGTGGCAAAGGGGAAACCTATTGGTTTTAAACCGGGAATTCCGGCTAGCCCTGAGGAATTAGCAGATGTTGAGCGTCTTGAGAAAGAACAAGTACGACTACAAAAAGATATCGATGCTGGGGAAGAAGAGGCCGAGAAGGAACGAATTGACGGAATGGCGAAGGCTGTTGCAAGAGAGACGAAGTCTGAAGCGTCAGCAGCACCCAAGGATACACCGAAAGATGCGCCAAAGAAATAACAATCAATGACATGAAAGACTACACCACCGAACAAATCCAGGCCCAATTCGAGAAACTGCCGAAGGAACTGCAGAAAGCAATTTCATCGCAAGAAGTTCTGAACACGATCCAGGCCATTGGAAAAAAATATGAACTGATGATCGATCAGGTTGGTGATCTTGTCGATCAAGTCGTTCTAGTGATACTGGGTTTCGCCAAAGCATCCACATTTGTAAGTGACCTTTCTGATCGGCTATCCATCGACGCAAAACTTTCTCAAATGATCGCAACTGATATAAATAGTCAGGTGTTTTCGACAATAAAGACCCAGATGCGAGAGATAGAGGAGAAATCTAAAAAATCTGAAGATGCTGCACGAGCGATCGACGAACAAACGAACGACACTGGACAGCAAGACATCGCTGCTCTAGAGCAACCTTTGGAAAACGATCATGCTGAATCGACCATGTCATCTGTAGAAACAGCTGGCGATTTCAGCATCGATAGGCCGAGCAGCATATTGGAAAGCAGTAGCGGGATTACTGTCGCAGACAGAGCAAAGATATTGGCTGGCGTAGAGGACCCGACAACGTGCCCGTCCATCCTGGAAAATCCACCGAAAATTGAAGAATCACAAACGCCGATTAACCAAAAAGGCACTCTTCCGCTTACCGTACCAAAAGATTCCCAACCTTCAATAGCAGCGATACCAAATGCGACCACACCAGTTCCAGCCGCTCCACAACCTGTCGTACCGAAGCCAGTCCCACCACCAACACCACAAACTCCGAAGAAAATCGATGTCAGCAATCCAAAACCAGGTGATCCATACAAAGAATCGATCAGCTAAGCTATATTCGCTCCACTCATATATCGTCTCCGCTCGTATTTTGTGGAGGCTCGCTTCCACAAATCCTCGCTTGACGCTATAATTAGGCCATAATGCGTTTTCAAGTACCTCAATTCATCGAAGTAGAAGACAAGATCTTCGGACCGCTCACTTTGAAGCAATTCATATACTTGGTCGGCGGGGGAGGATTGTCTTTCGTAGTCTACGTATTCTTGAAAAGCATCATCTTATCGTTCATTCCCATCGTCGCCATCATGGCGCTATCGGCTGCTTTAGCCTTCTACAAAATCAACAACAAACCCTTTGTCAATGTCATGGAGGCAGCATTCAAATATTGGTGGGGGAACAAGCTATATATATGGAAGAAAGAGGAGAAGATACCAGAAAAATCAGCCGAAGTGACCGGCGATGAGGTCAAGAGCTACGCTTCTATCATGGTTCCAAAGATCTCTGACAGCAAGCTCAAAGACCTGACCTGGAGCTTGGATATCAAAGAGAGTGTCTATTCGAATAAGAATCAGCGGTAAATCAGCGATAATTCCTATGGCAAAAAACGTCAAATCACAAACCACCCAAAACTTCGTGCCTATCCAGGAGATCCGCGACGGCGTGGTCATCTTGAGAAATGGGGGCATGCGCTCCATCATCCTGGCTTCATCGCTCAACTTTGCCTTGAAATCGCAGGATGAGCAGAGTTCCATTCTCATGCAATTCCAGAATTTCGTGAACTCTCTAGATTTTTCCATCCAAATATTCATCCAGTCAAAAAAGCTAGACATACGGCCGTATATTGCTCTTCTGGAAGATCGCTACAAGGAACAGTTAACCGAGCTTATGAAGATCCAGGTGCGCGAATATATCGAATTCATCAAGACATTCGTGGAAAGCACCAATATCATGTCCAAGAGCTTCTTTGTGGTCATTCCGTACGATCCGGCGATGATAAGTGCCAGCAACAATCCTCTGACAAAATTCTTACCAGGAAAAAATCAAGGAAAGAATCAAACTGAAACAGCCGATGCTCAATTCCAAGAATACCGTAGCCAACTCGAGCAGAGGGTATCGGTAGTCGAACAAGGCTTGGTCCGCTGCGGCATCAGGGCTGCAGAATTGGGAACAGAAGAAGTGGTCGAATTGTATTACAAGCTATTCAATCCGGGAGAAACAGAGAAGCCTATCCAGATCACATAAACATATGTCTATATTTAACAAACTCTTCGGCAAAAAAACAGAAGCCCCCATCGTTTCGGTGCTTCCTAATGAGATCTACCAAGCGGGCGTATTGGAGCTGAAGGACGTCATCGCACCATCAGCCTTGAAAGTTAGCCCGAAGGAATTGAATCTTGGCGAGAAGGTCGGCCGCACTCTATTTGTCATTTCTTACCCGCGTTTCCTCGATGAAAGCTGGTTCGCACCTATCATCAACCTAGATAAAGTCTTCAATGTCTCTATTTTCATCCACCCAGTCGAAACAGCCAAGATTCTCCGACACTTCCAAAAGAAAGTGGCCGAGGTGCAAAGCCAGATATCCAGGAGAGAAGAGAAGGGTTTGGTCCGCGATCCTGGCCTAGACACTGCATATCAGGACCTGGAAGCGCTCCGTGACCAATTGATGCAAGCGCAAGAACATCTCTTCGACGTTGGCGTATATATTACGATCTTTGCCGATTCTGATGGCGATCTCGACAAGTTGGAATCAGAGATCAAGTCCATTCTTGAATCGAAACTTGTTTACGTCAAACCAGCCCTTTTCCAACAAGAACAAGGCTTCAAATCAGTCATTCCTATAGCCGACGACCAATTGGCGGTACATTCCAAGCTGAACTCCTCGCCACTCTCGTCGCTATTCCCGTTCGTCTCTTTCGACCTCACTTCAGATAAAGGAATACTTTATGGAATAAATCGCCACAATTCATCGCTGGTCCTTTTCGACCGATACCTTCTTGAAAACTACAATTCTGTGACGTTCGCCGTGGCTGGTGCCGGTAAATCATACTGCACAAAGCTGGAGATTCTTCGGACTTTGATGTTCGATACCGATGTGATCGTCATCGATCCGGAAAAAGAATATGAATACATGTCGGAAGCTACAGGAGGGAAGTATTTCAACATCTCTCTGAATTCTGAGCACCATATCAACCCATTCGATCTACCTATACCAGCCGAAGATGAATCGGCAGCGGACGTATTACGATCTAACATCATCAACTTGGTCGGCCTCTTCCGTATCATGTTGGGCGGCCTGTCCCAAGAAGAGGACGCTATCATCGATCGTGCCATCACCGAAACATATGCGCTCAAGGATATATCTCCAGAATCCGACTTTCGCACAGTCGAACCGCCTCTTTTGTCTGACTTCGAGCTCGTCCTAGCTGGAATGGAAGGTGGTGAATCATTAGTACAAAGATTGACCAAGTACACCAAAGGAACCTGGTCCGGCTTCATCAACAGACCTTCAAACGTGGACATCAACAAGAAGTTCGTTGTCTTCTCTCTCCGCGACATGGAAGACGAGCTCAAGCCGGTAGCCATGTATATAGTCACCCACTTCATATGGAATGCCGTGCGCAAGATCAGGAAGAAGAGGCTCCTAGTCATCGATGAGGCTTGGTGGATGATGAAATCCGAAGATACGGCCTCATTCCTATTCGGATTGGCAAAACGTGGCCGTAAATATTACCTTGGCTTGGCGACAATAACCCAAGACGTGGATGACTTCTTGAAATCTCCCTATGGTTTGCCGATTCTTACCAACTCTTCAATTCAGATCCTGCTCAAACAATCGCCAACCGTAATCGATCACATCCAGCAAACATTCAACTTAACAGACGAAGAGAAATACTTGTTGCTCGAATCAGATGTCGGGGAAGGCATGTTCTTCGTCGGCTTGAAACACGTAGCCATCAAGATCGTCGCCTCCTATACAGAGGATCAGATCATCACCACAAATCCAGCTCAAGTCATGCAGATCGAGAAAGCCAAGAAGGATCTCGAGGCAGCAGGGCAGTAAGGGGATGCTTTCTGTTATAATTGAAACGCAATGGCAAAACCCAAATCAAAAGGCTGGTTTTTATTGTATCTCTTTGCTGGCGGAATGGACTTCATACAGTTCGTCATCATCGAATGCATCCTCGTCTGGGTCTTTGGTATTGGAGTGGCAATAAATGAAATTTTGGATCCCATCGTCGGTGTCATCATTGCTCTGTGGATCCAGTTCGGAAAAAAGGTCTCTCTCGTCCAACACCCGAGTCGATTAGCATCTTTAGTTGGTATGGAGGCGCTGTCCGCAGTTACCGGCGGAATAGCGCAGCTGTGGATTTTGGATGTCTGGTACATTCATAGCGATGTAAAAAAAGAGGAGGCTCAAATGAACGCTGAGCGGGAGCAGGAGGAATTTTTGCAGGCCGGAATGGCTCGTAAATATGTCGAGGATGGTGTGGGTAGAGCTAGGACCGAACAGCTTCAACCAAGCGAATCCTCTAGATTCTACGTAGATGGTGTCGGAAGACCTAGAGGCCATATACAAGCAACAGGACCTACGATTGGAAAATCGGTAAAAAATGCCGAGTCATCATTCTCTGCATAAAGTTTCCAAATGGTGATAACTCTTCATTCCATCCGACTAATTCATGTTAAAATAGACACTGATGAATCGTCATTTTCTATCAATCGTATCCGCCGGCGTCCTCCTCGCTTCTTGCTCCTTCCTTCTTGCTCCTTGCTCGCACGCCCAAAGTGTTCCCTCATCCGGCGGTGTCACCCTCTCGGTTTCATCGGAAAATCCAGCACCTGGACAACAAATAACGATCACAGCAGCGAGCTATAGTGCCAGTATCGATTCATCGAAGATTACTTGGTCGGTCAATGGTAAAGTGGCTCAAAGCGGCAACGGTCTTACGACTCTCACAGTGACCGCCCCAGCTCTCGGTAAAAAACTGAATATAAAAGTCACAATGGTCACGAATAATGGCCAAACAACCACCGGAAGCACCGTGATCGGTTCAGGTTCGGTCGACCTAGTAACTGAAACAGATGGTTACGTGCCACCTTCCTTCCGAGGAAAAGCGCCCGTTGTTTATCAAAATTCCGTTACTGTGGTCGCTGTTCCTCATATCGCCAATTCAGATGGTGTTGAATACGACCCAAAAACTCTCATCTACCAATGGAGCAAGAATAACCAAATCCTCGGAGACCAGTCTGGTTATGGAAAACAGTCGATCATGTTAGTGGGGGATATAGTCCCTCGAGCATATGACCTGTCCGTGAACGTGACACCGCGCACAGGCTCCGGCCAAGCTGAAAGCATGATCACAATAACCCCCCAATCGCCTTCGATCACTTTTTACATAAACGATCCTCTCTATGGTCCGCTCTTCAACTTGGCTATCAACTCTTCGTATCGCATCGGTTCGCAAAGGGAAGCCAACATTCTAGCCATTCCTTACGGTTTCAATAAACCGGCCAATAAATCTGGAGATCTTTCTTTTTCTTGGCTTATCAACAACGTCGCGCATCCAGAATTGACTACAAATGATTCCGTTATCTTGCGTGCGCCCGTAGGAACAGCGGGAGCTTCTAATATCACCTTGAGTATCGCCAACAATAAGCAGATCCTCCAGAGCGCCAATTCCGGTTTTACAGCCATGTTCACTGCAGCGTCTTCAAATGCTGCGCCATCAATAACCAATTAATACCATGAGATTTTCATATTCATCACTGAAAAAGGTAATCGCCATCGCCGCGTGCAGCTGTATATTATCCACCTGCATTCTGATAATTCCAGCGACTCCCCAAACGATGGCAGCCGATTCGGCCACCATGGCGCCAAAAGATTATGAGTTGCTTGCTCCTTTTCCTTGTGTAGTATCGGTTTCTGGTGGTTGTGCCCAAGGTTCAACCGTAACTACCGTATCGTTTCAGCAGTACGTTCTATACGCCATGAATCTTCTCATCGCTTTAGCGGCTGTGGCAGCGGTCTTCATGATCGTTTACGGCGGGCTTGAATACATGACCACTGGCTCATTCCAAGGCAAGGGCGACGGGATAAAAAAGGTCCAGAACGCCTTGATCGGCCTCCTTCTGGTACTATGCTCATATCTAATCTTGGGCGCCATCAATCCAGCGTTCGTGAATATACCTTCAACATTGGTACCACAATTGTCAACACAATTGAAACCTAACCTAACCCAACCTGTTACAATAGACTTTTTTGATCAACTCACTCAAGATGCAAAGGCCTATAATGCACAAACTTCCGAGTACGGACAACAAATGACGCAAGAAAAGGCAACAGTAACATCGCTTCAACAAAATTTGACGAGCTTAAAAGCCCAACAAAACGAATTACTATACTCTGAGGGCGTTAGCGACACTGATCCACGTCTGGCTTCTGTAAATGCCAAAATTCAAGACACCACCAACCAGATAGCAGATGCGCAGGCGGCAGCTACTATCTTGACTGCGCAAACTGAAATAAGCGCTCAAATGAATGGGGGAAACTCAAACAACTTTAACTCATCGGGGGACTCAGTTACTCAAACAAAAACATTGCAGGACGTAAGAAACAATGAGGATAATGTTAATAAAGCCTATAACGAAGGGCTCCAAAATCTTCAATTGCTTGGAGCCGATACCCCAGATAACATCAAGAAACTAGACAGCACCTACTATTATAATTATGGTCAATTACTGCTGCAAGACAGCATACTCCAAAATGCGCCTGTCGATGGAATCAAACAAGTAAATTCACAAGTTATTAATGGTATATTGAATAATATGTCAGCTGACGATCCAAATAAGGCTAAGCTGCAAGCCAGTATTACCACTACAATGGCCAAGCTGTGCAACCCAAACTTTGGCGCGCCCAATGACCCAGCTTGCAAGAAGTAAACCTTCCATGAACAAATCCCTTGTAATTCCAATCGCGATCATCACTTGCCTTGTCCTCGCCGGCTTGGCCTATTGGTACTTCTTTTTCTACGGGGCAGGGAAACCGACCGTGGCTCTGACCTCTCCGGGCCAACAATCAGTTAGCGGTTTCGCTCCACTCAATTCGAATTCAACGAATCGAACTGGAAGCTCGACTCCTTCAAGCTTGAGCAACACTCCGGTTTCTATTCAACCATCAACCGTCAGGATCGCGACTTTGCGCATGATAAGCGGAACCCCAGTAGGCGGATATTCGGCTAGCACCAGCGCCTCAACAACGATAGTCCGTTGGATAGACCGAGGAAGAGGAAACGTCTACGAATTATCGCTCGCTTCGGAAACAGTCGCGACTCTTTCCAATACCATCCTTCCGCGTATGTATGAGAGTGTTTGGAACAAGAATTTGACCGCCTTCGTCGGGTCAATATTCTCCAGCAAGATCGACACACCTACCACGCTTTACGCCCAACTTAAAGCCCAGGACCCATCTGCAGCTGCCTCAAACAAGAACTCGGTGGGAACGACTCCATTCCAATTGAAAGGCAACAACCTGCAAGATAATATCGTAGCCTTCGCCGCCTCACCAAAAGGAGACAAGTTGTTCACTCTCGTCAATGAAAACGGTGCTGGTGTCGGATATATCTCGAATTTCGATGGATCAAGCATGGCTAGACTGTTCAGTACCCCGCTTATTCAAGTTAACGTCGAGTGGACGGAAACCAATACCATCGCCATTACTACCAAAGGTTCTGCTGGTCAGCCGGGATACTTGTACTTCGTGAACACCAAGACTGGTATCTGGAAGAAGATCCTTGGTCCGATCGCTGGCCTCAGCACCAGAACCAGTCATGACGCACATTACGTGCTCGCCTCCTCGGCTAACAATGATCAGAACGTCGACACCGCTATATATACCGTCTCTTCCGGTAGCTTCTCCAGCGCCGTATTCCGTACTTTGGCCGACAAATGCGCTTGGGGTAATCTCAATATGAATAGCGTTTACTGCGCCGTGCCGTCACAACCCGTTTCCGGAACCTATCCTGACGATTGGTATACTGGAACACTTTCAACGATCGACAAGATCTGGAAGTTGAACGCAGGCACCGGTGAGATCAACCTTGTCTCTACCATCGTCGACAAGAGCGACCGTGTCATCGACGCTTTCAACCTGAAACTCGATCCCCAAGATGGTTATCTATTCTTCATGAACAAAAACGACCTAAGCTTCTGGTCGTATGATCTCTCCGCTTCACACTAATAGTTGAGCGAAGATTGGAAGACAAAGAAAATACTCCTGTTTGAGCGCTGTGGGCCAGCGGCAAACGGGAGTATTTTCGGAGTCTTCTGGTTGATATGCTACTTCAGGTGCCGCTTCTTGATATATAGTTCCTGACCTAGAGTAAATAAGGCGCTAACTGACCAATATATTGCGATGATCGATGATGCCTGGGGGAATCTGGCTGGAATAATCCAATAAATCGAGGCGAAGGCTAATAACGGCAGAAGAAACTTCATCTGCGAATTCATGGAGTTCGATAGTTGCGACGCTTTGTCCAAAGAACCACCGCTTTTAATAGTGCTCGCAGCCATTTCTTTCTGCTGTCTGGCTGCTACCGAGAAATGGAGCTGGAAAAACTGTGCAGCACCAGTGATCAAAGCCAGGACAAGATTCTTGCTCGTCAGATCCAGGCCCAAGAGAGTTGGTCGTGGCGCAGACATATGCGTGAATGCGTTCAGGATCGACGAGTAAAGCAGGTGCGTATCTATGGTCGGGATGATTTTATAAAAGACCGAGATAAGAGCTAGAAGTATTGGCAGTTGGATGATGAGCAATAGGATCCCCGAGAAAGGTTTTACTTTTCTGGCCTTGTAAAGCTCCATTATTTTCAAAGCTTGCGTCTGCTTGTCAGCTGCATACTGTGTGCGAATCTTAGCCGCATCTGGTTCGACCTCTTTCATTCGCACCTGCGTCAGTAAGGCGCTCTTGGACAGGGGAAAGAGTATCAGCCGGATGATGATCGTAAATATGATGACTGCGATGCCTACGTCTATGCCTGGGATCAAAACCATGATCCCGACTAGGCCGTTATAAAGAGGTTGAAAGATGAACTGGCTGTACATGAATGAGTTTAGCGAGTAACACTTTGCTAGTTTGATAACTGTGGGCCAGTTTCAAACTGGCAAAGTGTTACGAGCTTATACATACTACTTCAAAAGACCGGCTTTGACAAAGATTTCCTTGATTTCTTTTTTGAGAGTTACGTGATCTGTGGTCATAGCTACCGCTTTGGCAAAGATGACTACACGCAATTGCGGTTTCACATCTGCATACAGGGGCCGAGCCGCTTCATACATCTGCCTACGCAACTTATTACGCTGTACAGCTTTCTTGAAGATCTTTTGCGGAGCGACGGCAGCGATCCTGGTTTGGCCAAGCGAATCGATCTTTAGGGAGCGTAACAAGAAAAGAGGGGAGTGAGTAACCCTCCCTTTTTCCATCACCTGATTGAAGTCTGCGACAGAGAGCCTCTGTGAACGAGGGAGCATGCAAATTGATCTCTAAACGGCCACACGGTGGCGTCCTTTGGCACGACGACGGGCCAAAACCTTGCGCCCAGACGTCGTCTTCATGCGTACTCTATAGCCATGGGACTTGGCACGCTTCCGCTTCTTGGGATTGTATGTGAATGACATGCGGACACTATAGTTTATAAACTCAATAAAGTCAAAAGTTAAAAAGTTTTTCTTTGTGAACGGTCAAAATCTGTCAACTTTCAATTGTCCCCACCTTATCAACATATTTTTTGTTCATCCACAAGTTTGCAATTCTATAAACAGGTATATACTACGTTCAACCAAACCACCTATGCAAGACTTTTCAAAAATGTGGCAGACGGCACTGATCGAGATCGAGTCGACTGTATCGCAAGCCAATTTTTCGACTTGGTTCAAGGAGACTGGGATCATCCGAGAGGAAGAAGGGGTTGTATATCTCGGTGTCCCGAACTCATTTACCCAAGAATGGCTCTATAAGAAGTTCCATAATACTATTTTGCGTATCTTGAGGCAGATGAACGACCAGGTTCGAGCCTTGGAATATGTCATTACCAAGGAAAACGACAATAAAAACAAAGATGCGAAGAGAAAGGGGGGTATCATGGCGCCAACCATGTCGATACCGCTACAAGATTTCTACATAAACAAGGAAGATAACCTCAATCCACGCTACACATTCGAGAATTTCGTCATTGGACCCTTCAATGAGGTCGCTCATGCAGCTTCACAAACAGTTATAAAGAACCCCGGGCACATCTATAACCCCCTCTTCGTCTATGGGAGCACTGGCCGAGGCAAAACTCACCTGATCCAAGCAGTTGGAAACCAAATAAAGATCCTGCATCCAGAAAAAAAGGTCTATTACCTGACTTCTGAGCGATTCGGATCAGAATTTTTCGTCGCTATCAATGAAGGTAAGGTTCAACAATTCAAAGATCGTTATCGCAAATACGATGTGATGATCATGGATGATGTGCAGTTCTTCTCAAACAAAGAGAAGTTCCAGGAGGAATTGTTCCATTTCTTCAATACTTTCCATGACACAGGAAGACAGCTTGTTTTCTCATCAGACCGACATCCTAACGTCATTCCAGGAATTGAAGATCGTCTCCGAGGACGTTTCAGTGTGGGAATGATCGTCGATATTCCAGAACCGGATAATGAATCGAGAATGGCTATTGTGCGCACCAAATGTGCCGTACACAACATCACTCTCTCAAATGAAATAGTGGAATGTGTTGCTTCAGCGATCGAAGACAATATTCGAGAAATAGAAGGTATTGTAAATGTAATCGCCTGCCAGACCCAACTCCGTAACAGGGAACTGAACTTGAATGAGATCAAAAATGTCCTAAAGAACAGCGCTAAGCCCAAGAAAACCATATCTATCAAGGATATCGTCAAGGTTGTATCTGACTTCTATAACATTGACGAGGAAAGTATCTATAACAAGACGCGTCGCAAAGAAGTTGTCCGCCCGCGCCAAGTCGTTATGTATATACTTCGTGAAGATTTCAGCATATCTTTCCCCTCGATCGGTGAGAAGCTAGGCGGACGCGACCACACCACAGTTATTCACTCATATGAAAAGATGAAGGAGGAAGTTAAGACAAATATCCTGTTGTCTCAGGAGATAAATCAATTACGTTCCATGTTATAAACACCCCCCCATGTGAGAAAGCTGTTGAGAGGTTGTGGATATCTTGAGGTTGAAATGATGAGATAGAAAACTAAGGTAAGTTATAGTGAAACTTATTAACAACCAAAAAGAAATGACCAAACAAAATACTAAACCTGAGAGCCATTAAAAAAGTTATTCACATATCCACTGTCCTAATAGTAATAATAAACTTATCTAATAAGATACTAAATACTTACTACCATGAAGTTTGAGATCAGTTTCCAAAAAATTAAAGATATTATCCTAATGGTGGAACGTGTCGCAAATAAACACATGACACTTCCAGTACTTTCTTGTGTCTTGATAGAAGTCAAAAAGAATATGGCTGTTTTCAAATCTACAAATCTAGATGTTGGAATAGAAGTTTCGGTGCCAGTCAAATCTTCTGGTGATGGCGTCGTGGCTGTGCCGGGAAACATCATCTCTTCCTTCGTTTCTCAAGTATATGACCAGAACCAGGTCGTAAAAATAGAGACCACTTCTGGAAATCTCACAATATCAGCTGGTAAGTCTCAAGGAGTCATAAAAACAACATCCGCAGATGATTTTCCGACCATACCCAAAATTATCGATGGAGAAGAAGTCTCCTTTCCAACAAACCTATTCATTAAAGGCTTAAAATCGGTCTGGTACAGCTCTTCCGTATCAAGTGTTAAGCCGGAGCTGTCCAGCGTGTATATCTATCGTGACGGCGATTATATGGTCTTTGCTGCTACAGACTCTTTCCGTTTGGCCGAGAAAAAAATTAAGATCCCCACAACGGCGAAGATTGGCGATCTACTTATCCCATTTAAAAACATTCCCGATATAATCAGGGTCCTAGAGACGATGGGGGAGACGGTTGTGGTCTCTATGAACAAGAACCTGATTTCTTTTAAAGCTGATGACATTTACCTAGTCTCAAGGGTTATCGACGGTGTTTTCCCAGACTATAGACAGATCATTCCCAAAGGATATGCGACAGAGGTGGTAGTTTTGAAACAAGATTTGATGAACGCGCTCAAAATTTCTAACATTTTCTCTGATAAATTCAATCAGGTACATCTGACAGTTGATCCAAAAGGAAAGCTCTTTCAGATACAAACAAAGAATAGTGATGTTGGTGAGAACGTCACAAATGTGGACGCAGCTTTGACTGGCGATAAGGTAGAGATTAATTTCAATTACAAATATATTTCTGACTGTTTTCAATCAATCGACGCTGATAGCGTCTCTCTTCAGTTGAGCGGTATGAATCGTCCCATGGTGGTCCGTCCGGTTTCTGGTGATCAAACCTTCATGTACTTGGCCATGCCGATGAATCGATAGTGATAAATCAATAGCTATAAATCGACAATATGTTTGGAATAGGAGAGTTCTTCAAGAAAATACAGGGCACTTTTGCCAAGGAGGTCCTTCTTCGTGACGCTATAAGACAAGCAGTTCTGCACCAAACGGGGGGGGATGTTCCTATCCACTCTATTTCATTCAAATCAGACGCAATTATTCTAAGTAATGTTAGCCAGTCTTTGAAATCAGTCGTTTATATAAAAAAGCGATCAATCCTCAAAGAGATCGCTGAGAAGCAGAACATCAAAGTTCTTAATGATATAAGGTAGAGCTACGGGCCAACGTTTATGGCGCAGCATTGAAATCAACGGATGCCTTTCCTTGATTGTACACCTGATCGTAAACAGTCACCGATAAGGTGTTTGTTCCGGATGGGGAGAGAGCGCCTACGTCGGCGGGGGTAAAGGAGAAGGTTAGGGGGTTAACTGTAGCCGTCAGCACGTATTTACCATTGAGATAAACTTCGGTTTTTTGTGCCGGATAACTACTTTGGATAGCTAATTGGACGTTTAGAAGTTGCTGTGGATCAACGGTTGTACCCGCGACTGGTGAAACTATGATTATCTTTGGCGCCTTGTCTACAGTGTGAACATCATCGGTAGCAGTGGTAGTCGGTGCACTGCTCGTAGAAGTTTCTCTGAAGTCGGGATGACTAGTCTCGTACGTTTGGAACCATTTGCGTACACCGTATTCCCAATATTGATATTGAGAATCGGCTGCAGGATTTGTTGGAATCGGTCCGCGCGGATCATCCTTGCTGACCCACTGCAAAATCGTGTGCACACTGTTGAAGATCACCTCCTTTTTTGTTTGTTCAGGAGTGTCACCGGTAGCTATTTTTCCCGATACGCTATCTACGAAATATGATTGGCCACCCTGCCAGATTCCTCGCAAGACCGGTTTATCATTCGTAAGGGGTGGTGGGGGAGGGTTGAAGTTTTCTGTAGGATAGTTCTTGGCCACCTGCGACATGAAAGCTCCCCAAAGCGGTGTGATGATGAGTCCAGCCACATTGTGTTTCATGGGCACATTGTCATTGTTGCCTGCCCAGGCTCCGACCACGAGGTCTGGTGTGTAACCAATGGTCCAGACATCGCGGTAGTCGTTGGTGGTACCAGTCTTGATGGCGACCGGACGTCCGACTGACTCGCCGATCGGTTTTAAACTTTCCATTCTTACGGACGTGTCTGAAAGGATGCTCGAAATTTGTCTGGCGATCTCCGGTTGCAAAGCTTGTGTTGGGGTTGTCGATGCTAGCGCCTTCTCTAGGACGTTTCCTTTGTTGTCGTCGACTTCCAAGATTGAACGATAAGGATTGCGCAGTCCGTCATTAGCGAACACTCCATAAGCGCTGGTCATGTCCAGTAATGTGACTTCGCCACCGCCCAAGACTAATGTAAGACCGTACCTGTTCGGATCGGTTAGCGTGGTCACACCTAGACTTTCAGCTGTTTGGATGGAAGCGGGGACACCGGCCAGGTACAGAGCTTTTACCGCCGGAACGTTGCGTGATTGTGCTAGGGCTTGGCGAACAGTGAGCGGACCCTCGAAGACATTGTCGTATTCCTGCGGCATATAACAGGATCGGCTCAGATCAAGAGAATTGGTGTTTGTTATGTTCGGGTCCTTTGGCTTTCCATCAGGTGTGCAGTACTGTGAGAATTCTGTTTGGGTGTCGAAGAGGATGGTCTCTGGGGTGTATCCTTTTTTGAATAGAGTTGAGTAGACGAATGGTTTGAAAGTTGAGCCAGGTTGGCGTCTTGCCAGAGCCACGTTGAAGTTACCATCTATCTTCTTGTCGAAATAATCCTTGGAACCGACCATGGTCAGGATGTCTCCGGTTTTCGGGTCTATAGCTACCATTGCTGTATTGCTGGCGTTGAAATTCTCTGACAAACTTGGACTGAATTTTTGTATAACCGCCTCAGCCTTTTGTTGCATTCCATAATCAAGGGTAGTTAAGACTTTGAGGCCGCCATTATCAACCGCATCTTCACCATACTTCTGTAAGAGGTAGTCTCTGACGTACATGACGAAATGAGGCGCACGAATCCCATCAGCGTTCTTTGAAAGAAAGTCGACTTTTTCCGCCAAGGCGGCCTTGTATTCATCAGCAGATATGAGCCCTAACGTCTTCATTCGGGAAAGGACTAGGCGTTGGCGACCAGTCAGCGCATCTTTGTGTGTCCCGTATGGAGAGTAATATGTCGGGGCTTGTGGAATGGCGGCCAGATAGGCGGATTGGGCTAAGTCGATATCACTAGCCGATTTCCCAAAGAATTGCTGGCTAGCCTCCTCAACACCGTAAAGGGTGCCGCCATAGGGCGTTTCGTTTAAGTAAGTATCCAAGATCTGGTCTTTGCTCATGAAGCGAGCCAACTTGATGGCCAAAACCCACTCCTTGATCTTTCTGGTCACAGTTTTATCAGTCGTCAGTAATGAGTTTTTTACCACTTGTTGAGTAATGGTCGATGCTCCTTGGCTATAACCACCGGCTGTCAGGTCGGCTAGGACGGCTCGCATTATGGAGATTGGCTCTATTCCGATGTTGGAATAGAAGTTTGAGTCTTCGATGGTCACTGTCGCTTTCTGAATGTACGGCGATATCTCGGAAAGTGGTACGACAGTCAGTTTAGCATTTGCACCAGTATCGTAGAGCAATATCGTACCGGTTCGGTCATAGATCTTTGTAGACTCTACTATTTTCCTATTCTGAAAAGAATTCAGGTCGGGCATTTGTAGGGTAGCGACCCATAGGGAAGTCAATCCTACGGCGACCAACACCGCGGACAAGGTGAGTAAAATTATGGCTTTGACGTGACGGAGCTTGGATTTGCGGGGATGCGGCATAGGAACAGTATAGCACCAAGGTTCTACGCCTCCCACTTGTCGTTAAACGGATCGATCTCCTCTTCCATTCCGGCATCATCGAGGCCGAGCTCTTCGCTCTCTTCTTCTACGACGGGAGCCTCTTCTTCCGGTTTTTCGTCTAAGCCTACTACTACATCGGTTTCCTCTATCTCTAACGGAATCTTTGATTTCAGTGGTATGGCGACCAAGGTTTCCTCGGGATCGATTTGTTCTGGTGTATTCGTTGAACGAGCTACGGCGTGCTTAGCTTTAGCTTTTTTTGATTGAAGACTTTTTACGGGCATATTCCTTGAGTATTACGCTAATAAAGTGTATTTAAAATACACTGAACGATTTGTAACAGCTCATTTGTAACAAACTTTATATTATTTGCAAATACTCAAAACTGTGGATAGTCGTGCTGAGCAGGTGAGGGCTACAGCTATAGCGTCATATTCGTCATCAATCATTTTCTTTTTTGGCAATTTGACGAGCAGGCCAACCATCTTGATCATACGTCCTTTGTCGCTAGTGCCGTCTCCAGTCACGGAAGACTTTATCTGTACGGGACTATATTCTTGAACTTGAATATTTCGTTTGACGGCTTCATATATGATGATGCCTCGTACCTCAGAAACACGCATACCCGTTTTTTGATTCTTTGTTATGAATAGATTCTCGATCGCCAGTACATCAGGCGAGTATTCATCGAATACTTTAGCGACTGTCTCGCCAACTTTCTTAAAGCGAGAATAGATGTCTTCTTTAGCGGAAGTCTGTAGGCAACTTGAATAAAGCACAACCTCTTTGGTTGAGGTGCTTTTTTCAATGACCGCTATGCCTAGGCGATCATAGCCAGGGTCGATGCCCAGGATTCGTACTGAGCTATTACTCGGCATTCGTGTACACGTTCTGAACTTCCTCGTTGGCTTCGAGTTCCTCTACAAGTTTGGTAAGCAATTCGATGTCAGCGTCTTCTAAGGGTGTTGTACTGGTCGCATCCCAACCCTCATGAGTCTTTTTGAAAGCCCAGGAAGCGCTGCCTGGGGAGGCGAGTTCGTAACCGCTCAATGAAAGTATATGCTTGATCTCCTGCGCAGCTTTGTTGCGGTTGTCAGTCAAAGCTTCAACTAGGATGGCGACGCCTCCTGGCCCATATGATTCATAGACTATCGTTTCCATCGAAGCTGAATTGTCTGTCATGGCCTTTTTGACTGCACGGTCGATGGTATCGTTCGGCATGTTCTCTTTGCGGGCCTTGTCTATGGCGGCCGATAATCCTGGTGACTTGAGATTACCGCCAGCTTTCTTGGCTTCTACGGTTATGAGACGTACAAGCTTGCCGAAGTGAGCGCTCTTCTGGGCGTCATTCTTTGCTTTCAAGTGTTTGATCTTCGAGAATTTATTGTGGCCTGACATGTTGATGTGGTTATTAGTGTGAGTATACTATGAATGTATCGCAGTTAAAGAAAAAAGCAAATGCAAAAAGTGGACATACATCCAAAGATCGTTGATTCATTGGGATTCTCTGAAAATGAGAAGAAAGTTTTTGACATGCTCGTTAAGTATCCTATCGGAAGGACTGTGGCGAGGATTGCTGTAGACGTCGGTGTGCCAAGAATCACAACCTTCGCGATTTTAAAGAGGTTCGAGGGAAGGGGGCTGGTTGAGAAGATCTTGTCTGGCAAGAGGTTTCACTGGAAATACAGGAAAGGTTTAGAATTTCTGGAATCAAAGTTTAGTCGGCAGTTAATTAAAGCTGGCACGGTCAGTTAAGCCATGAATGACGAGTGGGGTCGCCACACTCATTTTGGTCACTTTGAAAAAGTGTCTGAAAAACGGTCACTTTCCAATAGAAGCTAAAAACATTATTTACCCCCACCGCCATTACGTGGCCAATTTTTGCGCGATCGAACCAAATACTAGTTCAGGTGACCATTTTCAATGGGAACCATTAAGCGGCTGACTTAGCCAGAAAAAATTATAATAACTTTGCCGCACCTTTCTCACCTAGGTGCGCGTAAGCTTTATCAGTGGCGACCCTACCTCGTGGCGTGCGCTCAAGCAAGCCAAGCTGGATAAGATAAGGTTCATAAACTTCCTCGATCGTTGCCTGTTCCTCTGAAAGCGCAGCGGCTATCGTATTCAACCCCACGGGGCCGCCACCAAATTTAGTGACGATGGCTTTTAATATGTCACGATCGGCACCGGTCAGGCCGATAATATCGACACCCAGCATAAGCAAAGCTTTCTCGACTATTTCCTGTGAAAGCTGGCTTTTGTTTATTTGTGCATAATCACGGCATCTTTTTAGATGATAATTGGCGGTTCTGGGTGTAAATCTTGAACGAACAGCTATTTCTCTGACTGCGTCCGGATGGATTTCTATGTCGAGAATCTTGGCTGATCTTTTGACGATCTCAGCAATCTCATTATCAGAATAGAATTCGAGCTTGAAAACGCCACCGGAGAATCGTGACCGAAGAGGTGCTGAAATCATAGCGATTCTGGTTGTGGCGGCTATCAAAGTGAACGGCGGCAGGTCGAGCTGTATTGTTCTAGCGGAAGGTCCTTTTCCGATGATGATATCGAGTTTGCCAGTTTCCATAGCAGGGTAGAGGACTTCCTCGATAGCTTTGTTAAGGCGATGAATTTCATCTATAAACAAAATGTCGCCAGATGATAGATTGGTCAAGACCGACGCTAGGTCGCCAACTTTCAAGATTGCCGGTCCCGAAGTAACTTTCATCTGCGCCCCCGTCTCCTTAGCTATCAAATAAGCCAAAGTCGTCTTTCCAAGACCTGGAGGACCATAGAATAAGATGTGTTCTGGTGGGTGTTTACGCTCTTTGGCAGCTGTTAGAAGGATATGCAGATTGTCTTTGATGTTTTTTTGACCGATATATTCATCCCAACGTGAAGGGCGTAGGGTTTGGTCGAGAAAACCGCTCTCTTTCTCATCCGTTTGGGGTTTTGATGATGTTCTTGACATTTTAGATGAATCATGCTAGCATTGAATCCTAGTCAAGCTCATGAATCTCTAAGCAACGGCCTTCCCAGGTTTGGGTATAGTTCTAAGGACATTTTGGTTGTAACGCTTGTCGTTACCTACTGAAATTATCCTCGGGACTTTACCTCGCTCTCCGCATCATGCGAGGAGATGTTGCTTAGAGATTCACGCGCTTGAAGCACTTCTCGCATACTCCCTCATCATAAATATAAAAGCAACACAAAAACTGTGGATAGTCGCTTCGCTCCTTTCCCGACTTCGCTCGGACGTTATAAATGTGAGCATTTATACGCTCCTCGCTTGTCGGGATAGCGGATTACACCCCATTTTTTCACTTTGAAACAGTCTCTGATTTGTCGCTTGCTTAAATTATGGGGTGAACCCTATTCATATCCCCATCATGTCTTTGGTAATTTGTGATAGGGTGAGGTAAACTACTGGGATGCGGCTTATTACTTAATTTTTGTTTCAATAATAAACATGAAAAAGACTATTACTTATCTAACTTTTACACTTCTGATCGCCTCTTTTGCTAGCAGCTCAGGAATATCAAGAACTCAAGCCTCCACCTCCTGTTACACCTTTACCAAAAATTTCGGACTTAATGCAGTGTTGACTTCCGCCGAAGCAGCTGCTCTGAAAGCAGATCTAGTCAGTGAAGGCCTTTGGAGTTCGGGAGTGAACATTACTTCCTATACTACTGTTGTTTCCGATGCGGTAAAGGCTTTTCAGGAAAAATACTCATCAACTATTTTGGTCCCCAACGGCATGACATCAGGTAACGGATATTTTGGAGATTATACGAGAAACAAGATGAACAATCTTTATGGATGTGCCACAACAGCTTCAAATGTCAGAAGCGGACCAGTGCCTAGGGCGAGCACGGGCGTAGTTCAGTGTCCGGCTGGATTCACGTGTACACCTATTGCTCAAACAACTGCGCCGGTCTGTCCGGCAGGATATACCTGTACCTTGACTTCTTCAGCTACTGGTGCCGCCAATACTCAAAATGGTTCAGCACTTCTCGGTCAACTAATAGGTCAACTAAACGCAGGTGGTAGTTCAGCCTACCTAGATCCGGCGGTCTATAATGGCAATGCAAATACTGCCAGCGATCCTTCACAACAAGCCGCTACTATACCACCAGTTACATCTTCTGAAACTGTTAGTGTCGCTCCTGCCTCTGCTGACTTGAATACTGTTGCGGCACCGACAGTACCAGCAGCCGTGGCAGCTCCCGGTACATATCCGCTAACCGTGAATTATGGTCAAACATTGGATTCTGTAGTTGCCGCGCTCGCACCGACAAGTGTTTCTGACTATGTTTCGCTGGGAATGTTTTCAAATACCGGTAGCGGTCAGAAAAATATCGTCGCAAGAGTATTAACTCTGGCTGAGTTGTTTCCAAATGTTACTAGCACTATAGATAGCGGGGCTATATCGAAATGTGGATGCAAACAGAATATTTTAACCAACGTTACTTATGATCAATTTGCCGCTGCAATAAAAGCAAAGGGGTATAGGCCAATTACTCTTCAGGAACTTGTTGTTCTCGTCACTCGCTACCCACAGATTTACGGTTCAGCATTCGGTTCAACGATAAAAGTAAATTCTGTTACTACCTTCAGCAATACAGCTGATGGTCCATATTCTGGCAATAAAACCGGATTCTCTGTCCCATTTGTCAGCGAACGTACAACAACCGCGAATGGTAAAAGCATTAGAACGATTGGGAATACGGATATTTCAACAAATTTCATCTTTGCAACTTCAAAGCTTGGGAATATCTATGCTAATGCGCCGGTCATTGTGGTGGAGGACAGTATATGGGTTCCGATCTCCCGGGATTCTCTTCCAGCCACCAATGCTCCAGCCCTAACCTACGGTGCTTTGAGTGCTGTTCCGAGTCTAAAATATACAGTTCAAGTTGATTACAGCACATACACGGACGGGTATACGAATACTTATCAAGGTGCGGGAACTCAACAGCAAGTAATGAAATTGTTGAGGATTGTTCAGACTGGAGTGAGGAGTGCGGGAATGAGTGGTAGAACTTCACAAACTGAAGTGGCGGGTTTAATTCCTGCCGGTTATCGTGCCGCTACGGCGGCCGAGATGGTTGCATTAGCAGAGCAATATCCAGCTGCTAGTGGCGGGTTAGGTTTGATGGCCTTTGGAAGTTTCTATGAAAAGTGTAAAGCATACCCGTTTATTCATCCAGATGGATGGGGATACGCGAACGGAGCGGAGGTGCTCGACAATGGGTTGGTGTTCGATAATCGAAAATATTATCACAGCAACGCTAGCGAAACGACGGGATTCTTCCCGAGAATTAATGAGATATTATTCCCGATAGTGCAGATGTAAATCAGGAGTTTTTCACTAAAGGTTAGAGATATCTTTATATCCCGAATTATACAGAAGTGCAGACCATATTTAGTTGTGCCCGTGTCTTCGGTCCAACAAAGCCGGCAGCCGGAGTTATGGAATATTTTTTCTGGAATTTGATTACGGCTTGTTTGGTTAGATAACCGAAGTACGTTGTCTCCAGACCTTTTGATCCTGGGCCGCTTGTAGCAATCATTGTGTCTTGGTCACTGTTCAATATCTGCTGGAGTGTTCGTACAACGGCATTGTTCGATCCGACATATAGGTCAATGTGTGACTTTGCATCAGCCATTAAATTATAAGAACAGGTTGTAGTTACTTGCGGTTCTGTCTTTGCGACTACAGGAGTTCCGTTCCACTTGAACCAGTTATCATTGCGCCCTTGAATAATGTCATTCTGGAGAGTAATCTCGGGCTCGTATTTGCTGTACCCGCTAATCCCTCCGCGTATTATTGATGTAGTTGCTATTCCGTTCACTAACGCCAAATGCATGTCTACAAAGCATGCGCCCCCGCAGGACAGGCTGACTGAAAATCCCAGTACGTCTGTTGAATTAAATGTTATATCTTTGAAGTAGTCTTTTCTGACGCCAAAATATTTACCTGCGATGACCGGACATCTAGCTGATGGGGGTTTGCTCACGGAATTGATCGCGAGTATCAAATAACCCGGTCCAGCTATCGCGGATGAAGTCGCGTCGTACTTCGCCGTAAAGGTGCAATTAGTATCTGGCCCAGAATAATAATCCGGTGACGTGCCAGTTGACGAATGTGCGGTTGAATAGATACTGTAGATTGCAACTAATGTGATGATATACAGAGATGCTTTATTCATAGGTAGGTATTTTAGACTAGTCAGTCAATGCAATCACTCTCTCCAGTTCTGAGAGGGAAGTTACACCTTTCAATATCTTTAAGACACCATCTTGTCTCATGGTCAATAACCCTTGGCCTTTTGCTGCAGCCCAGATCTCTCTTTCGCTAGGATTCCGTTCTATGGCGTCTTCGATTTTCTCGTCTGTAGAAATAGCTTCATATATGCCGATACGGCCTTTGTAACCAGTCATGTTGCACTTATCACAGCCTGCAGGTTCCCAAACCTTCGAACGATCGGCCGGAACGAGATCCTTGTCCTCGATGTCATTTACGACAGTCTCTATGGCTTGTTGAGCGTCGCCTGCTAGGACGATTTCTTTTTTACAGAACTGACAGAGTCGGCGTGCCAAGCGTTGGGCCATGGCCACGCGCAAGGCCGAGGTTATGACCTTTGAATTCACACCCAAGTCGATGAGACGGGGGAAGGTGCCAGCGGCGTCATTGGTGTGTAGAGTCGAAAAGACCATGTGACCGGTCAGAGCGGAATTGATCGCAATATCGGCTGTTTCGTTGTCGCGGATTTCACCTACCATGATGATATCCGGGTCTTGTCTGACAGCGGCTCGCAAACCTTCCAAGAAGGTATAACCCTTATCATTGACTTGGGTTTGAACGATGCCGGGCAAATGGTATTCGATCGGGTCTTCGATGGTGATGATCTTCACCTGGGGTGTGTGGATCTTCTTAAGGAATGCGTAAAGTGTAGTGGTCTTTCCAGAACCAGTCGGTCCGGTCGTAAGGATCATTCCATCAGGCCTGTCCATTTCTTTGAGAAGAAGAGTCAGCAATTTCGGATTGATACCGAGCTCTTCCAAAGGAACGCTTATGGTCTTTGGGTTCAAGATACGCATGACCACTGATTCGTTATAAGCACCGGGAAGGATGGAGACGCGCACCTCTATCTCGCCGATCGCTAGTTTGATGCTGAAGCGTCCGTCCTGGGAATCCTTCTTGATATTGAGCTTCATGCCAGAGATCAGTTTGATGCGCGACAAAAGCAAGCCATAAGTTTCGGCGTCAAAGGTAATGAGTTCCTGGAGTACACCATCCAACCGATAACGCAAACGGATGAATGTTTCCTCTGGTTCCAAGTGTATGTCGGAGGCGTCTACCGCTAAGGCACCGGCCACCATAGTTTCCAGGATACGCGAGACACGGTAGCTTTTTTTTGCTGCCATGGTCCCTTTCAGAATATCGATGACCGCCGGCATGTTTTTGGCCTTATCTATGATCGAAGCGATATCTTCACTGGATATCTCCAAGGAACCAGCTTTGCTTTCATAAGCGAATGACAGGTCCTTGTACGTCTTCCAGGCTTTTTCCAAGCTCTGTGTAGAGGTGATATGTAGTTCTGTTGTGTAACCCTTTGTTTTGAGGGTCTCTAGAACAGCTTTTACTTTTTCGTCCTGCGGATTTCGTGCCGCCACTTTGACTTTCTTGTCTATGAGGGCGTAGGCAGCGACTTGGGCAGCTCGAGCAGTCGCCTCTTCAATCAATCGCAGAGCATCAGCATTAGTGTTGATGGTTTGGAGGTTCACATACTCGACGCCGTATTTACCGGATAAGAGCTGCACCAGATCCTCCTCCTCTTTGTGTAAGAGGTCGTCTAATCGGCGTTTTTGCTTATCTTCATCAAAGACTAATGTCATTGGTTTAAGTATACCAGAAATGTGCTGATGAAAATGCTATATTATCAACATGAATACCCTCATTTCCCATTCAATGGAAGAAACGGAGAAAATTGCTAGCCATTGGCTGGCAGAAGTCGCCAAATCGCACGCTGGATCAGACGAAGCTTTGGTGGTCGGCCTTTCCGGTCACTTGGGGGCAGGGAAGACGGCATTTGTTAAGGCAATTGCCAAGGAACTAGGTGTTCTTGAGACTGTGACCAGCCCAACGTTCGTACTGATGAAAATATATGATAGGTCAGACCTAAATGATGCCTCCAAGGTCAGACCTATGCGTCTGATTCACATCGATGCCTATCGTCTGGAAAAACGCCAGGAATTAGAGGCATTGAATTTCGAGCAGCTGGTGAGCGATGCGAACAACCTGATTATGATCGAGTGGCCGGAAAATGTTGGATTGAAGGAATTTGTAGAAGGAGCAAGTCTAAATTTTGAAATCATCGACGGTAACCATCATATTTCTATTAGTTAGTGATACAATGCATTTATGAGCGATTCCACCAAAAATAACAAGAAACTAGTGCTTCTTGATTCTCACGCCATCCTGCATCGGGCTTATCACGCTTTGCCGGACTTTGCTACGGCCAAAGGCGAGCCGACTGGAGCCCTTTATGGTCTATCAGCGATGTTATTAAAGATAATCGAGGATTTGAAGCCGGATTATGTTATCGCTTGTTACGACGTTAAAGGGCCGACTTATCGTCATGAGGCCTACAAGGACTACAAAGCTGGCCGCAAGAAAGCTGATGATGCATTGGTGGCGCAAATGATTAGTTCACGCAACATTTTTGCGGCTTTTGACATTCCCATTTACCAAAAAGAAGGATTTGAGGCAGATGACATGCTAGGTACTATTGTGGAACAAGTAAAGCGGAGAGAAATTGGAACAGATATCATCATAGCTTCTGGCGACATGGACACTCTGCAACTCGTGGATGACAAAAGAGTTCAGGTTTACACATTGAAGAAGGGAATAAACGATACCATCATGTACGACGAAAAGGCTGTGAATGATCGTTTTGGTTTTGGGCCAAAACTTATTCCCGACTACAAAGGATTGCGAGGCGATCCATCGGATAATATTATTGGCGTAAAAGGAATAGGTGATGTCACAGCAACAACTTTAATCAAATCATTTGGGACTATTGAAAACTTATTCAAAGAATTAGATGCTGGCAATGACCAGGCATTTCTCAAAGCTGGAATAAAACCACGGATCATTCAATTGCTCAAAGATAACAAGGAAGAAGCCGAATTCAGTAAGATGCTAGCCACGATCCGTCGCGATTCACCCATTGATTTCAAACTTCCAGAGAAGAACTTCAAAGAAGGTTTGGATGTGAAGAAAGTCGAAGCGCTGTGGCGGGATCTAGAGTTTCGGACTTTGCCGCAGAGATTAGCACAACTTATGGGTAGATGGGACGGAAAAGAGCAAGGAGCAGGGAGGAAGGAGGAAGGAGAGAGATCACAAACAAAAAGACCAGAAAAGACCAAAACTAGCGAAAAAAATATCAACAACGGGACTCTATCGTTTCCTTCGAACGTAAATCCTGAAGAAGTCGAAAAAGTTGGCCTTGCTCTCTGGCTCATCCATTCAGATACAACCAATCCAAAGATCGAAGACATTTTACAATTCGCTGGAACGGATGATTTTGAGAAAGCCAAGGAGATAATTCTCGGCGAGTTAAAGAAAAAAGATTTAATTAAAATTTACGATACTATTGAATTACCGCTTATTCCCATTACTCATGCCATGGAGAAGCGCGGGATTAAAATAGATCGAGCCCTTTTGGCTGAATTGGGCAAAACTTATCACAAGGAATTGTCCCGGTTGGAAAAAGAGATATGGAAATTGGCTGGAATGGAATTCAATGTGAATTCACCGAAGCAGTTAGGTGATGTTTTATTCGACAAGCTCGGCCTCAAAGGTAAGAATATGAAGAAAACTGGCGGCGGAGCCCGATCTACAAAAGAATCGGAATTGGAGAAATTGAGAGACCTGCATCCGATCGTGCCGCTTCTATTCGAATATCGAGAACTCGCTAAGTTGTTGTCGACATACATTGATTCTATTCCTCCGCAGTTAGATGCTGACGATCGCCTACATACAGATTTCGTCCCATCTGGCACGACGACTGGTCGTATGGCTTCAATCAATCCCAATCTACAGAACATTCCTATTAAGAGTGATCTTGGAAAGGCTATTCGAACCGCTTTCATTGCAGAAAAGGGATTCAAGTTGGCCAGCTTCGATTATTCTCAAATAGAATTGCGCATAGCAGCTTTTCTTTCAGGCGATGAAAAACTTATAGATATATTCAAGAAAGGGGAGGATGTTCACACATCGGTTGCCTCATTCGTTTTCAAGGTACCAAAGGAACAGGTTACTCCCGAGATGCGTAGACGAGCCAAAGTCATCAACTTTGGAATCATTTATGGGATGGGAGTGCTGGCTTTGAAACAGAACTTGGGCACTAGCCGCGAGGAGGCGCAGAATTTCTTGAATGATTATTTTACAACATTTTCGACCTTGGCCGATTATCTAAATAAGGTAAAAGCGGAAACTGCGCGGCGTGGCTACACAGAAACATTTTTCGGTCGCCGACGATACTTCGAAGGTATAAATTCCAGGATCCCATATATCAAAGCGCAAGCGGAGCGTATGGCCATTAATGCGCCGATTCAGGGAACAGAAGCAGATATTATAAAGCTCGCAATGATTCGTATCGATGAATATATTCATGCCAATAAATTAGAGGACGACGTTTATGCTTTGCTTCAGGTCCATGATGAACTGATATATGAAATTCGAGAATCAAAATCCAAGGAAATAGCGGTAAAGATAGAGGAGATAATGGAATCGATCGTCGATCCGAAAGATACGAAAGGTATAGTTATGAAGTCATCAGCAGCAGTTGGTAATAATTGGGGGGAACTTAAGTGAATAATTTGGCATTAATCATTAAGAATTTATCATAATGCTCTACGTTTTTCATGGATTAGACATACGACAATCGCGCGAGAAGGCTCACAAGCTCATCGATTCTTTGCGTGCCAAGAAGCCTGATGCTGCGTTCGAAGAGGTGAGTGGCGACAATTGGAACACCTCAACTATTGAAAGCCATCTTGGTGGCCAGGGATTATTTTCGAATAAGTACATTATATTTTTGGATCGCGTGACGGAAAATGACGAAGCAAAAGAGGGAATTTCTGGCTTTATGGCAGCCATGAATGAATCGCCGAATATCTTTGTTGCTTTAGAGGGCAAGTTGAATGTGGAATTAAAGAAGGCTTTTGAGAAGTCTGCAGAAAAAGTGGTCGTATCCGAAGAGAAATCAGCCAGTTCGACGTCTTTTAAGAAACAAGATTTCAACATATTTGCTCTAGCCGATGCTATCGGTTCACGCGATCCATTCAAAGCTTGGACTATTTATCGTCAGGCTGTAGATGATGGCTTGGAATCAGAAAGCATTCTCGGTACAATTTTTTGGCAGGTAAAGTCGATGCTTTTAGCTGCCAAAGCAAAAACTGCTAGCGAATGCGGTTTGAGTCCATTTGTTTTTAGTAAATCAAAGAGATATGCGGCCAATTATTCAGAGAATGAATTAGCGAAATTGTCTGGAGATATTATCTCTATGTACCACAATGGGCATAGGGGAATGAACGACTTGGAATTGGCGACAGAGAGGATGATGCTGAGGATAGGGAGATAATCCTGAAGATCAAAGCCACTGGCCGCCAAATTCATTGGCGGTTTTTTTATTGCCACTCAATACGAGGTACGAATCTAGAGCGTTGGAGATAAAACAAGAGAATTATTACTAGAATGATAATGATTATAACAGGGGATATGGGAGAGAATATCGTTGCCAAGTCCCACAAGCTAATCCAATTGACCATAACATAACCATTTACCGTCTCTACATTATTAGTGAACTGAGTGTCTTGCTTGTTGATGTTGGTCAAACTGTTATTAAGGTTCGAGATCTGATTGTCCAGGTTCTGTTTTTGGGCTGCGTAGCTATTGTTTTCGGAAGTTAACTTCTGTCTTTGTGCAGAGTCCTGATTAACTAAGGATGTTTCTTGATCCCGAAGCGATCTTATCGTCAAAGTATCAGAGGTATTGGCGATGTTTGCTCTAACTGTTACGAGTTGTGTCTGAATTCGTGATATCTCATTATTGATAGTACTCACAGTTTGCGTGTGCTTTGCAGTCAGTGCGTCTTTTTGGCTCTTTAAACTATCTAAAGTTGTTACAACATTCTTTGTTTGTTCCTCGATGTTTTGTTTTTGGCTAAGCAGATTTTGTGAGGATATACTTTCAGTATAGAGCTTCTTATTGGTAATTGCTTCAATTTCATCTCTAAAGGCGTCAAATTTGTCCTTTGCTACGACAAATCTGATTTGCCCGCTCTTTTCGGAGCTATTCAGCTCGTCGATTCTTCCGTCAGCGCCCTTGACGGTATTTTTGACTTCTTTGACAACGCCAGCAACATCCCTTGTTTTTATTGTTGCCGAATAAGTAGTCTTCAAAAATTCTCGTGTATCAGTTATATCTGGCTGTTGTTGATACCCTGGATAATATGCATCTATCATTGCTGGCGATGATTTTGTGGACGCTGAACCAAAATTAGGAATAGGTTGCGATGCAGGAGCCGACATGTATGTTTGAGAGAACATTTTTGTTCCCAGTATCCACAAGACGGCGACTACTATTATGATAACTGAGATGGTTATAAATTTTCTACGAGAGATTTTTATAACTTTTCTTGTATCGGAGACGCTCGCACTATTATTTTCGTTCATAATATCAGGTTGAATTATTTGTAATACGTGTATCTAGCATATCACAAGAACGGTTGATGCTCGTAGACAAAGAAAATCGCACCAATGATCGCAGGTATGCGAATAGTGGTGCGAGTCGTTCTTGCGCCGGGTCATTTCAATAGTCCCAGAGATTGATTTGGGTCGATTCTGTATTCGAGCCAAAGCCAGTAGATGATAGGCGTCTGGTTCGCAAGAGCCTGAATGAATGGCACATAGAGTTGAGCGTGATTGTCGTATACGACAGATTGCCAAAGCATCAACCTCCTGTTTTTGAAAATTGAGTAACAACCGTTGCAGGCCACGATCGACCTTCCATTCATGAGGTCGACACAACGGACGATGAGGCCAGTCTGTATCAAGAACTTGAAGTATTTGTGCCCCGGAATGGTCGCGTCGTTACTGAAAGGGTGGGTTGGCACACTGATGCGCTCAAGGTTGATTGTTGGCATGACCGCCTTGCGACCAGGGAATATCCAACCTTTGGCCCATTCGGGTCGATTGCTAGGCGTTTTGTAAAATGCCATTGAATCCGAGACGGCGGCCGTGCTCGGTGTCGCGGTAGTTATTATCACGCTCATATATCAAATTGCTGTTGCTAGGTTCTTTTTAGTTATACACCAGCAAGAAGGTGTCGGCAACTCAAAGTCGTTAGATCGTATTGGTGACAGTTTTCGATACAGGCCTCCAAACCATCCTGACATCTGGCCTGTTCCATTTGCTTCTGAAGATGAAGAATATGGCGATCAGAATAGGGATAGAGATGTAGAGTCCATAAGGGAATACAGCTAACACGTTGAATAATCCATGAAGCATCGCCGCCAAGGCGACGCCTTTGAAAATCAGCATTCGAGAGCCGCTTGAGGCAAATTTTGACTTGCCTACATAATATCCCATGATCCCAGTCGCAGTAACATGCATCGTCGTCGTTATTAGTCCTCTGGTCAAGATTATTATGATTGACAGTAACAATCCGTGATCTTGCTGAATAGAAAAGAAGTATCCGCAGTTCTCTATAAGGGAGAATCCTAAAGCAACCATTACACCATAAACGACGCCATCAAATACCTGATTGAAATCATTGGTAAAATACACGCTATAACGCAGGACTATGAGCTTGAATAGTTCTTCTATCGGTCCAGCTAGAAAAAAAACTGAGTAGGGCAGCGAAACCGGCCGCGCCAACCAGGCTTGCCGATGTATGGATGTTCGCATCTAATACGAAGTCGTTGAATAGCTCCACAAACGCGGCCATGACCGCGGCTGCTATGCCGACATACAAACAACGCCTGACGAGTCTTTCAGGTTCGGCTTCAGACCGGTCTTCGTAGCGGATATATTTATACCAGAGATATATGGGTAGGATAACGGCCAAGACGAATAATACGATCTGTATCAGCATGGATGAGAGTACTACTGCAGAGATTGGATCACCGCACCTGACATCGAAGTACTGCTTCTCAAGATTTCAGGATGTGTATTCACATAGTAGCTCAATACCATGCCTATGAGCATGAATATTGCCGCCATAACGATAGCTGTCACCCCCAAGGTCTTTTCACCTTTGTGTACCGCCATGATTCCCAAGATTATGCCGATGACCCCGAACAATGGCGGGAAGAATAGTAACGCGATAACCGCGCAAAATATGCCGATAACAGCCTGAGTCATACCCTTTGACTTTGGTTGAACTGCGGTTGGCACACCTACTGGTTGATAACTTACTGCGATCGGCGCCGATGGAATTGGGGCTGTATTATCCATGCTGATTTCGATTATTGTAATAAGCGATGAAATTATACAATCGAATACGAACTAATACAAAGGACAGCATGAAGGCGAATTGTGCATCCAGATGGATTCGCCCGCGGCTCTCGCTCGGCCTGGGCACCGCCTCGCAGTTGCTCGCTGCTGCTCGCAACATGCTCCGGCGTTCTCATCCAGCACGGACGCGCGCAGGCGCGTCCTTGGGCGCACCCTCACTCTCTTGGTGCAAATTCGATATTTATTTGTTAGAACCGTTCGGGTGCGCCCAGCTGGATTCGAACCAGCGACCCTCTGCTTAAAAGGCAGGTGCTCTACCGGGCTGAGCTATGGGCGCAAATGAGCAGAATTGTGAATGTCCCTACATTCACAGTTTCTGCGAATGCAGCGCCTATACGAATCTAGTATGGGCGCGCGCCAATAGAGCATACAAGAAAAATGGCCAGTTAGTCAATCTGTTGCGGAAATCCATGAAAGATTACCCGTGATCGTGTCTTAGTATCTATGACCAGATGTCGGTTTCTGGGAGTCTCTTTGAAGCTCTCGTATCTTTTCGTCATTTGATGCTCGTCTCATTTCCAATTCTCGAATATGCTTTCTGATATGCTCAGCGTCAGCTCTAAGCCTTTCAATTTCGGCCTTTTTTGAAGCATCGGCTTTATCAAGCTCTTGCTCTTTCCTAGAAGCTTCAGATTTGAGCTTTTCTATCTCGGCTCTCTTTGAAGCACTGGCTCTGTTCATGTCTTGCTCTTTCTTTGATATCTCAGCTTCTTTTCTTTTCAGTTCAGACTCCTTTTCCTTTATCGTGAGATTTTCCCTCTCAACTTCCTTTGAGAATTGTTCCAAGGCTTGAACGGATGAATTTAATGATGACATGTTGTTGATATGATTAGAGCGGATAATCGCATGCCCACCAGCCGGGGCCAGTGACGAGAAGGGAAAGAGCCAAGACCAGCAGGATCAGGGTGTAATTGACTCCATTGTTGAGGAAAACTCTTGTACGGATCTTTTGGATAAGGACGACGACCAGGCTTACGGCGGCTACAAGCGCAGCCACTTGAGTCCAAAGTCCGATGACGAGAAGGATACCGACAATGCCTTGCAATACAGCTAGAGCTTTATTTATGCCGGTAGTTCTTGTCTGACGGAAGTCCTTGTAGGCCCAGTAGATAAAGACAGCGCCTATGGCTAGGCGAATGAGTACTGGTGAAAGTTGCTGATATGACAGAAGATGGGGAAATACCGATAATTGCATGGTGGTAGAGTTACGTGCTGATTAATATGATAATGTGTTGATTGTACCAACGAACTAGGCCAAATGCCACAGAATCGTAGACAAACCAAAGAAACCTGCTTATTGCTGGATAACATCCGTAGCGTCCATAACGTCGGCTCGATCTTTCGTACGGCCGAAACCGCGGGGGTTTCCAAGATCTATTGTCTTGGGACTACGCCGGTTCCAACTGATCGTTTTGGTCGAAAAAGAAAAGATCTGGCAAAAGTCGCTTTAGGTGCCGAAGATTTGGTTCCTTGGGAACATGTCGAAGACGGGGGAGTGCTCATCAGTCGGTTGAAGAAGGAAGGATTCAAGGTTATTGCAGTCGAACAGGCATCGAACTCTGTTGATTACCGCGAGGTGAAACCTAGCGAGAAATCGTTGTTCGTTCTCGGCAATGAAGTCGAAGGTGTCAGTGGCGAGATCTTGAAGTTAGCTGATGTTATTGCAGAGATTCCTCTCAAGGGGGAGAAGGGGTCGTTGAATGTTTCGGTTGTTGCGGGAATAATTCTTTTTATTTCAGTTTCTGATGTTCACTACAAAAATGCGCGCTTCTACCGCCGATCATAAGGCGCGTAATGATTCCTTTACAGCCAGGTTTGCTACATTTCTCGCCAGTCCTTTGATATGCGCGGTGAGTTTCATGGAATCTGCCTTTTTCGCCATTCACATTCCTGTAATCTGATGTCGAATCGCCGCCGAAATCGATACCTTTGCTTAGAGTTGTTTTGATCGCTTGGAATAGGAGCTGGCGGTGTTTGGTGGCGATATCCTTCGCTGGTTCGAGTGGATGGATGCCGGCACGCCACAATGATTCATCGGCGTAAATGTTTCCGATTCCGGCGATTATGCTTTGGTCAGTGAGAACCTGCTTCACTTTTCCGTTGGGTCGTAAATCGAGTCGTTCCTCGAATTTCTCAAATGTGAATTTTGTATCCAACGGTTCTGGTCCGATGCTATTTAAATGTACCGATTCATGGGCCATTTTTGAATCCATTGCCACGACTTTGGCGAATGTCCGCACGTCTGATAAGGCCAGATGACGATGATTGCTGAAAGTGAACACCAGGTGCACGTGTCTATTGTAAGAATCTTTCAAAGCTTCGGGCTCTATCGGTTCCCAAGGATCTTTGGTGACTTCTTTTTTGAATCGATAGTGGCCGTACAAGAGGTGACCTGTCATTTTCATGTGGACAAGAATCGTGATGTTGCTGGATAGATTGATGAGAATATTTTTGGCCCGTCTTTCTACCGATATGATCTTCTTGCCAACGATATTCTTTCTGAATCGTTTGAAATAAGAGGGATCTTTGACGGTTTCCGTTCCTTTAAAGTAAATTCCACCATAATCAGACCAAATATCCATGATCTTTAGGCCAACGATTTTCTGTCGCAGGCCATTTACTGTCGTTTGAACCTCCGGTAATTCAGGCATAGGGCAACTATAAAGGAGGAAGAAGCAGGGAGCAAGGAGCAAGAAGTTTCTTCTCCCTCCTTCCTCCTTCCTGCTTCCTGCTTCGCTTGTTATACTTCATGCATGCGTAACTACCTAGCTGTTTTATTTGCAGTCGCCATCTTCATGGTTCCTTGGATGGCTTATAATTATCCAAATGAAACGCAATCGCTATTTTCATCGATTGAAGATTTTGGTAGCCAACTGGCAGCAGTTTTGATATCCCACAATCCAAAGACGGTAGCGCAACTGCAATCTCGCTATAACTCCAAGTCGTCGATCGTTCCTTTTACACCTCCGGCCAAAAAGATCCGCATACTTCTGGTTCCAGGACATGAACCGAATTACGGAGGAGCTGAATACGGGTCTCTGAAAGAGCGGAACCTGACTGTGGAATTGGCGCAAGACTTGCAACAATTTTTGGCCAAAAATGATCGTTATGAAGTATTCGTGACTAGAGATACACAGGCTTGGTCACCGACATTCACAAATTATTTTAGTGCCGACTGGAATGACATCATCGCCTGGCAGCAAGCTCATAAAGACGAGATTATCAACTTAGAATGACTCGGACAATTCCACGCGGTCATGCCGGGGGTCGAACATCAGACGGTGCCAAACGACGTAGCCTATCGCATTTATGGTATCGACAAATGGGTAGACGAAAATGACATAGATATCGTCATTCATGTGCATTTCAATGATTACCCTGGACATGGTAAGGTTCCCGGGGATTATTCCGGTTTTACCATCTATGTGCCGCAAAAAGAATATGATAATAGCTCCACGACCCAAGCCCTAGCAGACACGGTTTTCAAGCGGTTGGCCAAATACAATCCGGTTAGCGATCTTCCTGGCGAGTCCGGCGGCATCGTTCAGGACCAGGACTTGATAGCTATCGGCGCATACAATTCTGTGGATGCAGCTAGTATGCTCATTGAATATGGATATCTATATGAGCCTCAATTCACTAATGATGATCTGCGTAGCCCGGCTATAAAGGATCTGGCATTCCAAACTTATTTGGGATTGCAAGATTTCTTTGATCCAAAGAATGCTGTCAGTTTGACCGGTTCCTTGGATACTCTGATGATGCCGCATAAATGGTCCAACCCGATCACCTCCAATAGTGCCAAAGCCTCAGATATATTCGCTCTGCAGACTGCTCTAGTCATCGACGGCGATTATCCGCCACCGAATCGGTCAAAGAATGATTGTCCTCGTACCGGCACTCTCGGTCCATGTACCAAAGTAGCCGTCCAGGCTTTTCAAAAGAAGTTCGATATTACTGACGAGAAGGGGATCGTGGGACCAAAGACAATCGATGTCTTGAATAATGTATTTGGAACGAAGAGTATTTAAGAGTTGTTCATGAAGGCTCCAGAAATCTCTTCGTTTGCCACTGGCCCACAGCGCTCAAACGAAGAGATTTCTTTCACCTTCAATTAATTTCAACAGCTTTGACGTTCGAGGCTTCTAACTCCTCACGCACTACTCGTGCATCGCTCCAGGGTGTTTTTGTGCCTTTAGGACCCATGATATATGGGTCTGTGCCTTTGCCAGTTATCAAAATTGAATCGCCAGGTTTGGCACGGCGGATGGCTTCACGGATAGCTAGACGTCGATTCATCATGACGGTTGGCTTGTGGACCTTGATCCCAGTCGCGACGTCGCGTACGATCTTTTCCGGATCCTCGTCATAAGGATCTTCGTCAGTGAGGATGATATCGTCACAATATCTGTCAGCGATCCCACCCATGATTCCACGTTTTCTGGTATCACGGCCACCGCCAGTGCCGCCGAGGACGCAGATGTTGCGTGCTTGTTGTAGGCCGCCTTTTTTGAAGATTTGATAAAATTTCTCAAGCGAATCAGCTGTATGGGCATAGTCTACGACCACCTCGAATCCTTTTTCCGACTTTATTTTTTGCACTCGGCCAGGGATGCTCTCGAACTTCTCTATAGCTTTCATGATGACTTCGTCCCCAATGTTGAAACTGCGTGCGGTGGATATAGCCGCCAGGATGTTATAGATGTTGAACTGGCCGGATAAGTGGGACCGCACAGTGCGGCCGTTTATACTAAATTCCAACCCCTCGATCTTTAACCTATACGGCTCGACATCGTGGATGCTATATGAAACTTTCCGGTCGGGAGCACAGGCTAAGAATCTATCTGCCTCGAGATCGTCGGAATTTACGATGACGGTCCTTTCCGTTTTGTGTGAGCGTCGCATATTCTTGACGATCGCCAATTTTGAGCCCAGATATTTTTCATATGATCCATGCGCCTCTATGTGTTCCGGAGAGATATTGGTGAATATTAGGTCGTCGAGCTCGATGAAGCGATGCCGATATAGGAGAGCTGCTTGGGAAGTCATTTCCATTATCATGACGTGACAGCCGGCCTTTACTGCTTTGTGAAGCAAACGTTGCAAGAAGCCACGACCTGGTGTGCTCATCTTGAACTTGTTGTCCCATGTTTTGCCTGCAACTTTGAATCGGATCGTATCGGAGACCGCAGTTATGTACCCAGCCTCTTCAAAGATGGCATTCAGTATCTCCACGGTCGAGCTCTTGCCTTTGGTGCCTGTCACGGCGATGACGGTGATCTTTTTGGAAGGGAAGCCGTACCAAATTGCTGAGAGCAGCGCCAACATCCAGTGATAAGGACGGCTGAATAAGTTGAATATTATTTCTGGGATGAAACGGCGGGTTGTTCCTAATACATTGTCGATCATGATTGAATTTAATTTAAATGTTTCAAGGCCGCCTTAACTTTTGCGCTGGTATCCAATTCGCCACCTTTGGGGCTGGCTCCGATTTTCTTCAAGGCTTCTCTGGCATCGTCGGCATCATAGCCGAGAGCCTTCAAAGCTTCGATCACATCCATGTCGCTCGATAGTTCTGCTGCGATTTCGCGGCCTTCTGCTGATTCGATACCTCCCAATTTATCTTTAAGCTCTAATACGATCTTTTCTGCCGTCTTCCGACCTATTCCTGAGACTTTAACTAAATGTGAAGTCGAGCCTGTGCGTATGGCGCTCACCAATTGGTCACTTGAAATGAGCGACATGACGTTCAAGGCCGACTTTGGTCCTATGCCGGAAACGCTTATTAGCAATTCAAAGAAATCCTTATCTTTTTTGGCCATGAATCCATAAAGGTCCAGAGCGTCTTCACGAACTACCTGATAAGTCCAGAGACTGGTCAGAGAGCCTTTCTTCAAGACGTGGAGAGTATCATCTGTTACGTAGACTTTGTATCCGACATCATTTACGTCCAATATGACGTAACGGGAATCGGTATGGGTTATGGTGCCTTTGAGGGAAGCGATCATGGTTAAAGTATAGCAGAGATTGGAACTGATAATAATGTCGTCGCCGGTTATTTCCGTTAAGGTGTATGATCTGGCTGGTCCGTGCCGTACTGTTCCTCGGCAAAAATTTTCATTCACAGAAATTGATTTGCGTGATGTAATCAACGACTCTACAGAGCCGTATTTCTTCATCATTACACAACAAATTACAACATTCCTGTCAATGAAAATATTTCGGAGATAACTGTTGTCCCATCGACATCCGTCGCGCACGAATAAATCTATGAACCGGACATTTTACTTTTTAGGTGTCCTGTGTTAAGTTAAGCACCACCAAATCATATGGCAATCACCTCATCAGCCAAGAAAGCCCTCCGCGCCTCCAAGAAGAAGCGTGTCTTCAATCTACGTCGCAAGGGTGCCATGGAAGACGCTCTCAAGGATTTCCGCAAATTGGTCGTAGCCAAGAATAAAGCTGAAGCCGAAAAGATGGTCCCAGCCCTCTATCAGGCGCTCGACAAAGCGGTCAAAACCAACTATCTCAAAGCCAACACAGCTTCACGTCTGAAGTCGCGTGCTATGGCTTCCTTGAAGAAAATTTAAATCTCAAAAATTGAATCTCAAATCTGGTACAATGATCAAGATTTGGATTTTGAGATTTTAGATTTGATTTTTTCAAAGCCCTCGTCGTTCAACGGATAGGACTCAGGATTGCGGATCCTGTAATCGAGGTTCGATTCCTCGCGGGGGCACCAAAGATATTTTGTTGCAGAGAAATCCGATTGATGTATCATTAAATTATTGTACGCACGGCCAGTTCTCCGTTTCGGCCGCGACGGATGAATAATATCAAATGCGCTTACGTGGGTAGGTGGGATTTTTCGTACAGGTTCGATTAATAAGAGTTCGTAATTTACATAAGGAAATGAATAAAACAAACAAGGGTTCGATTATCGATGCCGCTGAGAATAAGATTGTTTTCTACAAAGACAAGCGCGGCAATGTGGAACTGCGTGCGGATGTGGAGAAGGATACAATCTGGGCGACACAGGACCAGATTGCCAGGCTGTTTGAAATCGAAAGATCGGTTGTAACCAAGCACGTCAGTAACATTCTTAGAGACAAGGAATTGAAGCAGGATTCAGTATGTGCAAAATTTGCACATACTGCCGAAGATGGCAAGCAGTATATCGTTAAAATGTATAATCTAGATGTAGTTTTAGCCGTAGGATATCGAACCAGTTCAACCAGGGCTATTCAATTCAGACAATGGGCGACACGCATCCTTCGTGAGTATCTGGTCAAAGGTTTCAATCTGAACGAGCGTACTATTAACCGTTCGACTGAAAACATTGAAGATTTGCGAAAAGCCCTGGTATTTATGGGGTCGGAAAATATTCGCGGTACATTGAAAGGCAAGCTGACACTCAAGGTGACTAAGAATCTATTGCCGTAAGAGCTATATACAACAACTTGTCTAGAACCCCAACCTCTCTAATAGGTGTTTCAAGAACGGCTCATGATGTTCGGTCTCGGCGATGTAGCGGAGCATGACTTCGCGGACTTCTTCCGGGTCGACTTCATCGATGAAGACTATGATGAAAGGCATGAAGAGCTTGCGTGACTTCAGGATGATCTTGGATGGGAATTCATCATGCGGTATCCAGAAGGAATCGAGCGATAGGAAAGGGTAGAGGTGGTCGTGGATTATGAGCCCGCGGTCATTGATCTCGTGGTAGACCGTGCGCGGCGGATGAGCGGCATGTAAGACCAGAGCCACGGCGGCCACCAACACGAAGATGCCGGTGATCATGCTTCCCAGAATGAAAGCGACCACAGCCAAGGCTAAGGTGATTATTCCGACCCCCCAATACCAATCAGGAGTCTTTTCCACATGATGGTGTTCTGGCGCATTCCAATAGATGAGAGCTTCGGTAGCCATGGGTATATTATAACGACAAGTGAGGAATTATGAAAGCGAATGATTCTAACCTAAATCACAATTCTCTCGATTACTTGTTGCCAATCCTTAACGACCGTAACCTTCGGCAAAAACTGCTTGAACTCCTCAACCTCTGCTTTATCCGGCTGAAATAGGAATAGATTTGGCGTCGAATCGATCATATAGCCGAGCACTTCCAGTCGGTCATCTATGAAATGTGTGATGCCAAGCTCTTGGCAGACGGCGTCTTTTTCGTGGCGTTCCCTGACGAAACGGACATTCTTCGGATCAAGGCCGGTCTTGCCATAGAAGTCATTATCCGAAAGCCAAGCTAGGATCTTTTCTTGCGCCCAAGGCGTGCATTTTGAGATCAGGTAGACTTTTCCAGCAAAGAAGACATTTAACTTCTTCATTGCCTCATAGACACTATCAGTTGCCGGTATAGTTGAGTAGCACTCCTCATGGAGCGTTTTGTCGTTAGGATCGGACAGTCGGTGATTGATGATGACATTACCTATGTCAACGCCCAAGGCTCGTATTGTTTTCATGTAATGTGATTATTGTCTTTAATAAATTCTTTGAAGTCGATTTCTTTGTTCTCATCTTCTGGAAGGATCATTCTGAGCCGTTCTGGCAAATCTAAGGTTGTGGCGACACCATTCACGGTCCTGACAAAATTTAGAGCTTTCATTATGAGAGTCATTTCGTGTTCACTGATATCTTCGTTGTTAATGTGGCGATGCAGTGCTTGCTTGGCGTATTCAAAAACTGGCTCATCATGGATCGGCAGGGCATCGATGAGCAAGTAATCCCATTTACCATCTTTGTTGAACAAGATGACGTTATCTTCTCCGGCTAAGGCCAGGATATTACCGGTCTCATTCGCGTATGAAATGACGTTAAGAACCAGAGCAGCTGTTGTGCTTTTGAGATTCGGATCTGATTCAGTCTTTGCGATGAGATCTGTTAGGGCGTGAGTCTTTGGATTATCTTGCAATCGCAAAAACAGGGCGACATCATCAGGCGTCGCCTGACATAAGAGAACGAAACTATTATTAAGCTCGGTGTACTCTTCAGCATCTATCTGTCCACGTTCTTCCAGAAAGCCTCCGAAATAAAATCCCAGATGACTAGGATCTGCCAGCTCAGGGATCCGTTCCTGTATGACGACTGTGGACCAGGCTTCCGTAAGTTTTTTTGATTCCGCAGGAGGTTTTCTTTTTTTCCAATCGCCTTTGAATATCTCGTCGATGATCGCCTTGCTCACTGGCACCTTCATAATGTAGCGGCGCTCATTCACTGTATGCGAAGCACCGAAATATTCTCTGAGTATTCTGGCCTGCGCAGTCTTCTTGGCTATCCCTTCTTCCAACCTGGTTTTTTCATCATCTGGTATCGAATCCAAATCTTCACCAGCATCTGCGCTAGCGGACAGGGAATCCTTGATCGCGAACGAAGATGCCTTGAATACAACATCCGGATGTTCCTCTACTGCATATACGAGATGATCGCCACCGCGGGCCAAAAACGTTGGCTTATAATGTCTGACGATTTCACTATCGTCGGGTAAATCGTTGTAGGGATGTGATTTCTCGGGGTTCATCTTGATCAGTATATATCAATTGCGGACGGGGTGAGATTCGGTCACGACTCTCGCCTGACCAGTCAGGCTCGGTCGCGACCCCGACTCGCGGCTCGGCCTGCTGGCCTCACACGCTCCGTCTTTCTCATCATCACCCATCGCGCAATGATGCTCCGCTCTAAGGCCGTTTAGGCCTTTTCGCGGATCATTGCGTGAAGCGTACCCCTTTTAGTAGACACTTTAGAAACCCGCCACCCGCCCCTCATTTTTGGGCTAGAAGATGATTTCTGTATTCAACAGGCGTCATCTTGTTTCTGGTCCACTGCTTTCTTTCACTGTTGTAGTATTGCATATATTTGGCGATTTTTGAACGTAGCTCCTCGAATGATCTGCAGGCCCTGTAATCGAGCTCGTCTTTCATGTGACCGAAGAATGATTCGATTGGAGCATTGTCGATGCATTTACCCTTGCCCGACATGGATTGGATCATCTTCAACTCTTTTACGATTTCAATGTAGGCTGGGTTTGTGTAGTGAAATCCCTGGTCAGAATGTATCATGACATCTTCGTACGATTCCAATCTCATGTTTCTGATTGTTTCTGTCACTAAAGCAAATTCTAAGTAAAGAGAAATATTCCAAGCTACAACTTCACCAGTCGCGATATCCTTGATCACAGACAGATATGCGAATCGATTCTCTAATGGTAGGTAGGTGATGTCGGTGCAAAAGACTTTGTAAGGAACGATTTGGTGAAACTTCCGCTCTAGCTTGTTGGGGAATATTCTGTGCTCCAGATTCTTCTTCATCATTTGTCTGTACGGGTTCTTCTTCCTAACTTTAGTGATCAGTCCATACTTCCTCATGATTCTCTTAATCTTCTTGTGGTTCATGTATTCTAGCCTCATTTTGAGGTTTCTCCACCCCCATTTGCCCTTTCCTTGGTCAAAGACTTCCTTGATCCGAAGGTAATCAGGGTAATCTTTGTCCGGTTCATCTGCACACCTTAACCATTTGTAGTAACCACATCGAGATGCTTCCGCAATTTCACAAAGGACACTCACATCATCATTATACTGGTCTGGGAAAACCGGACAGCTGATTTGAATGAGAGGTGGTAAAATACCACCATGAAAAAACACTTCTCGCCAGATTACAAAGTCAAAGTCGCTCTTGAAGCATTGAAAGGAAATAAATCGCCAAGTGAACTCGCCGGCATCTACGGAGTCCACACCACGCAGATCGGATTCTGGAAACGACGTTTGGTCGAAGGAGCCGCGACCCTGTTCACCGACAAACGAAAAAATGAAAGCGGCGACCAGCAGAAACTCATAGATGATCTGTACAGGGTGATTGGACAACGTGACACTGAACTGGAGTGGATGAAAAAAAATATGCAGCAACTCGGCACATGACGTCCGGAAGAAATTGGTTGATCCTTTACAAGAAAATATCAGTCAGGGCAGACAAGCGGAACTCTTGGGCATATCGCGTTCCAGTCTGTACTACGAACCAATTGTAAGCGAAGCCGATCTTGCCTGCATGAAAGCCATCGACGAGATCTTCACCAAACGTCCGTTCTACGGTTCAAGGAGAATACAAACAGATCTCGAGCACGACTACAAAATTGACGCCTGCCGCGATCGAGTAAGGGGCATGATGAGGTTGATGGGATTGGAGGCCATATACCCTAAAACCAAGAAAACAAGCCTTAAACACCCTAATCACAAGATATATCCATATCTCCTTCGTCACATCGGCGCAGGCTTCCCGAACCACATCTGGGGCAGTGATATCACCTACATCCGAATGGCTCACGGTTTCTGTTACCTCTACGCCATCATCGATTGGTTTAGCCGGTTGGTAGTCGGATGGGATTTGTCTCCGACCATGGAATCTGATTTCTGCGTAGAGACGATGGACAAAGCGATCAAAAAATTCGGAGCTTCGGAGATTTCCAACACCGACCAGGGCTCTCAATTCACCGACCAGAAATTCATCGACGTGCTTGCCGGAAACAATGTGAAGATCTCCATGGATGGTCGAGGCCGCTGCATGGACAACATCTTCACGGAGAGATTGTGGCGATCGGTCAAATACGAGGAAGTGTACTTGAAATCGTACGGCGACATTACGGAAGCAAAAACGAATCTCGCCGCTTACTTCAAATTCTACAACAATGAACGTAGACACCAATCACTCGAATGCAAGACGCCATCGGAAGTCTACGCAAACAAAAAACGGCTCGCGCCGGATACAAAATCACACAACACATTAATAACTTTAACTAGCCCCCTCTTATCCACAACTACTGTCTAGACAAACCAGACCACCTTACATTTAATTCTCTGATGATTCTGAATTTTTCATTCGGCCTGAGTTTCTCTCCGCTCTTTTGGCCCGGAGTTGTGCTAAAAAAGCGTTTTCGGCTTGGAGGTATCTGACCTGTAATTCAAGTCGCTTGATCTTGTCTTTCTCCGCTTTGAGCGATATTGTCATCCCGTCATCGTGCTGAACTCCTCCTTTATTGTTTAAACTTGGAATGTTTCCTCTTCGAACTATTTTTCTCCAATCTCTCAAAGTATCTTTGAAGTAACTTTTCTTCCACAGACTTGTATCGAAATCTGCCTGTTTCCAGATGTCTCTTGCAGTCACACCCTTCTCGTGCTTTTCGAGAGCATGTATTTTGAATTCATACGTGTAATTAACGGATTTCGATGTACAGCTAAATACACAAGGATGCTTCCTCAATTTAACCACCTCTTCATTTGAAAGTGTTGTTCTCATGTTCTTTTGTTAATGATTAATTGTAACAAAAGAAAACCGCGGACACTTGGTTTCCGTGTCTACTTTATGGGGTCCATTTCAGCGGACGGGGTGAGATTCGAACTCACGGTCCCCTTACGAGGACGTCGCATTTCAAGTGCGGTGCCTTAAACCACTCAGCCACCCGTCCGTCCAGCCATCATAAAAGAAAAAATGGCTTTCTGCAAAGATTTCGTGGTACATTATTGGCATATGGATAGCGAATCACAAAAGAAACAGAGAATCTTAGGCATTGATTTCGGCTCAAAGCGCATCGGCGTAGCCGTCTCCGACGAAGAAAGAAAGATGGCATTTCCTGTGTCTGTCATACAAAATACTCCGGATGCTTTGAATGAGGTTGAGAAGATTGCCAAGGATAACCTTGCTACACAAATAGTCTTGGGCGAGTCTCGCAATTACAAAGGGGAGGGGAACAAGATCCTTTTGTCCAGCATGAAATTCAAGGAGCAGATGGAAGCCAAAGGATTCGAAGTCATTTGGGAAGCGGAATTCATGTCGAGCATCCAGGCCGAACGCATCCAGGGCAAGAATGATATGCTAGACGCGTCGGCGGCGGCGGTCATATTGCAGGGCTATTTAGATCGGATGAAAGAAGATTAGTATGAAGTATTAGGTATTAAACATTAAACATTAAGCATTAATCATTACGAATAGTCATGATCACATACGACGATTTCAAAAAAGTAGAGATAAGATCCGGAAAGATACTTTCAGCCGAAAAGATCCCGGAGACAGATAAGCTATTGAAGTTAATGGTTGATTTTGGTGAAGTTGAAGAAGTTCAGCCAAGTATTCCTGTGGCGGTCGGTGCCAATTCGGAGGTTGCGGCTGCTGATCCAAAGATTCTTAGCAATGATCCGGTGCCAGCAATCCCGAAGGTCTACAAATCGAAACCTCGCCAGATCGTTTCCGGTATCGCCCTCAAGTTTCCCGATGTGGCCTCATTGGTAGGGAAGACTTGCATGTTCGTCACGAATCTGGAGCCGCGAACGATCAAAGGCCATGTAAGCAACGGGATGCTATTCGCAGTCTCGACCCCTGAAGGAGGTTTCTCATTGCTAGAACCGAATGCGACCATTCCGCCAGGGACGTTGGCGATATGATGATCGATATGACTTCACTCATTCACCTTTTCACAAATCCTCAGGCCATTATAGCTACACTAGGCACCTTAGGCGTTATCGCTATTATCTTTTTAGAGACTGGAGCATTCTTCGGTTTCTTTTTTCCGGGCGACTCGCTTCTATTCACCGCTGGCTTCCTGGCGACGCAAGGATATACATCGATGCCCTGGCTCCTCGTAGGTGCTTTTCTTGCTGCCGTGGTGGGTGACAATGTCGGCTATGCTTTTGGCCGTAGAGTCGGACCATCCATATTTACCAAAGAAGACTCGCTGTTCTTCAATAAGAAATTCATTGCTCGAGCGCAGGAGTTTTATGAGAGATATGGCAAGAAGACTATAATCTTGGCGCGGTTCGTTCCCATAGTCCGCACGTTCGCGCCTATCGTGGCTGGTATCGGCACGATGCGTTATCGTACATTCATTTCCTATAACATAATTGGTGGCTTTCTTTGGACTTGGGCCATGCTTTGGCTCGGTTATGGGCTAGGGTCGCTAATTCCTAGTCCTGACAAGTACGTGTTGCCAATAATTGCATTGATAATTATCGCCTCAGTCATTGCGCCAATCTGGGAAGTCTTGAAGAAACGCCGTCAGAAGTAAGTGTGGATGTGGAGTATAGAGTTTATTGATATAATGTCTTCATGCACAGTTCGCTCTTCTTTAAATTGTTTCCACCACCGAAGCTCTTGGTCATGACTCATGCCGGTTTGCATATTTCCGACGATGCTCTCAGGTGTATCGAATACACAAAGCGGAAAGGGCAGTTGGTTATATCCAAATATGGTCAAGCGGCGATCCCTACTGGTCTCATAGAGGGTGGAGTTATAAAGGATGAAAAGGCGGTTGGCGATTTACTGAAAGATTTTTGCCGAAGATATGATCTTTCGTATGTAAAAGTTTCTGTACCCGAAGAGAAATCCTATCTATTCCAGACGGATGTGCCGAGCCGGGACGTTCGCATTGCCGCCCAAAATATCGAATTCAAACTAGAAGAGAATGTGCCACTGGCGGCCTCTGATATGGTGTTCTACTTCGATTTATTGCCGACGAATGGTTCTAACGGGTCTCTACGAGCCAGCGTTTCGGTGGTGCAACGTGCGTTCGTCGAACATACGATGGAGATCCTTCGCGAGGTTGGGATGTATCCGGTGGCTTTCGAAGTCTTACCCAAAGCCATCGCCAGAGCGGCTATAGAACCAAAGGCACCCGGCGCTCAAATGATTATCTATATAATGCCTCAAAAAACCGGCATTTACATCGTCTCTGGAGGAGTCATTTGTTTCACTTCGACTATTGCTTGGGGTAGCCAGAATAAAAATCCCGGCCAAACGTCTGATCTCGCGGCTCTCACGCAAGAAGTGAGCCGTGTGTATACATATTGGGATTCGCATAGCGTCGTCGATTCGGCCATCGATGGGATCTTGTTGGTCGGCAAAGAGTCTCTTCGTTTTGAAGAATCTTTGAGAAGAGCAGTATCTGACATAGGTTTAAAAGTTAATGTGATAGATGTTTGGCATAACGTCTTTGACACCGAACATTACGTACCGCCGATCTCACGCGACGAGTCGCTCGATTATGCGGCTGCCGCTGGTTTGGCAATGAGCCTATGATCTACCTCCATGTTATATACACTCCTACCTCCAACTGAAAGAAAAGTCCTGCACCGGGATTATGCACGCCGCGTGCTCGTCGTCTCTCTTTTTGCCGTCGGAGTGGCTGGTCTCATCGGTATCGGATCTTTATTTCCGGCATTCATCCGAGCTGGCACAGAAGAAGCTGCGTCCCAAGGTGAATTGAATGCCGTCACGGCAAAGAATTCTAGTGGGCTTTCTGATATCCAACAACGGGTGTCCATCGGACAGAATTTGTTAAGTGTTCTGGGGAGCGGAAGCAATCGGTCACGTTTGTCATATCTTTTGGAGAGCATCATCCAACAGAGGCAAATGGTCCGCATCAATTCGATCGCTATCGATTATCCAGCAACCAACAGCGCTGTGGCTACTATTGGGGGGATTGCACCGACCCGGGACGCTTTGGTGTCATTCAAGAGCCGTTTGGAAGCCAGTCAGCCGATGAGCAAGGTCGATTTACCGGTTTCGGAGCTTGCCAAAGGAACGGATGTGCCTTTTTCTATCAAAATAACCATGATGCTTCCATGAGACACGCTATCGGTACAAAATTATTGTTGTACATCGCTATCATCACGGTCGCTGTGGTGGCTCTAGTGTATGGTTATATCTTTTACAAGACCGGTCTTTTGATCCAAGACAGCGCCCAGGCTCGTCAAGCTGTCGTTTCTGCTACCGTGAGCAAATCGCATGAGCAGGCCTTTATGCAGATGTACCAGTCGACGGCCGACAGTTGGGCAAAGTTACCAGCATTGTTCGTTCAGCCGGACAAGTTCGTTTCATTCATTGAGGCTGTTGAGTATCTAGGAACGGAGAGTGGGACGACTGTGACCATTGCGTCTGTCAATGTCGATGACGGTACCCATACCGCTACTAATAGTGACAATAGCCTCGATAATCTGAAGAATGCTGCGGCAGGAACATTGGGAAGCGTCAGCGCCCATGTTGGAGCGCAAGGTTCTTGGACTGCGGTGATGAGGACTTTGCAATTGGCGGAAGTCATGCCGTTCAATGTGACGATATCTAACGTGCAGCTGGATGTAGACACTTCAGGTGGCAAGACGGCCGCTCGGAGCTGGCATCTTAGCTTCGATGTGAAAGCGGATATCGTTGCTATGGGGAAAGGACAGGGCGTAGCTAGCTCGACGGTCACAACGCATTAATATCATGAAATTACCCAACTTTTTAAAAAGCAAAAAAAATGGCAACAAGACCGGTTCGAACCGTTCGGTTCAAACCATGGCACATCGTATTGCACGCGATCCGTATGTCGATTGGGCGATAGTTTTCATCGCCGCTGTGATCATTTCCGTATTGTTGGTGGTTATCGGCATATACACATATATCAATATGGGCTCAGAACTTACGCAAGCAAGCCCGCAAAGTCATTCTCCGGCGGCAGTAGATACCAAAGACTTGAATAAAGTCCTCGACCAGTTCAATGAGAGAGCGACCGAACGCGCTGTCCTGCTTCAAGGATATTCAGGCCCTGGGGATCCATCGTTATAGCACGCCGGCGCCAAAATTTCGGATTTCGAGTTTTTTGTTAAATGTGCTAATTTGTTGATAACCCCTTGTAGTTCAATGGATAGAACAGCGGACTTCTAAGCCGTTGATGTTGGTTCGATTCCAACCGAGGGGACAAGATAAACGTACGGTTGATGTATAATTGTAATATAAATTTGATATTTATATTCAACTTTCATGTACAGACAAACTAAGGCTTCATATGTTCTAGCAGTGGGCTGTGCCGTTATTGTGATGATGTCTTTCATCAGCCCTCGGTCAACTATTCAACAAGTCCAAGCATCATCGGGGGGCACCTATTACATCGATTATGTTGGAGGTAACGATTCCAACGACGGTCTATCGAAAGATGCGCCATGGAAGGTCGCTCCTGAAATGGTTGGTTTTGGTGGTATATACGCACATCAAGCAGGGGACCATTTCATCTTCAAGGGAGGGGTGACATGGCCACATACAGCTCTACCATTAACCATTGTGAACTCAGGTGGTGGAATTGGCAGTGAAGATGTCTATACTGCCGATGTAACCTGGTACACAGGCGGTTCTTGGAGCCGTCCGATTTTTGATGGTGAGAATGCTATGGGTAAAAGTAACTTTTTGATCGGGAATTATATTTCCAGGTCAGCGTATATAATCATCGAAAACTTGGAATTTATGCATGTTGGAGATCCTTCGGATGGGTCTGGCACGGCTATAGATTTTCGTGGTGGCACGAACATTGAAATAAAAAATAATATTATCCGACCAGGAGGTATTCAAGCATTTTCTTTCGCTGCTGATGGTTCAAGTGCGAGTCGAATTTATGTACATGACAATCAGATAAGTGAAGCTGGAAGGGGGGTTATTTATGGGTATAACGCTAACAGGGTTGATGATGTGAGAGTGTATAACAATGTTTGGGAAGGACCCAAGACTCTGAATTCATTCGGATACCATTTTGATGGTTTCATGACCGGAAGAGGAGACTCCCAAGAATCATGTGCACTTAATACTGGTTTCGTGACAAATATTCTTTTTTTAAATAATAAATTCTATGGTGATTGGAGCGGTGGAGCGACGGGAGAGTATTTTTCAAATGGTTGCACAAACCATACGACTATTTATAACAACATCTTTTCTCTGGAAGATTCCAGCGGTTCTGTGAATTTCAGTCCGGGAATGGTTGTCTTTGGGACGACCGACGGAAACATTTCTGTTTATAACAATACGTTTTCTTCCGACGCATATCCTGGATATGGTGCCGGGGCGGTCAACGCAGTTTCTTTTGAGAATTCATATGGAAATCTTGCTGTCAAAGGGAATATCTTTTCTGGATTCGGGATTGACATTCATGGCGATACCGCTAATTCACCGACGTATTCAATAGACTACAATCTTCACAATATTTCTTTGGCTGGCGGATATGGCGAGCTTTGTTACATGGATTCCATTCAAATGAAATCCCTGGCCGACTGTCAATCACAAGGATATGAGACCCATGGTTTAACTGGTGATCCGAAATTTGTAACTCCGCCAACATCTGTAACTGGAAGCGGTGATTGGCATCTACAATCAGGTTCGCCGGCCATAGATGCTTTTCCGACAAATGGTGCACCGACTTCTATATTCACGACTGATCTCGGTAGTTCTTCCAGACCTCAAGGTTCAGCTTGGGATATAGGCGCCTTTGAATCTAGTGGTGGAGGTCCTACTACCTACACAGTTGATATTACGACGACTGGTACCGGAAGCGGTACGGTCACTTGCGGCGGTAGCGCCTGTCCAACGTCTGTCGTTAGTGGTACGTCCATAACTTTAACCGAATCTCCATCGACAGGCTCAACATTCACCTCCTGGGGAGGTCTATGTTCAGGCACTTCGTCGACCTGCACTATCATTGTATCTTCGAATTCTTCAGTTTCAGCATCATTTACTCTAACTCAAAATCCAACACCAACACCGACACCTACTCCGCCACCGACACCTACAACCTTCACTTTAGCGGTTTACAGATCTGGTACAGGCAGCGGTACAATCGCAGGAGGTTCGATCTCTTGTGGATCTACTTGTGCGCAGTCGGGTATATCTTCCGGAACATCGATCACTCTTACAGCTTCTGCCTCTTCGGGATCTGCTTTCACGGGCTGGTCGGGAGCAGGGTGTTCTGGTACAAGCTCTTGTATTTTCACTGTGACTGCTGATACTTCTGTTACAGCGAATTTTATTTCCTCTAGTGGTGGAGGTGGAGGTGGGGGAGGGGGTGGATCCAACAATACACCAGGTGTCTCTACAACAACGGCCTCGACTACCAATACGTTATGTCCTTCTGGATATTCCTGTGTACCAGCACCTAAAGTGCAGAAGTTTACCAGGACACTCAAACTTGGGTCGACAGGTGCCGATGTCAAGAGACTCAAAGTGTTCTTGAATACTCATGGATTTCCGATTGCGGTCTCTGGTCCGGGGTCGTCAGGACAGGAATCGTCTAGTTATGGAGTATCAACTGCCGCCGCCATTTCCCGGTTCCAGGTAGCACATAAAAAAGAAATTCTTACGCCAAATAGATTGACCAAAGGCACGGGACAATTTGGTGTTGCGACGATGAAAGTGGTCAATCGGATGATCGGGTATTGAGTCTGTTTTAACGTTAGTCCTGTGCGCCCTAAGAGATTCGGCTTCGCCTCTCAGCCGACCAGTCGGCCTCGGGCTAGCCACCGGCTCGCGGCTCGGTCTTCTGACCTCGCACGCTCCGCCGTTCTCATCTCATATGGCGTCACAATGATGCTCCACTCGAAAGCCGTTCAGGCTTTCTCGTGGATCATTGTGCGCCCTAAGAGATTCGAACTCCTGACCTTCCCCGTGTAAAGGGGTCGCTCTACCAACTGAGCTAAGGGCGCGTTTTTTCACAATTTATTGTGAACAAATCAACTTTAGCGTATATTCATTAGATGAGCAACGAATCCAGCCAAAAGATCGATATTCTATACGAAGATGCCGATTGTGCCGTTATCAATAAACCGGCTGGTCTTATGGTGCATTCGGACAGTCGAAGCGGTGGGCCGTTTCTAACTGATTGGATAGTCAAAAAATTTCCTGAAGCCGTAGATGTGGGAGATCCTATGACTGCACCGGATGGGACTGCCGTCAATCGGGCGGGAATTGTTCACCGTCTGGATCGTGAGACTAGCGGTGTATTGATCATCGCCAAAACTCAAAAAGGTTTCGAATCATTAAAGAAACAATTTCAGGACCGCACTATCACCAAAAAATATTTGGCTTTTGTTTGGGGAGATTTGAAAGAAGAGTTTGGTACCATTGATAAGCCGATCGCCCGGAGCGGCAGTGATTTCCGTAAATGGTCAGCCGGTCGCGGACGTCGTGGAGAAGAGAGGTTGGCCGAGACTTATTGGACCAGGGTCGGTACAGGAGAATGGGGAAAGGAGGAGGGAGCAAAAGTTGGTCAGAGATTCACTTTGGTAGAAGCTCAGCCGAAAACTGGTAGAACCCACCAGATAAGGGTCCATTTTGTGGCCATCCAACATCCCATCGTCGGAGACATCCTTTATGCGGCAACTAGGCCGCCAGCCTTGGGATTTGAGCGTTTGGCCCTTCATTCACGGTCTATAGAATTCGAAAATATGGCCGGTAAGCGCATAAAAGTCGAGGCTCCATTACCGAATGATTTCAAAGGGGCTTACAAGGAGTTAGGAATAAAAGATGTGGCTTAAAATTGGGGATATTCTGGAAAAATGTTCTTGAATCTTGAATCTTGTATCTATTCATGGTAAGGTACCTCCACTATGGCAACCAAGGTAATTTCAACCGTCAATGTCGCTGATCGCAAGAAACTGGATATCCGGGCTGGTGATACCGTGCGCGTCTGGCAGAAGATCGAGGAAGATAAAGGTAAATTCCGCCTCCAGGCTTTTGAAGGTATCGTTTTGGCGCATAAGCATGGCCTAGAAGCCGGCGCTACTTTCACAGTCCGTAAAGTTGTGGACGGAGTCGGAGTTGAGAGGACTTTCCCGTTGTTTTCTCCGATGATCGATGAGATCGAAACCATCAGACGTTCCAAGGTCCGCCGTGCCAAGCTCTACTTCATCCGCCGCAAGGCTTCCAAGGAGATCCGTCACCAGATGCGCCGCATCATGACCATGAAGGATGAACCGGAGACAGACGTTCCGGCAACAGCCGCCGAAGTCGCGCCCAAGCCGGCAGAAGCTGCGAAGGTAGAGACAAAGTAAATATTCCAAACAGGCCGCGAAAGCGGTCAGTTTTAGTATTGGGTTGACCGTTGCGTGTCGAATAGTAATCTGCTAGTTTTTGTGATGAACAGATCCGTACAACAACAATTGTAGAAAGTAGGATATTGATATATGAATCATGAAGCACGTCGAAGAGCCATTATTGAACGTAGACGAACTGAGAAGGCGACAAGGATGAAGTCGAAGGGTGAAAAAGGAAAGGGCAGGTATGCTGTGAAAATGAGAACCCAAGGTCTTACTTACGGACAGGGGGCAGATGCTCCAACCCCAATTCAGGCCGAGCAGCAGCAGACAAATGTCTTTGGAGGACGCAGTCGGTTTGACGAGTCTGTCGCCGAGCTCGACCGATCTCGTAGAAGGGCAGAGGATATGCGTAGCCTTGGTTACAATCCGTATCTTTAACACAATGTATCATCTATGTCACACGGGAGCTCCGCTCCCTTTTTTGTTGAAAAAGGACGGCTTTTCAGCTATAGTGCTTGCACCTGCGCGGGTGGCGAAATTGGTAGACGCACTACCTTGAGGTGGTAGCGCCCATTAGGGCATGGAGGTTCGAGTCCTCTCCCGCGCACAGAGTTAAAATATCACCGTTTTTTGGAACTTTTGCCAGTATGTCATACGGACTTCTATAGCTCACTTGAGCGATTTTTCTGTCTTTCACAGAAAGGTTCCAAAGTAGTTCAGAGACGATATTGCGCTTTTCATAGT
>CAIQIZ010000027.1 GCA_903872035.1 uncultured bacterium | reverse complement strand
TTCGCTACTACAACCACGTTCGTCCGCATCAATCCTTAGGAGGTCTGTCGCCGCTAAAATTCCTCAAGAAATACATCGATGAAACGAAAGAAGAGATCCGTTCATTAAAGAAAAGTGTCACTAACGCTTGCTAAATGTACAAAGCCCTTGACAAAACCAATAATAGTAGTAATATACAAAATATAACTATTATGAAATACATCAAACAAAACCAAATAGGGGCCCTGTTGAGCCTTTCAATATTCATTTTCGGACTAGTTTTGACTATGCCTAATTCTGCTCAGGCGGGTGGGTATGGTTATTACGGTGGAAATACATACGGAGGCAATCACGGAGGAAATTATAACTATGCTCCTTACGGTTATAACCGTGCTTCAACGCCGGTTTACTATACGCAACCGGTATACATTCCTCAGCCGCAGCCTATTTACATTCCTCAGCCGCAGCCGATCTACATCAGCCAACCGCAGCCTATTTACATCCAACAGCCGCAACAGATCATCATTCAACAGCCGCAGCCAATCATTATTCAGCAACCACAGCCGGTCTATTATCCGGTACCGAGTGCTGCTTTGACGGCTTCTTGCTTCGCCAATTCGGCGACTGCTTATACCAGCAACTATGTCACTTGGTCGACGAGAGTCGGTGGCGGTTCAGGAAATTACACTTTTGCCTGGAGCGGAACTGATTATACAGGTGGCGACACCTACAATGAATTGGAGATCTACTATCCATATCCTGGCTACAAGACTATGAACGTCACTGTTTCATCTTCTGATGGACAGATGGCAACGGCCTCTTGTGGAACTGTTAGCGTCCTGTACTAAAACTTCGGCCTGACATCATCCATATTGAAACACTTCAAGAAACGGCATATTTCTGCTAGTATTTGATTCATGGACAAAAAGAAAGAGATCCTGAATCCGGCTGGCATACCCGAAAAATTCCTCAAACCTTACGATCCTAAAGACACGGAGGATCGAATTTACGGACTCTGGGAGAAGAGTGGATATTTCAATCCAGATAACTGTGTCGAAAATGGTAAGACGGATAAGGATGCCAAGCCGTTCACTATCATCATGCCACCGACAAATGCCAATGGATCGCTACACGCTGGGCATGGATTGGTGATGACCATAGAAGATATAATGACTAGATTCAACCGAATGCGAGGTCGGAGGACTTTATGGTTGCCAGGGCTCGATCACGCCGGATTTGAAACTTGGGTAGTGTATGAAAAGAAACTGGAAAAAGAAGGCAGGTCCAGGTTCGACATTGAGAGAAAACAGCTATACCAAGAAATAATGGATTTTACTCTGACCAATTCGAGCAATATAAAGTCACAGATAAGAAAGATGGGCGCGTCATGTGATTGGTCTAGAGAAAAATTCACGCTTGATCCAGAAATCGTTAAGACCGTATACGGCACTTTCCAAAAGCTTTCTGATGACGGTTTACTATATAGAGGAAAGAGACTGGTTTCTTGGTGTCCAAAACATCAGACATCTTTTGCTGACATAGAGATCAAAGACGAAGAGAGAACAGAACCGTATTATTATATAAAATATGGGCCATTTACTATCAGTACATCTCGTCCGGAAACAAAATTCGGTGACAAATACGTAGTCATGCATCCAGAGGATAAGCGTTACTTGGACTTCAAAGACGGTCAAAAGATCGATTTGGAATGGATAAATGGGCCGATCACAGCTACGGTTATTAAGGATTCGGTCATAGATATGGAGTTTGGTACTGGTGTTATGACTATTACACCTTGGCACGATGCGGTGGACTTCGATATTGCCGAGCGCCACCATTTGGATAAAGAACAGATCATAGATGAAAGAGGCAAACTGTTACCGATTGCTGGGGAATTTGCCGGAATGCATATCACCAAGGCCAGACCGCTCATCATAGAAAAATTGCGTTCCAAAGGCTTGATTGAAAAAGTGGAAGAAAAATACACTCACGTCGTTCACACCTGTTACAAGTGCGGCACAATCATAGAACCACAGATCCAGAGCCAATGGTTCGTCAAGATGAAGCCACTTGCTGAGAAAGCGTTGAAAAAGATCAATGGCGGGGAGGTTGAATATATTCCAGAGCATTACAAAAAGATAACTACACATTGGTTGGAGAATCTCATTGATTGGAACATATCGCGCCAGATCGTCTGGGGCATACCGATTCCTGCCAAGATATGTGACGCGTGCGACACTGGATATGTCGATCTGGAGAATAAAATTACTAAGTGTGAGAAATGCAAAGGAGACGTGAGACAGGATAACGATACTTTTGACACCTGGTTTTCTTCTGGACAGTGGCCGTATGCAACTCTCGGATATCCAGATGGTAAGGATTTCAAGACATTTTATCCGACAAATGTCATGGAGACTGCAGGGGATATATTTCATTGGGTTGCAAGAATGATAATGCTAAGTTTATACAGAACAAATGTTCTACCTTTCAAAACTGTCTACATGCATGGAATGGTCCTCGATGGTAAAGGTCAAAAGATGAGCAAGAGTAAGGGAAATGTTATCAATCCACTTGATCTAACCGCAAAATACGGAACGGATGCCTTTCGTATTGGATTGGTCATAGGAAATACACCGGGGACATCGTTAGCTTTATCGGAGGACAAGATCTCTACTTACAAGAAATTCGCCAATAAGCTTTGGAATATCACGCGATTTGTTCTTGAGAGCACGAGCGAAGAGAAATTAAAAATTTCAAATAATAAATCCGAAATAGACGATCTGAAAGCAGATGATTTGGTCGCGGCAGACGTTACGCATTTGAAGACATTAACTGACCTCATGAAGGAGATAACCGGCGAGATGGAGGAGTACAAATTCTATTTGGTTGCTGACAAGCTATATCATTATGCTTGGCATGAATTTGCCGACAAAATACTGGAAGAAAGCAAGAAGGTTTTCAGTGAAGGTGATGAAAAATCTAAGCGATCACGTGCCATGTTCTTGCAATACGCGCTTCGGACGATCTTGAAGTCCCTGCACCCATTCATGCCGTATGTCACTGAGGAAATCTGGCAGTTGATGAACTCTGGATATACCAAAGGAGCGAGTACTCTACTCATGGTCGAAAAATGGCCAAACTCCTCGAGGTGAAACCTCGCGCAACTCTTCGAGGTGAGACCTCGCGGCAAGCCTCGCGGGAGTTAGCCTTTATTTCATCAATTCATCCACAACTGCTTTAACATCGGATCCGTCGGCTTTGCCGGCGAGTTCCTTCATGATCATTCCAGTGATCTTTCCTCCAGCTTTGGGATCGAACGTTCCTTGGGCCTTCATGGCCTCAAATCGTTGACTGACCACAGTTTTTATCTGTTCACGTGTCATAGTGGCCGGCAGGAATGATTCGAGTATCTTGAGCTCAGCTTTTTCTTTGTCGGCCAAATCTTGCCGACCGCCTTTTTCGAACTGCTCTATAGAATCCTTTCGTTGCTTGACGCTGCGCTTTACGAGCGGCATAACTTTGTCATCTGGCAGGAATTCGGCATCTTCGCTCCCAGGTTTGACTGGAGTTTTAGCTGTCAGCATTTCGTTCAAGAAAAGCGCGTTGAGTCCGCGGAGCGTATCGAGGCGGATGCTGTCCTTGGCGCGCATGGCGTCTTTAATCTGTTCTTTGATGGTTTGGTGGAGGGTCATGTGATGTGTTGATTAGGCGATTAATATTTTCGAGCCTAATTTTTAACGTTTCTTGAGACATATTTTATCACTTTTTGAGACAATTTTCATCATTTCTTCATTTCGAGTTGGTAGGATTCATTGATGGATGCAGACAGCATAGATCCATATATAAAGGAGTTTGACAAATGGAATGAAAAAGCCAAGGAGCTGAATGCTGTCCCATTCAATGAATATTTCCACGAACGGGAAATATGGTGGTGCGCTTTGGGTGTGAATATCGGGTCGGAACAGGATGGGAAGAACGAATCGTTCGAGAGACCAGTCATAATCATCAAGAAAATACGTCATGATTTGGTTTTTATTGTCCCGGTAACGACAAAAATCGGCGATTATCCGGATCGGATTTCAGCGATTATAGCTGGACAGGAATCGCAGATTCTCATTTCACAGGCTCGGACTATAAGTAGTCGCCGATTATTAAGAGGGATCGGACGGGTAAAAGTCTCCATCTATCAAAGCGTGATTATCGGCCTAATAAAGATGATACTTCCTAAGAAAAGCGAAACCCCGCATTAAGCGGGGAATCTCGGGGGCCCATAATGGCCAAAGGTGATAACAGTTTAGCAACGGGCTAGATAAAGTCAAGCCGTTGGGGTTCTTGGAGAATTAGTGTTGTGGATATCTAATGAAAAAGGCGGTGTTACGCTGTGATTTGTAGTTTCCCAATTACCAATCACATAAACAACGCCTTTTTCATGAAAAAAGATATCATGGAATGGTTCCAACTTCGAGGG
>CAIQIZ010000026.1 GCA_903872035.1 uncultured bacterium | reverse complement strand
TTCGCTGGTACGGCAACAATTTGGTATTCTTGTGCATGTAGAAGGTGCGTTAATGATTAATGGTCTGAACACCAAAATCTTACCGCGCCTTTTACATTTAATTCAAAGAACAAGTGTTACTAACCCGATGATATCGTACAGAGGTATTGACTTTTTATTACAACTATGATAAGCTTGTTTCATACGGTTCCTCATTCCGACTACAAAGAAAGATACTGATGAATACAAAATGTAGTCGGTTTGGCAAAATAATGGATCGAATCGGACCAGTTGTGTCTACGATGTATTACAGCCTTTGGGCCGTGGTCATCTTTGGCATAATTCGGGCAGGTGTCGTATTTTCCGGCCAAAATCTGACGCATCATTGGTATGACGCGCCAGCCTGCTGGTTCTTGCGACAATTCCTCGACTGATCCTAGTTGGTCCACGATTGAAAGCTGCAGCTTAAAACCCTGCAGCTTTTCTATTTGCGGGATTTGGTCGAATGCATTAGCATAGGGGACACGGGCACGTGGCGGAACTGGTATACGCGTACGGTTCAGAACCGTATCCCTTTCAGGGTTGGAGGTTCGAGTCCTCTCGTGCCCACAGATGAGCTTTGTTATATACTATGCCAATGAACCCATTCGAAGAAATGTTGAGAGCAGTAGACCATCCTGAGGAATATCCCGAAGTGATCGAAGACGCGCCAAAAGTGAAGATTGTCGGATCGGCGGTAGTGTCTGCGGAAAAGGGCAAGCCCGATGTCGAGCCGAAGGGTCCACGAACTGGATCTGCGGCCATGCACGAATGGCAGCTCAAGAAAGAAGAAGAGGAGGATGGAAGGGAACAAATAGCCGCCTAAAACATTGCCGGGTATTTATTATTGTCTCTCAGCCGATACTTATTCTATTTATACCCAAAGCGAATGCGCCTATACCGATATCGTTGCCGATCCTAAAAGCCAGGGATCTCATATATGTGCCGCTAGTACAATGAACCCTGATTTTTATTCGGGGGAAGTTGAGATTTTCTTTGCTTTCTAGGATCTCGCGCCAACATTGTTTGATTTCATCTTGTCTAAAATCGCCATTAACAAGATCTATTGAAGCAATAATTCTTTTTAATAACTCCTCTGAATCAATAGTTGAAAGGGGTTCAATGGTCTTTATGGAATATATAGAAACTTCTTTCTCGGGAATTTCAATTGGTGAGATATTCTTTCTCGACAGACTGTGCAAATGCTCACCGTCGACAGTTTTCGACGAGTAAGGCGGATATTGTTGCTTAAACGTCTTAGCATATTTGGAAAAATCAGGGAGGTCAAAATTGTGGAAATCATCACAAATCAGAGAGGGGATACCGAGCGCGTCATACGTATCCGTGGTTACGCCAAATACGATTGTCACCTCATAGACTTTATTTAAAGTGAGATATTTTTCTTTATTCTTGCATTCTTCACCTATGAGAATGATGAGCTGGCCAGAAGCCATGGGGTCGAGGCGGCCGGCGTAGGTCATGGGAATGTTCTGCCAGATTTCTGCATTGACTTGGTCTCCTTTGACCATATCATTTCTGACACGTTCCAGGGCTCCCAGGGGTGTTTCGCCGATCTTCTTGTCTATAGTTAAGTATTTTGGCATATAATAATACCCTAGCAATTATTCCATTTTTTTGGTAGATTTGCTTGGCAATCTACACGTTGCAGGTTGCGTGTATAATTGAAATTGTGAACTTGCGCGCATAGCTCAGTTGGTAGAGCACACCACTGATACTGGTGGGGTCCTAGGTTCGAATCCTAGTGCGCGCACAATTGATCTGTACCCCATAAAGTGGACACTTTGTGGAGGTACCAATGTTTTCTTTTGTTAGAATTAGTCATTAACAAAAGAACAAACATGAGAACAACATTTTCAAGTGAAGAAATAGCGGAACTCAAAAAGAATCCGTGTGTTTTCAATTGCACCGCAAAATCGGTGCATTACACGTATGAGTTCAAGAAACATGCCATTGACCTGTATGCGCAAGGAGTTGGTCCGAAGGAAATCTGGAGACGTGCCGGCTTTAACGTCTCCAAATGGGGTAAAAATTACTTCGTTCTAACTCTTCGAGACTGGAAGCGCATCGTTCTACGAGATGGAGAAGAAGGTTTGAACAAGCTCGGAGGGCTCCAGTACGACAGAGGTCCAAAGAATACCGACAAGGACAAACTGAAACGTCTGGAACTACAGGTTAGATATCTTCAAGCTGAAAACGATTTTTTAGCAAAACTCCGGGCCAAAAGAGCGGAGAGAAACTCAGGCCGCACCAAAAATACAGGCTTGTACGAGATCTAGGAGGCGACGTCAACGTCCTTTGTGGACTAGCCGACGTCTCAAGAGGCGGATATTACAAATGGTT
>CAIQIZ010000025.1 GCA_903872035.1 uncultured bacterium | reverse complement strand
TGTCCGAAATCGCCAAAATCTCCAACAATGAAGCGGGCGAGGCGGCAGGAGGGGTCTGGGGGGGAATGCCGCCTCGCCCTCCGCATTGCGATGTGCGTTCGCCTTTTTCTGGCGATTCCGAGTTTTTCGCGAATTTGTGCCCCCACCAGGAATCGAACCTGGATTTTCTCCTTAGGACGGAATTGTTCTATCCATTGAACTACAGGGGCTTAAAATGACGCTCCAACACCTAGAGAATAGCATACTTCCGTACTCAGATTAAATCTGTTATAGTACGTCGCATGACGCCAGAAGAAAAATCGCTCTTGGAAAGGACCTATGTTTTGGCAGAGGAAAACAACTCTATATTGCGCAAGATGCGCCGCGCCAATCGATGGTCGACTACCTTTAGCATCATTTACTGGGTCGTCATTATAGGGGCAGGTTTGGGTGCCTATTATGCTTTGCAGCCGTATCTGATGTCGGCTATTAAAGTCATCAATCAGGGCCAAAGTCTTCTCAATTCATTGAATAATTTGCCGAGGTAGCTCAGTTGGTAGAGCATTCCCCTGAAGAGGGAAGGGTCACCAGTTCGATCCTGGTCCTCGGCACAAAAAACCGCTTTTCGCATATGAAAGAGCCAATATACGGCTTTAAAGTAAGAAATATACAGTTCTTACGGCTATGTTAGTGGAACCATCATACGGGCCAACTTTTATTGCACACTCCTTGACTTTTCTAGCGAAAAGTAGTAGGGTAGCGAAGTTCAAAGAAACGTGTAACATTATCAACCTTTGACATTATTATTATATTATTATGCAAATAAATACTAAGAATTACATATCGATCGCAATCGTAGCCATGGCGGTGTCTTTGCCGGTTATCGTAATGGCGCAGGTTTCGACTTTACCAACTGGTGGTGGAAATACCGTAGGTACTACTGTGAATACGACCCTGCCGACAGGCAGCACTGGAAGCACGGTAGTTGCCAATACAAGTCCTACACCAACGGCCTTACCAACAGGTAGCACTGCAGGTACGGTTGGCGTCAACGCGACTCTGCCAACGGGTGCAGGTGGAAAAAATACGGTAGGCTCTAATAAGACTACATCATTACCAACAGGCGGAACGGCAGGTACAGTGGGTGCCAATACAACTCCTACTCCTACCCCGACGGCCCTTCCAACAGGCAGTACTGCAGGAACGGTTGGTGGTAATACTACTCTACCAACAGGTGGCGGCGGAAATAGTACGGTAGGTGCTAACACGAGCCCTACTCCTACTCCAACGGCTTTGCCAACAGGCGGAACTGGAGGAACGGTTGGTGGAAATACGACCTTGCCAACAGGTGGCGGCGGAAATGCTGCAGTAGGTGCGAATACAAGTCCTACTCCTTCTCCTGCCCCAACGACACCTCCAGTCACTCCTCCGGGCGGTGGTGGCGGTGGCTCTCTCTGGAGCGGCGGTGGAGGCTATGTCGGTAGCACTGGCGGTATCGTCAACGCTTCTACTACAGCTACTCTTGTCGGAGCATCTTTCTCTTCTTGCCCTTTGCTTCAAAACGATATAATCATGGGAATAGGTCGGAATAATGATCCGATTCAGGTCACCAAGCTCCAAGCTTTCCTCAAGAACACTCAAGAGCTCGATGTTAATGTCACCGGAATATTCGATCAAAAGACGGAAGCTGCAGTAAGAGCATTCCAAACCAAATACCTCGTCGCGATCATGGGACCTTGGGATGCGACTCAATCTTCCGGTATTGCCTACATTACGACCGTGAAGAAGATCAATCAATTGGCCTGCGCTCAGCCTATGACTTTGACCGCTTCTGAAATGGCTACCATCAATGCCTATAAGGCAGCCGCAGCTAACGGAACAGTTGGTACGCCGAATGTTATCGGCACGACCGATAATACCGATTCTACTATAGCTACCGTTGCGGTCCCGAGCACTACTGATCAGACTGGAGGTACCGCAGCTGTTGGAAATATCTCTATATTCCAGCGCTTCTGGAACTTCATTGTCGGCTTGTTTCAGTAATTGTAGAGGTCAGACCTACACTGTAATTGTATAGGTCAGACCTACACTGTATTTGCGATAGATCCGAAGATAAAGCCCGCAGGAATGCGGGTTTTATCATGTATAGGTCAGACCTCTGCACCGAGTCGTTTTGTACCTTGTGCCTTAAGCGGTGTCTTGGCAGGATTCGCCAGGTCCAAAGGCGACCCCGAATCCAAGGCTCCAGCCAAAGCGATCATTAGAGCGTTATCGCCGGAAATATGTCGTGTCGGCAATAATAGTGGAATCGCAAATTCATCAGCTGTCTTTTGGAATTGTTCGCGTAATCGGTGATTGGCACTGACTCCGCCTCCGACAATTATGGTCCGTGCCCCGATCGACTCGATAGCATGGCGGAGCTTGCTATCAAGGGTCTCCGTAACGGCGTCTTCAAATTCTCTGGCCAGCCCCTTTTTGAAAACATCGGTCAGTTGCCCATCTGTACCAGAGTTCGCTCGTACAGCATAGAGCACGGCCGTCTTCAAACCTGAGAAGGAGAAATCTAGATCACCGCTTCGGAGCATCGGTCTGGGTAACTTAACTGATGATTCGATCTTTTCTTCCCAGGCCTCATGGGATAGTTTTGAAATATGTGGTCCGCCAGGGTATGGCAATCCAAGCAGACGCGCCACTTTGTCGAACGCTTCGCCGACGGCGTCGTCTTTGGTCTGACCAATGATCGAGTATCGCAATCGAAACGTATTTCCGCTTTGCCGCTGGCCCACAGCGCTCAAATCGGAAACACGTTCCGATTGCTCTTGAGAAGTAATTTTAACCAGTTCCGTATGTCCTCCGCTGATTAACAATGCGATTGCAGGGAAATCCATGTTCTTCAATCGTTGCCAAGTGCCGTTAGTTGCCTCGGAATTCAATAAAGATCCAACGATGTGACCTTCCATATGATTGACTGGAATTACAGGAATATTCCATAAAGCCCCCAATACTCGGGCAAAATTTATTCCGACCCACAAGGCCGGTTCGAGTCCCGGACCTTCCGTGACGGCGATGCTATCTATAGTCGGGATATTATTTAAAAAATCAGCATGGTCGAATGATTCAAATAAGTCTGGGTTTTGCGCAGGGAAGTCTGATCCAAATGATTCGAGTACTTCTTTGAGCGAAGCTTTGCCTGGAGAAGTCGAAGTACTTTTCTCACCAATGATCCCTGATGTTTCCAGCAATTTACGCATCAAAGGTACCAGATTCCTTCCGTGCTCTCTTTTCGCCAATGTAGGAAAAACTCCGCCATAAGCGCTGTGCAATTCTGCTTGTGAATGGACCAAGGAGTTGATGACTTTGCATTCGAAAACTCCATTTACGATGCGCGTCTCAATGAGCGCCAATGCGGTCTCATCGCAGCTGGTTTCTATTCCGAGGGTGATCATGTCTGTGCGCGGTAAGGGATTCGAACCCCTGACCCTCCCCACGTCAAGGGGATGCTCTACCAACTGAGCTAACCGCGCATTCGCCTTACTTTACCAGAGCTATGAGAAAAAATCCATCGCTCTCTATTTCCAAAGAAGGGAAATCATGTTATTCTTGTTTTTGTCTTAAGACGGCCCCATCGTCTAGCCTGGTCCAGGACAGCGGGTTTTCAATCCGTTAACTGGGGTTCAAATCCCCATGGGGCTACCAGCGAAAAGCAAATAGAATTGGAACACGTGTGCCAGCCCTTGACAAACGGACTGGCATTTGCTATGATTGAGTCACAAGAAAGCTAGTCGAATTTTCTTTGTTATTTATCTTAATTTAATCTCATGACAGGAACAATCAAAAAGATCGTTGCTGATAAAGGATTCGGTTTCATTGCTCGCGAAGGCGAAGCGAAGGACCTCTTCTTTCATTCAAACGATGTCACAGGTGTCACGTTCGCCGACCTCAAGGAAGGTGATTCAGTGACTTTCGAAGTCGTTCAGGGACAAAAGGGCCCGAATGCCAAGAATGTGACCCGCGTATAACTACGTAGGTTCGCTCAAAAACACCCCGTTAATTCGGGGTGTTTTTGTAACTGGCCGATTTCTATGTTATCGTGACGAGCGAAGACGTGTGACTGCGAAGCGGGCACAACGTCTGAGTCGAAGTCAGAACAAAGGGTTTTGATACCCTTTATCGTAATTTGACCATGGAGAGGTGGCAGAGTGGTCGAATGCACCACTTTCGAAAAGTGGCAAGGGCGTAAGCTCTTCGGGAGTTCGAATCTCCCCCTCTCCGCAACGATAGATGAGGACGCCTGAATGGCGTCCGAATGGATTATGGTCATGTAAGCCTTACAGGCTTTGGTATACAAAAGCCCGCCAGATGGAATCCGGCGGGTGCGCTCACGAGGAGCAAAGAACTAGTGGTCGATTAGCCCTGCTTTTGACGAAGCCATCCGGTCAATTCCTCGGGGAGGAGTTTCTCGTAGATGTCGTCACTGTCAACGAACTTCTCGAGCTCCGCAATGCTGAGGAACCCGACATTTCCGAAGTCCTCGGCGATCTTCGTCAGGAAGCCGAACCTGCTCGGGTCGCCGACTCCCATGAATAGGAAGTACATGTTAACCTTGGCGCTCTGGCATTCCCGCAAGAGGTGATAGGTTTCGTCTTGATCATCATTCTGACCGTCTGTGACGAAGTAGTTGATGACTGCTTCGCCTGAGCCAGATTGTGCCCGGAGGTTCCCGGATTGACCAGTGGCACTGTCGCCGCCGAGCAATCTCTTTAAGAAACCGCCGCGTTTCGCCGGGGCTCCGTTTCCGTAGAATCCGTACTTTTTGAGCATCAACTTGATGACTGGCGCATAGTCAGTGCCGCTCCACTTTGGAACGCCGCTGCCCAGAATCTCACGCTGGACGAAGTTTTGGTAGTTCTCCCGCGTTGCTTGAGCCAACTCAGCGATCATGTCCTCGCCTTCGCTGAAGGTCCAACCATCCAGGCTGCCATTATCGTCGAACTGGAGGCCGACGGGCATGATCTGCTCGACAGCTCTCTGAATGATGCCCTGGCGGTAGAGATCCCGCGTCGAACCGCTTACGTCGAGTGCAAACCCGACTGCCGCTCGCATGGGAGGCAACTTTCGCTTTTCTAACACAAATCTCACTCGCTGCTGTTCTTTTTCTAAGTTAAACTTCATATCTTGATCCTTTCCAGTATCTTGTTTTGTTTTTCCATCAACTGACCAAACACCGAACTGTCAGGCTGTTGTCCTGCAGAGATCGCCGACAGGACGCACAAATAGGTTGTGCGCCAGGCCGGTATATCCACCAAAAGCGTGTTTTGCACGCAATCGATGATATGAGCCATGGTCTGTACCAAGAACTCTCTCTGCAGCAAGCCCATCTTGAGCGTCGCCTGTGTCGAGGCAAGACTTTCGACCCTTTGGTCTAAGGTCTTCATCTGTTCTTCTAGGCGGACAGACTCTCCTTCACCGCTGTATTTTCCCGACCGAACGTAATCGGTCAGATATTTTCCAGCAATCATGGCTGCTTCGACTTCCAGACCGAGTGCTTTGGTCCGGGAGACGAGCGTTTGCGCCGACCCTCTGAGGGTCTGCAACTCCGGCAGCCTTGCCTCCAGTTTCTTCACTGTTACCTGGAGGCTTTGGTATGCGGCATCGAACCGCGTTATCGGGTCGTCACCACGCACTTGTCTCAGAAGGGAAGTTAGCAGTCCTTCCTTGGCACCACCCGTGGAGATGCTTTCCAAGTCCAAGCTCTGGAGTATCTCGAAGATCTCGGCGATCTCTTGCTTTGATGCCTCGATCACGCCAGAACGCACGATTCGCGTCTCCTCGTCGAGGAGAGACGAAAGCCGCCGTTGGGAATCCGAACCCCAACTCATGACTTTTTCATCGCGGCCATCATCAAGATTGGTTGTCTTGACGAGTTCGATGGCCTTTTGGACTACAGCCTCCTCACAGAGGCCGGCGATCGTTGTCCGGAGTTCGTACGGCGTAACCTCGATACGACGACGGATCATTCCGTTTCGAAGGATGACAGCTGGTTTGACCAGTTGTAGTCCGTCTTGCGGAGCGATCGGATGTGTCACATTTGTTGGCTTTCCGAATAGAACTTTTGGACTGATCGCCTGTGGTTGCGGTTGAGCGGGCATAGCTTTGGGTGCAGTGGTTGAAAAGGTAAGCACTTTAGGTTGTACCTCGTCAGTCTGACCTCCTGAAGCTGTTTCCGTGTTTTTGGCTTTTGATCCCTTGGGGAACAAGACTTTCGGCTCGGTCCCTCCTGATCGTTTAACCCCTGGCGTAATAATTACGCCAGAGGGGATATTCTTTTCCTCTGGCGTTTTCATACTTTTTCTCTCCCCCCAGTTCAATCTAGCTGTACTGGTTGATGACGTCGCCAAGGTCCGCGTTTGAGCCGACGCCGATAGCCTTGAAGGTCCAAGCTCCGTTCTCGCGAACGAAGCTGCCGACTTGAACGGTCGTCTGACCGGCGAACTCTGTGGCCATGTTGTAACGGCAGAGCTCCTCGCCAGTATCGTCATTGACGACTCTGACGAAGGTGCTATTCACTCTGCTGAAGTCCTGCTTTCGTTTTGCCGCCTCGTAGATGGTCACAAAGATGGACACCTCTACGATTTCCGGAGGCAAGCGATCGAGGGCGATCTTGATCGCCTCGTCGTCGCCTTCGCCGACGCCATTCCGGTTGTCACCGGTGTGAACAATCGTACCATCAGCCGTTTGTAGGCTGCGGTCTGGATTTTTCACAAGATCCTCGTTTGCGTAGCATACGGCATGAGAGCCGTTCCCATAGAACCGTGGAGTCCCTTGCTGCGTATGAATCAACGCAAATGCTGAGGCATCGAGGTCGAACTGTTCTCCTGGTCGGGACGCGACATCCCACCCTAGGCCGACCAACACGCTCTTTACGCTCTTGACGAGATTAAATTTCCCGCCCTTGACCAATTTGAATGTAGCCATATATTTCTCCTATGTGTATGTCAATGAAACAAAGTATGTGGTTGAGTCCACCTTCCTCTGCTAAGGATCGACACTCACTTCCGTGAGATTCACTCGATCCCTAGATGGAGGAGGCAAGATTCACGGACTTGCCTCGAAACTTTCCGGTACTGCCATGGTGCAATACAACCTGGCATCTACTCTGTCACCGCATTCGGCACGGCGGCAGTCGCAATAGCCTTAGATTCATGGAGGGCCTTGCGATGTTTCGCGGCGATGTCTTTGAGGACATAGCCGGTGATGATCACAGCGACTCCGCCTATCTCGCCTATCTCGCCGATGTGATATCGGAGGGGAGCGATTATTGCTTTAGCACCAGCGATCTTGTCGCCGATCCATACCACCGTCTCGGACCCGTGCTCCATGAGCATCATCACACCCAGGAAGGCGAGAATGATGTAGGCTGCCCGTTCCAGGCTGGGATAGATCCCCATGACCTTGCGGACCACCTGAGCTGCGACCGCCAGCATAGCGATCGAAGCCAGGACCCCGATGACGATGACCGCGAAGTTCTGGCTCATAGCCACAACGGCGATGACGTTATCTGTCGAAAGCGACAGGTCGAGGAACCCGATGGAGATGAGGACGGCAACTAGGCAGGTCTTCTTCTTCCGCTCTGTGCCATCATCGCACTCTTCCTTGGTGAAGTGTCCCCACACCAGGTAGAAGAGGTAGAATGCACCGAGGCATTGGACCCAGGGATTCGAAGCGATGAACGCTGCGAAGCCGAGAGCAACAACCCTGAGAACTGCCGCCAGAACCATTCCTAACCAGATCGCTTTGCCGCGCATTTTGGAAGGGAGGTCCATGACGAGGGCGTTGATCGCGATACTGTTATCGCCTGACAGCGCCGCGTCCATGACCAATATGGCGGCAATGATTCCGATTTCCTTCAGTCCGATGTGCTGCAAACCGAATACAAACTGATTAATTACGTTCATACCTTTCCTTTCAATGTTGCTATGGTTTCTATGTGTTGTTTATGACCTTCTGTAGATAATGGTAGGCTCTGGTTTATAGAGTGTCAATTTCTATTAGACGATTACATATTTCAAATCTGGAAACGATTAGAATTACTATAGCAGCCAGATAAATGGCCGTGTATAGCCACGGCCGATAATATCAAAATATCTGCTTGTCCAAAAACTGTTGGAAAAGCAGAATGTATTTTCTACTTTTGTTCTTGAATTTGAGCCCCTTTGCCTGCCAATTTGAAAACACTTACGAGTGTATTAGCTAATTCAGCGCTCTTTATGAGGATGCCGTATATGGTTTTTCCGAACATGTGGATGCGAACCTCATCCTCGAAAATGCTTATATCGCAAGAGAAAGGGTACTCATTCTGGTCGACGCGGAAAGCCTCCTGATTGTGTTCAAGCTTAGTCGGAATCTCACCTTCCTCCGAGGTATAAATGATCTTGAAATGCTTATTGTCTGTGATGCGGGAAGATATGAACTTCCGCAATTTGTTGGAATTGAAGAGCTTGTATACGAGCTCAATGGGGAATATTCCATAATCCAAATCAGTTTTGAATCGTGGGTTGGAAACCAAATCTTCCAATGATGCCTGCACGGCGGCATCGCCTTCGAAAAACTTGATGAGCGGCGGTTCTCCGGCACGTCGCAGAACAGCTTTGATCTGGGGCATTATATCGTCAAGCGTCTGGATGCTCCTTTCCGTCTGAAGCTTCATCTCTTCGAGCAAAAACTTTATACGATCTGGATCTTCGGCGACGTACGAGAACCTTCTGCCTTTTTGAATTTCTCGAACCAAGCCTTTCTGCTTGAGCAAATCAAGGATCATGTAGACAGTCGAGCGTTTGAGTTTCGTTTGTTTAGCGATCTCCATAGGCAACGCCATCTCGACGGAAAGTAAATAGATATAGACGGTGATTTCCTTGTGGGAAATGCCGATATTTTGCAGGTAGTCGAAGAAGTTTAAGGGCATGAGAATATGTTATCAAATCCGGGCAGAGTTTGCCATCACCAGTATTGTCGGGCGTTTTTTATATCTCTCTATCCTTAAACGCATGATATAATCATAACTACTATGAGAGAGATATTTCCAACACCTGAATCTTTTGAGAGAGCAGAGGCTATCAGATTGATGAAGAAGCTGGTTGAGTACAACGAAGTCTTGTCAGGCGATGCTGCCACGGCCGAAGTCCTTGGCAATGGATTCGTGGTCGACGGACAGGAAGTCGATCCCAAGCAATGGGTGATCGATCGCATACAATATTTTTTGTCCCTTGATCGATTCAAAGTAACTGATGAACAAGCTATCGAGGCTTATTCCAAAGGGGCGAAAGATCTTTCCTGGCGGATAGCAGAGGATTGGCAGAACGCCCACAAACTACATCTGGATCTCATATATCTGCAGCAAGGCAGCGAGACGCTAGAAAGAGAAAGTGTCGAGTATTCCATAAGGCAGGCGATCGTCTATTACAAGGCTGGCCGAATAGCCGGCATCGAGCGGTACATAGACTACGCTATTAGCTTTGTCGTTGATGTTCAAGATGTGGCCGGTAGCCCTATATTCGAAGGTACAGGATTGTATGAGCAAGCGACTACGTTGCTCGATAGTATGAGAAAAGGGGAGGATCTGCGATTCGGTATCGGTAATCTTTGGAATTGATATCAATCGACGATCTTCCTCCTCAAGCTTGAAGGCACGTGCACGGCAATCTCATAGGGAATGGTCTGGCAGAGCCTGGCCATGTTCAAGATCGAATTTTTGTCCGCAGAATTGCTGCTGATGACTGTGACCGGTGTGCCGATTTCAATCTCGGGAATCTGCGAGACGTCTATGGAAGTGATATTCATGCTGACTCGTCCGATGATTGGACATTCCGCATTCTCTGAACCGACGCCGATAGTGCCTTTGTTTGAAAGCCGACGGTCGACTCCCTCGAAGTACCCGGCTGGAATTGTTGCGATCGTCACATCCTTTTGAGCTTCGAATGTATTGCCGTAGCCGACCGTCATGTCTCGCTTGATGTTCTTTACGCTAGTAATGATCGTCTTCATGCTCATGACCGGCTGGAGATCGAGAGTCTGGCCGAATTCTTTGTCATCGACCAAGCCGTACAAGCCGATACCAAGTCGAGATACATTCGCTTCTATGTCTCCAGTATAACGGTGTCCATCAGTGGCGGATAAGTGGATGTATTCCAAAGTTGAAAATTCAGCTTTGAAATGGCGGGCGATCCTATTCCAGGTCTTTACCTGTCCTTCGGTGAAAGAAGGGTCGTCATTATCAGCATCGCAAAGATGGGAACATATGCCTTTGAGAACGAGCAATGAATTTTCCGATAAGAGATCTGTGGCCTGCTGGACCTCTTCTGGCAAAATGCCTTGTCGGTGCATACCCGTGTCTATCTTCAAATGAATTGGAGTGGGACGAGTGGTTTCTTCAAGGTGTTGAAGCGTATCCAGAGAAGTTACAGTGTATACCGTGTCTTGAAGGTTTGAGCGCATGATGGTCTCTGGTCGCGTATATCCCATGACCAAGATCTCGGCGCAAATCCCGTGAGACCGCAAAGCGACTGCTTCAAAGTAGGAGTCGACCATGATAAATGGGATATGTGGCTCATGACGGAGAATGGAAGCTACCTCCTCAAATCCGTGGCCGTAAGCGTTGCTTTTGAGAACTGGTGCCACCATGCCTATTCCTGTCGATTTGGACTTCGGCGCTATCTTCTGGAACTCATGGAGGTTGTTGAGGAGCCGGCTTCGTGAGATTTCCACTGAAATGAGCGGTTCATAGGGGAATCGGCGTTTGGAAAGCCAAGTAAGAGGGTTTAACATGCTTCCATTGTACTTTCCTGGCCTTGTCAAAGATAGCTTGACAAAACACGAAAACATGCTATACTGTTGCATGGTGGCTCAAATAGGCCACTTTGAGTTCTACACAATCACATATTGCTTGAAATGGCAGTCTTCGCGGTTGCGAAGCGTGTGATGCGTGGATGAACTTCGGAAAATAATCACATGAATAAGATGACTGAAACGGCCCTATTGATGATGTTAGCGCTATTGTTGGTGTTCGGTGTAAGCCGAATATTGCGAAGTGTGGGTGATGCCAAGGCATCTCAGGTTGCCGATGTGCAGCCGGAAGAGGTGAGGGTCAAACAAACAGATGTGTCACAACCGTCGGCGGTGCCGACCATCGTGACACAGGCTGACGGTTCAGTAATCGTCACAACCAAGATTTCGTTTGCGGAAGGAAAAGGGACGAATCGTCCCGCATTTGTCCAACCGCCGACGAAGTAGTGCAGTAACAGTGCAGTAAACAACAGAAACAAAACAACATACAACAAGAAAGAAATACGGAAATATGAAAAAAACAGTTCTGTCGGTATTAGCAATTACTCTCACGATCGGTCTCGGGGCGTTTGCCCAGCCGGTCATGGCACCCACGGCCCCTTGGACGTCGCCTGCGGCGGCGAGGAACTATGCCCTGGCGCACTGCGTCAGTGGTCAAGTATCGATCCAGTCGCAGACGATGGATTATTCCTTCAGCGGTAGCATGACCTACACAAATGTCTCAGGCATCTGCGCCGAGGACATTCTCGCCAAACTGGCGAAGATCGACTTCAAGTTCAGGTTGCTGAACCCGGAAGACACCATCACGGAGTACCTGTGGCTGGTGGACGGCGAAGGCCACACCTCCTTCTTTGGGTCTGTCCAGTTCACTCTGGCGGACATTGCCAAGAATGGACAGCCTCGTTGCGAATATTGGCAACAGGGGCTGCACATCTTCGATAATGTCCAATCTGCTGAGGTTATCGCCCTGCTTCCCGATGGGAGTACGGGCAACATATCGGCCGTCGAGGTTGATCAAAACGGTCACCTTGTCCTCTGGCCTTGGATGTTGGGCGCGTCCAACGGATTGCTTGCTGTCAGGTACGTCGACGGTTCTGTTCAGATCTATCAATTGAACAGTCCAGTACACGTGTCGCCGGCGCAAGATGATACCGGTTCGTCGTTCGCGATGCCCGGCCATTACGTCTTTAAGGATCCGAGTCTCATCTCGATCCTCGAGACGTACAACTTGCCCACAGCCTTTGTCGAGACAACTTCCGACAATGAGACCATTACGTTGGATGTCGGCGGTGTTTACACCGACCCTCAGGGTAACACTGTTGTCGAACGGCCTTACTCCGTTGAAGTTTCGAGTCCGGCCAATGGTGACCCGACCTCGGTTAAGTACATTGATCTGCCGGCGGCGGCGTCAACGATTACTTTGCCGAAGAAGGCGACTTACAGGATGATGTTCCATTGGGCCAACTTTGGCCAGAACAACACCCTGTATGCCGGCCCTTACAACGGCGGTGGTGGTGTGGGAGTCGGTGTCGTTGCGGGCGGTGGAAGTACCGTCGGTGGCGACAATGGTGGAGTCAGTACTCCTGTTACCGGCGGTAGTAATACCGGTGGAGCTGACACTCCTATCACTGGCGGTAGTAATACCGGTGGCATTGGTAGCCCAGGCCAGTAGCCTGGTAGTTTGAGTGGTTTCGTTCAAGACCGCGGTTGCACAGGCAATCGCGGTCTCTTTGTATATGGAATAAGCGATTTGCAAGAATCTGCTTTATACGCTATAGTGCTCTCACAAACTTTTAAACAAAACCATGGCCAAACAGACACAACTTATAACCCTACGAAACAAGTCGACAGGCGAGGTCTATTGGACGCGCAAGAATAAGAAGAAAGTCGAGCGCAAAGTAGAGCTCAAGAAATACAGCTCCAAGCTTCGCAAGCACGTGGTTTTCAAGGAAGCCAAGAAATAGCCGCTCGCTCGAGGGCGTATATGTACACCGCCACTGGCGGTTGTTTTGATATTTCTGATATGATTCTTATATATGAAAACTATGCATAAAACAGATGCACGTGTTTTGCGACGCAGAGGTTATTCCTTGCGGCAGCTTTCAGATAAGTTCGGAATCTCGAAAAGCACGGCTTCTCTCTGGACGAATGATGTCGAATTGAGCCAGGTTGGGATTGACAGGGTAAATGCGAATAAGAAGCTACATCGGGCAATGGCGCACAGGGTTCTGCACGAGAGGAAACTGAATAGACTTGCAAAGGCTGATGTTGCAGCGGGTAAGTTGTTCGCGGAAGTGAATATCAGTAAGTCTTTGGGTTTAGCTATATTGGCAGCGTTATATCAGTGTGAGGGATCTAAGGATGACCTCTCAATCCGTTTTACAAATTCTGACCCGGCTATTATAAAGCTTTTTCTCAAAACTTTACGCTCCAGCTTTGAGATCGACGAAAAACAGTTACATGCGCGAGTCCATATTCACGATTATCATGATGAAGCTGAGATATCTGAATTTTGGTCGACAGTCAGCGGCATACCGCTTAGTCAGTTCTACAAGCCGTTTCGAAAAAAGAGCGAGCACAAATTTAAGAAGGAAGGTTACAAAGGATGTATACATATCTCATATTACGATTCTCATCTGGCTCGGACGTTGATGTCATTTGCAAAAAAGCTCAATAGTCTCTATATTTAATGCGTGTGAGCCAGAGTGTATCGTGGGCGATTGGTGAAGTGGTATCACAAATCTCTCCAAAAGATTTGTCGGGGGTTCGATTCCCTCATCGCCCGCATTTTAAAAAACCCTTATTTTATAATGGTTGTTTTTGATCGCTCAAAGAGGGAATGGAACTCTTGTGGTATGATGGTCCTGTATTAAAACGTTCCAATCCGGGACTTGTTCGCCTGTAGCTAATAGATTATGGAAATCAAATCATCCCTCATTAATCGCTCTGGTCAAAAACTCAACTTCATTTACCGTGAAGATGATCCCTTGAAAGATCTCGAGGGTAAAATTCTCCAAGCAGTTCACGCATTTTGCTTTTGCAATGGTAAACTTGTCGTTGTCTATGCTGCCGAAAAAGGATATTGGGCTCCACCGGGTGGAGGTATCGAGACAGGAGAAACCTGTGAAGAAGCCGTGATTCGTGAGGTAAAAGAGGAAACAAATATGAAAGTTTTGAGCCAGAAGTTTATCGGTTATCAAGATACCTATGAACCAAATCGAATAGTGCGGCATACTCGGTCAGTTTGTATAGTCAAACCTTATGGACCATTTGCTTCGGATCCAGATGGGGATGTGACAGAAATCAAACTTATCGATCCAGCTGACTACAAGAAATATTTTGATTGGGGTGAAGTTGGCGAGAGAATTATGGAAAGGGCACTCAGTATACTCTGATTATATCGGACTTGAAGAATTGCTCCTGAAAGTGAGTTGCAGATCGTATTTCATCGTCAGCAACAGTTAAAGTATCCGAGACGACTACGAGTTTATCGTCATCATCATCACCGGAAAGGCTCTTCTCTGCCCAAAGGGTCATATAGTTGGCGTCAGGATCATTTTCGAAAAGGAGAAACGACCAGCTTTCCGATTGTTTGGCGATTCAGTCAAAAAAAGTATAGTTAAGAGTGGGGTATAATATCTGAACTATGTTTCTCACCCAATTCCTCACAGTCGTAGTCGTCCACCTGCTCGCTGTAATGAGTCCAGGTCCTGATTTTGCTATGGTTACCAGGAATAGCCTCGTCTACTCGAGAAGATCTGGAGTGTATACGTCGATAGGTCTCGCCTGTGGAATAGGGGTACACGTCACCTACTGTCTTCTGGGAATAGGTATCCTCATATCGCAATCGATACTATTATTCAATATAATTAAACTTTGCGGTGCGGCGTATCTGTTATATATCGGATGGAAGTCTATCAGAGCAAAACCCCAGGTCGCGCCTGACGACTTGTCAGGAACATTGAAAGATGGATCGTCGAACACCAGCAAGGATTTGAGTCGCATGCAATCAGTCAAGATAGGCTTTCTAACGAATGTCCTTAACCCAAAAGCGACTCTCTTCATGTTGGCACTCTTTACTCAGGTCATAAATCCTGCGACGCCGAAAAGTTGGGAAGCGGCTTATGGCACCGAAATGATGGCCATGACATTTATCTGGTTCAGCTTGGTGTCGGTTTTCTTCTCGCATCGCCATATCCGGATCCGGGTCGCTAAGTTCCAACACTATATAGAGCGCGCCACAGGCGCCGTGCTCATACTTCTTGGAATCAAAGTAGCCTTGGCGACGCAGAAGTAGGGAGAATTAAATATCCGACTCTTGACTTCGCATTCTCGTGGAATATACTTTAATCATTCGCTATCCATGAGATAGCTCCGAGGAGGGTCTGTAAAGTCCTTCCGTACCGTTTGCTCCACTTTGATGGAGTTCCGAGGAAGCCCCGCTTTGCGGGGTTTCCGTTTGAGTGAAGACATGTTCTCGTATGGTTGTAAGGACGCGCTCGAAATCACATTCCGGCATGTCGGAGACCTTTCTATCGAATCTCTTCACACTCAATGTGCGTAGTTGGAATATGTTCACTGAACGCTTTGTGCCGAAGTGGTAGTAGGATATCAAAAATCGGTGAGTTCCGACCGTGCTGGTTAGCGGAGCAACTAGCAAGGAATCCGCATTGAACACCCGGATCACTAGCACGGGTCTCTCAAAATACTTATTCTTGCCGCTCACTTCTACTCCTACGTTTTGACCGATGTTCGCCCATCAAATTTCCCGACGTTTGGGGTATGGCGTACGTTCGGATATTTGTATGCGTGCCTGGATCGGAACCCAATCCATTATCTTCAGTATTTCAATGTTTGTATTCATGTGTGTACAGGGTTAGTTAGCTAATAAATTTGGTATCAAAAAACACCGCTCGACGATGTTCTTTGATGTGTCTGCTCTTCAGGCTTAGGATTTTTCCGCGGCCAAACAAGGTTTTATGCTACAGACACGTCTACAGGATATACCTGTAATATTAATCGTCAAGTAACTAGAATTTTCACCCAATCTATATTATCATTCGTAATTATTCTATGACCCAATTCAAAGTACTCATTGAAGGATATGCTAAACCGACTGGAGGTAAGGCTTTCAAAGCGTCACCGACCACGACGCTTATCATCGATTCCGGCAAGAACATCCTGGTGGATCCTGGTGCCAGCAAGAGCAAGCTGATCGCAGCATTGAAGGCGGAGGATATTTTTCTCAAGGATATAGATCTCATATTCCTGACCCATTATCACCCTGATCATTTTTTGAATATCAGACTTTTTCCTGATGTTGATGTATATGACGGCTCTACTATATATCGCGACGACGAGGAATTGGAATTCTTCGGCAATATTCCCGGGACTGCGGTGAAGATCGTGCCTACACCGGGCCATGCTAGTGAGCACGTATCTCTCGTCATCCGGACTTCTGAAGGTCGTGTTTGCATAGCTGGGGACCTCTGGTGGTGGATGGATGGGGTCAAACAAATGACTGATCGAAAAAGTCTGCTCTCACTCAAAGACCCTTTCGTCAAGGATAAAAGAGCTCTTCTCGAATCTCGTAAGAAGATCTTAGCTATGGCTGACATCATCATTCCCGGGCATGGGAAAGTGTTTCGGGTGAAATTAAAATGACCACCCGAGAAGCAGGTGGTCACGAATCGATCTGACACTAACGCCTATTCCGGCCTGATAGGGCCGTCGGTCGAAGGCAGTTCTCGCTCGAAGCGATCGCCGGTCGGAGAAGGCTGTTCCTCCTTGCTTTTTTGCAGTTGCTCGGCGTTCATCTCCTCGATCTTCTCGCCGGAGCATTCCCGAAGGTCGAACTCGGCATGCTTGATGGGAGAATTGGTCCTGGGGAGGACCCCTTTAGGCTGGACCGTCACGTGGAAACACCCATGTGTGTGTCTGACGAAGGCGATCGCCATGCCGGTGAAGCCGCTAGCCTTGTGCTTCACTATTGAACCTATGATTTCGAACGGAACCTCCACTTCCTCGAATTGGTTTTCCGTGGTTACTAACCGTTCCAATTCGACGAGGAATTTCTTGACCGGCTGGCCATCCTCGGGGTTTATTCCATATGGTTCGAAAAGGTATGCGACCTGTTTCCCCATGTCGAGGAACCAGTGAGTGACTGTTCCTTGAAGGCCGGTCGCTTTATCTATGCAGACCGATCCGAGTTTCAATACGACGATTTTTCTCATATCTAGATTGCTTGTTTTGTTGTTGTGGAGCTGTCTATTCAAAATCACAGTAGCATTGATAGCCATTGATGTCAATATATTATCTTTTTACCTGCAGAGCGTATACTCCTCTATATGGAACCCCTCGCCAACAAAATCAGACCACAAAGCCTCCGGGAATTCGTGGGGCAGGAGCATTTGGTGGGACAGGGCAAGGCGCTCCGCAAAGCCATAGAGGAGAAGCACCTCTTCTCATTCGTCTTATGGGGACCGCCGGGGACGGGCAAGACGACCATAGCCAGGATTTATGCCAAAGCGGTGAATGCCCGCATCTACGAACTGTCAGCAGTTTCGGCAGGGAAAGATGACATAAGGAAGATCATAGACGATCCAGACACATTGCTCGACGACAGGCCCAAGGTTCTATTCCTGGACGAGATCCATCGCTTCAACAAAGCCCAACAGGACTTCCTCTTGCCATACGTGGAAAGCGGCAAGCTGACCTTGATCGGCGCTACCACCGAGAATCCGAGCTTCGAGATCATTCCGGCTCTGCTTTCCAGATGCAGGGTGTTCGTCCTGGAATCATTGAACGAGAAAGACTTGAAGAAGATCATCGCCCGGACGAAGATAAAGGTCCCCAAAGATGCCCTGGAATGGTTAGTGGCTCTGGCCAACGGCGATGCCCGCATAGCCATAACGGCTCTGGAGAATACAAGGAGATTCTATGGCACGGTCACGGTCGGAAATCTGAAGAACGCATTCGAGCACTCATTCATCCGCTTCGATAAGAAAGGCGACGAACATTACGATACTATCTCCGCCTTCATAAAGAGCATGCGAGCAGGCGATGCTGATGCAGCGCTCTATTATCTGGCACGAATGGTCGAAGGTGGCGAGGATCCCAAATTCATCGCCCGCCGGATGGTCGTTTTCGCTTCCGAGGACATCGGCTTGGCTCAACCGACTGCTCTGGTCGTCGCCAATGCCGTCTTCACAGCTGTCGACACTATTGGCATGCCGGAAGCTCAGATCAATCTGGCGCATGGCACTGCTTATCTAGCTCTGGCCGCCAAAGACCGGAGTGCACATGACGCTTACTTCGAGGCTTTGAGTGATGTCAAAACTACTAGGAATTTACCGATCCCTCTTAAAGTAAGAAATGCGCCGACCAAACTTATGAAAGAGCTTGGTTACCACAAAGGCTACGAAATGTATCAAAAGAAACCGGGAAGCGTCGAAGAAAGCTATTTGCCGGAGAAGCTAAAAGGAAAGAGGTATTTGAAGAGTCGAAAATTGAAAAAGTAAGATCGGAATGACCGTGGATGGAAGTTGTGCATAACCGGGCTTTGCATTTGGGATTTAAGGTGTAGTATTGATTTTAGAAGGAGAAAATTATTATGATATTCGTTGATAGATTGATGACCCTTGATCGCTGTCTTTGTGTTCGCTTGGAGCCGTGGTGGTTGCGCATGTGGTGGAAACGTCTTTGGCTGCGGGCCGACGAAAATCATCCATCGCTGAATCACGATTGTCGGATCATCTGTGGTCTCAGAGCTCGATACGGAATGACGTCGGAACTTGAATATGAGGATGCAAGAAATGGCGTCCTAAACGAAGTTTCACGATACGAGCTGGATCTGCGAAAGAGGAGAGCCGTTGCACATGAACGTGATCTTCAGCGGGAAACCATCGTTTTCCTCAATGACACGGGTCCTGATGCAGACTAAGCCCTGAAGCAGTGGGAGATCGTTGCGCGGCGCCGCTCATGAAATCGGCGCTTTTTTGTACGGCAAATGCGTGCAAAAAAAGACGCCGTCCCACTGAAGGAACGGCGCTTGAAAAGAACAGCAGTCTTTAGTTTGACGATGAGTTAACTTGCGAGACTGCCGCAAGATGCTGCTTCACTTCCTGGACCACTCGGTCTCGGAAACGTGGGTGCATATGGCACATGTGTGTGCCTGGCACCCTGATCAAACTTGTCCTATAGTGGTCGGCGAGCTTTGCTTGGAGATCGATCGGGAGAAATTGATCTTCCTCCGCACCAATGACCTTGATCGGACAGGTGATGGGGCCGACCATTTGCGAACACATCAGGATTTCGCGCAACGCGAGACCCGATTCGGTTCCCAGCCGCACGTCTGTACCTTGGGAGCAAAAGCGCTCCTGCCCGGGCGTCAGTTTGAACGATCTCCCAGTCATGAGCGACATGAAGATGTTCGGCTGGACGAGCCGTACTTGGAACGGCAGGTGATTGACACCGCAGCCGTTAGGCAAGGAGCTCGCGACTAAAGTCAGGCTTTTGACCTGCTTCGGATAAGCGGCGGCTAAGATCTGTCCCACGAGCCCGCCTGCGGAATGTCCGATGAGGTCGAATTCCTCGCCGGGGATCCTACGCGAGATCTCGAAATAGGCGTCATAGGCGTAGTCGCTAATCGACCTGTAGTCCAGATTTTCCTTACGAATACCATGGCCCAGTAGATCGATCGTGAGCACTCTTTGGCCGAGCGTCCAACTGTTGAATTGGGCCGAGCTGCCCCACAAACCGTGAATCATGACTGAGGCGCGTGCGAGGTGATTGGTTTTTCGGACTTGAGAGGGAGGGGAACAATATTCAGATTTCAATTTACTGCCTTTCGTTACGGGGTTTCGTTGAATTATACACCTTATATTATGTATTGTCAACCATCTTTTAGATGTCTAGGAATCGGGTCGCCGTTTGGCTGATAACACCCATGTCTTGGAGTTTGATCCACTTGATCTTGTCATTCTTTCTCCACCAAGTCAGCTGCCGCCTAGAATATTGCCAGATTTTATTACTAAGCGTTTCGATGAATTGATCGCGAGTCAATTTACGTTGAAGAAATTCGGCCATATAGCGATACTCGAGCCCAAGCTCGTTCATGCGCTTCCAGGAAAGACAGCCTCCATGTAAGCGTCTGGCTTCAACGAACATCCCGAGTTTGATCCGCTTCAAAAGCCGCTTTTCAATCCGTGCGCGCAATTCATTGGATGGTGCTTGTATTCCAATCCAGAGAGCGTCATACTTGTGGCAGAGAGACGGCATTGCGGCCTCACGACTGGTTTCGGCTGGTTGTGCTATGGACTCATTGCGTTGCCGTCTCTCATTTTTTGTTCTCGATTCTCTCGCCGCCGACGCAACTTCAATAGCTCGAATAAGCCTCCGGCAATTGTGTCGCTCGGAATTATTGCCAGCCATTACTTCTGCTTTGATCGGGTCCAGCTTCTCTAGTATCGTAAATAATTGATCGGCTGATTTCTTTGCCAATTTGGCCCGCAACTTTTTATCTTCTTTGACGATGGGGAAGTTTTGATCATTTACAACCGCATCAATAAAGAATCCGGTACCGCCACAAATTATTGGCAATTTTCCGCGACTAAATATGTCAGCAATGGCTTCTTCTGCCAGATTTTTGTAATCAATCACGGTGAATCGTTTCTTTGGATCAGCGACATCCAATAGGTGATGCCGAACGCCTCTCATTTCTTTCTTAGTAATTTTTCCTGTGCCGATATCGAGGCCCTTATAGACTTGCCTCGAATCGGCTGAAATGACTTCGCCATTGAATTTTTTGGCAAGTTTTACTGCAAGGTCGCTTTTGCCAGAGGCAGTAGGACCGACGATGACCAGTATCTTGGGTTTCATGCTGTGCCGGGAGGGAGAATCGAACTCCCATGGATTACTCCGTACGATTTTGAGTCGTATGCGTCTACCAATTCCGCCATCCCGGCATTCACACTAGTCTACAAGAAATTGGCCGAAAATCAAATCAAAAAATTGCCTGGAGCAGGAGGGCTCGGAGGCAATGTTCGTAAGTGTGAAAGTTCATAGGGCATTAGTTTGACCCCATTCTGCGCAGAGTCTTTTTCAGGACTTTCTTCCAATCTGAACGGAGGTGGCACGGCGCATTGATGTCGGCTGGAGCCGCGGCATGAGGACGTTGGCGGATCCTGATGATGGTGGTAACCACCCCTTTCTTCTTGGTCGTATGAACCTTGATCTTCGCAGAGCCGGACGGCCAGGAGATGAAGAAGTTATCAAACTCATCTGGATCGCAAACGAACTCGAGTCTTATCAGTTTTGCATCGTTTTTCATAAGCTATCCTTTCTGCTAAAATACTAGCATGACTACACCGTATGTAAATAACGCTATTTTCTGGATCGAAGTGAATAAGATCTCACCCAATCCATTCCAGCCTCGAAGGGAATTCGATGAAACGGCTTTGAAGAGCTTGGCAGAGTCGATAAGGATGTATGGAGTATTGCAACCGCTGGTCGTCACCAGGAAGGAGGTCTTCCGTGAAGGCAGTGGCATGTCCGTCGAATACGAACTGATTTCAGGAGAAAGACGTTTGCGTGCTTCCAAACTGGCGGGGCTTGCCCAGGTGCCGGCTTTGATTCGCGCCAACGAAGACAGTTCACAGTTAAAGCTGGAAATGGCTATCATTGAAAATCTCCAACGAGAAGACTTGAATCCTGTCGAACGTGCCCGCTCTTTCGAACGATTAGCGAAAGAATTTGGTTTGAAGCAGGCACAGATCGCTGACAAGGTTGGCAAGAGCCGTGAATATGTCTCCAATTCTTTGCGCATCCTTTCTTTGCCTGACGAAATGATAAATGCTGTCGAACAGGGAAAGATCTCTGAAGGTCATACTCGGCCTTTGCTCATGCTCGTCGACAAGCCAGAGGAACAAATGGTGCTTTTCAAAGAGATCATGACAAAGAAGCTGACTGTGCGCGAAGCCGAATCGTTGGGACGCCGTGCCGCCACTGAACGCATCCGCAACCGCGAGAAATATCTTGATCCAGCCATTATTGAGATGGAGAAGTCTTTCACTGAATCATTGGGAACTCGTGTAAAGATAGACAAGAACAAGACGGGTGGTTGTATCACCATCGATTTTTTCTCACCTGAAGATCTGCGGCTTATCTACGAAAGATTGAGCACAGGAGCTAAGATGGCTGATTCAGATATCGCTAAAATGAAGGAGGGGGCTGGCAGCGTTTCGACTCCTATAGACGACCGTGCACCTCAAGAGATCGAAAAAGAAGAGAATGAGGATCTGTATTCGTTGAAGGATTTCTCGCTTTAAGCCGCAACTTCCGGTTTCTTCTTCCTAGCAAAACCTTTCTGTCTTTTCGGCTGCGCAAGCAATTCAACCGCACGCTCGAATGTAATAGAGTAAACGTCATCAGGGACTTTAATAGAACGAAAATCGTCACCATTCCTGACATAAGGACCGAAACGGCCGATGGAAACAATGATCTGATTACCAGTATTCGGATCTACGCCAAGTGATTTTGGCAGACTCAAATACTTCAACGCGTCCGGGATAGTTACCTTCATCGGATCCATAGTCTTTGGAATAGATGCCATCTTCGGTTTTAGAGGTTTCGGCTTGTCGCTCTTAGGCTCGCCTTTCTTTGGCTTCTCTGGCTTCAATCCGAGCTGGACATAAGGCCCGTATTTGCCATTCAGGACGAATATCGGCAGACCGCTTGCGGGATCGGTGCCTATGGGTGTGTCGCTCTTGTATTCGGTTCCATCAATGGTCAGGGCACCGTCACAGTCCGGATAGCGAGTACAAGAGAGGAATTTTCCATTCTTGCCGAGCTTGATCTCCATCGGAGTCTTACCGCATTTCGGACATTTGAATTTGGGATCGGCTAGGCCAAGATTGGTCAGCTTTTCGATCTTTTCTTTCGACTTCACATCTTTGTGGAAGGGTTTGTAGAAATCAGTGAGAGTCTTTTCGTAAGTCCTTTCGCCACTGGCGATTTCGTCTAGCTCATTCTCCATTTCAGCCGTGAATGAATCGCTGATGTACGAAGGGAAGTTCTGTTCCAAGAATGAAGAAACAACATCGCCGGTATCGGTCGGACGCAAAGATTTATTCTCTTTCGATACATAGCCACGATCCTCGATGGTCTTGGAAATAGAAGCATAAGTCGACGGTCGTCCGATGCCGCGTTTTTCCAATTCCTTGATAAGACCGGCTTCAGTGTACCTCGGTGGTGGTTGAGTTTGTTTACCGAGAGAATCGATGGAAAGCAATTCGAGCTTTTCGTCTTTGGCGCATTTCGGCAGAATCACTGTCTCATTCTCTGATTCTGGATCCGCTTTCATCCAGCCATCGAAGATGATGCGAGTGCCGATAGCCTCGAATTCTGGGAGCTTGGAGCTTGGAGCTTGGAGCTTGGAATCTGAAGTCTGAAGTTTGGAGTCCGTGCTTTCCTGGCTCCCGGCTCCTAGCTCCTGGCTTCCTATATTCGCTATTACTTTTGTCTTCGCTATCCTCGCATCCGCCATTTGCGAAGCCACGGCCCTCTGCCAGATCAGTCGATACAGCTTCTTTTGTTCGTCTGTATGTCCAGCTGTTTCCTTATTGAAATGCGAAGGGCGAATTGCTTCGTGGGCTTCCTGGGCATTCTTGCTCTTCGTCGTGTATGTATGGAATTGTAAATAATCCTTGCCATAATCCTTCTCTACGACAGTTGCGATTTGTGCCAATGCTTGTTGGCCCAGATTCGTCGAGTCAGTACGCATGTAAGTAATGGAGCCGGCTTCGTACAACTTCTGGGCAATACCCATTGTTCTTGAAGGAGAGAAGCCTAGTCTGGAACTAGCCGCCTGCTGCAGCGTTGAAGTTATGAATGGTGCGCGGGGAGATCTTTTTTGTTCTGATTCTTCAACATCAACGACTTGCCACTTTTCCTTTTTGGCGATATCGATAATGGAGTCGACTTCTTTTTTGTCACGAGGCTCCTTTGAGCATGTCAGCTTGAGATTCTCACCATTTGCAGTCTTCCATTCGCCAGAAATAACCCAGAAATCTTCCGGAACGAATGCGCGAATCTCTCTTTCGCGTTCCATGATGATACGTAAGGCCGGTGATTGGACGCGACCGGCGGAAAGGCCGTAACGGACCTTTTTCCAGATAAGGCCAGATAAGTCATATCCGACGATGCGGTCTAGGACACGCCGGGCCTCTTGTGCCTGACGTAAATTTTGATCTATAGCACGAGGATGTTCCAAGGCCGCTAGCACGGCTTCTTTGGTGATCTCGTGGTACGTCACTCTCTTCATCTTCTTCTTAATTTCAGTTCCGAGTCGTTCTTTTAGTACTTCTGAGATGTGCCACGCGATCGCTTCTCCTTCACGGTCCGGGTCGGTCGCTAGGAGGATCTCATCGGCTTTAGCAGCTTGGGCGGCGATGTCTTCTATGATCAATTCCTTCTTGGCGACTACTTCGTAATGCGGAATAAAACCGCCTTCGATGTCGATGGCTTTTTTGCTAGATTTTGGCAGATCGCGGACGTGTCCGACCGAGGCTCGAACCACGTATCCGTCGCCTAGATATTTGGAAATGGTTTTTGATTTCGATGGCGACTCGACGATAACTAATTTCATATATTGGCTAAGTATTACATGAAAGCGATTGGTAATGCAAAACTATTCAATGCGCGCGCGTGATATCGAAAGAATATTTGCGGCGGATAATTTCTCATAAAAGGAAGGCTGCCAGCTTGATGTGAATTTTATGCTCGAGACATCGGCCGCCGGTAGACATCCTTCCTGTAATATTTTTCATTGACAGGAATGTTGTAATTTGTTGTGTAATGATGAAGAAAAATGGCTCTGTTGAGTCGTTGATAATATCATGTAAATCAATTTGTGTGAATGAAATTTATGGCAGCTTCGATCAGCTAACACCTGAAAGAAATTTACAGCTTTATTAACGGTGAAAGTTACGCTTCCTCGGACAGAATCAATTTCTTACTAGTGTGATGGTCGACCCATCCATCTTTATAAGACCTTCAAGTTCCAGCAGAGACAATTTCTCACATAGTACTGGGATGGTGATGTTAGTCTTTTCTAATAGATCATCAGTATTCGAGTCTTCAAGCCGTAAGATGCCTAGAATAGAGAGTGATATTTTGTCTTCTGCAATGGTTGAAGGCAAAGAAATATATAGATCGTTGCACGCGCCAGCCCTTCCTATTCTGGGAAGACGAAAACCAAGCTCAGACAATATATCTCTTGGCGACGTTATCAGCGCAGCACCTCTCCTTATGAGCATATGTGTACCGTATGATTGCTCTGCATGGATGTGGCCAGGTACGGCAAATACGTCGCGGTTAAAATTTTCAGCGTATTTGGCGGTCATCAATGAGCCAGATTTTTGTCCCGCTTCAATGATGAGAGTCGCGTGCGACAGTCCGGCCATCAATCGGTTTCTGGCGGGAAAGGCCCAATTGCCAATCGGGTATCCGGGTTCCCATGGAGACAATAGAGCGCCTCCGCTGGCTACGATTCGCTTCGCCAGATCTAGGTGGATTTGGGGATATATCTCTTCCCAGTCGAGACTTGAGCCAGGAAAAGCCACGCAATGTAGGCCTGCTTCTAACGCCGCCATGTGGGCGATGCTGTCTATCCCGACCGCTAGACCGGAGACGATAGTGATCGGGTATCCTTTCAGGCCGTAGATCAGACGTCTAGTGCTATCTCTGCCGTATGAAGTCCAGCTGCGTGATCCTACAACGCAGAGATATTTCTGATTTTCTGGTGCGGGAAATTTACCGCGAACAAAGAGCTTAGGTGGTGGAGATGTCATATTCTTTAGCATCTCCGGGTATTCTCTTTTGCGGATTATTCCCAAAGGAAATTCATTTGTTTGGGTGTCATTGTAATCCATTGTCTTGATCCTAACATGTAGGTTATGAAGAAACGCTCAAAAAAGTCTCAAAATTCAATAAAGAAAGGTTCAAAAAAACATGAATATTGTGAATTCAAATGAAAACCACGTTGTGCTACACTATTATCACTATGTTAGACATCAAATTCATAAGGGAAAACAAGGACTTGGTCGCTATGGCGGCCAAAAAGAAGCATTTAGACTTCAAAGTCGAGGAATTGATAGAAATAGACGACAAGAGGCGAACATTGCTAGGAAATGTGGAAAAGCGCCGGGCCGAACAGAACCAAGCCAGCGACGGAATTGCTTCAGCCAAAACGCCGGATGAACGCGCCAAATTGATCAGTGCCATGAAGACCGTCAAAACCGAAATGGAAAAGGACGAGGCAGGTCTCAAGGAAGTCATGAAGGATTGGCAGAACCTCATGCTCCGTGTACCCAATATTCCTGATATGTCAGTCCCGGATGGTGATTCTGATGCTGATAATGTCGAAGTCAAAACCTGGGGTGAAAAGACCAAATTTGATTTCGAGCCGAAGGATCACGTGGAGATCATGACCAAGCTTGGAATAGTAGATTTCGAACGCGGACAGAAAGTTCACGGATTCAGGGGATATTTCTTGACTGGAGACGCTGTCAGGCTATGTTTTGCGATATGGAATTATGCTCTGGAATTCTTTTCGGCAAAGAACTTTACGCCGGTCATTCCTCCGACCATTGTGCGTAGGATCAATCTGCTCGGAACCGGTTACTTGCCGCAAGGCGAGGAGGATCTGTACAAGACCCAAGACGGCGATTACTTGATCGGCACGGCCGAGGTTTCGATCATGGGTCTTCATTCAGAAGAGACACTTGGCCTTGAGGAATTGCCTAAACGCTATTTAGGATTCTCCCCGTGCTATCGGCGTGAAGCTGGTGCGCATGGCAAAGACGTTCGCGGTCTGATCCGCGTAAATGAATTCTATAAATTCGAGCAGGTCATACTTTGTGAAGCCAATCACGAGGCTTCGGTCAAGTTCCACGAAGAGCTCAATCGCAACACTGAAGAATTCATAGAGTCTTTGGGCGTACCATATCGGACTGTAGTGAACTGCGGTGGCGACCTTGGTCTTGGCCAGGTGAAGAAATATGATATCGAATTGTGGGTGCCAAAAGAAGGAAAGTATCGCGAAATCGGTTCAACTTCGTATTTCCATGATTTCCAATCCCGTCGCTGCAATATCCGCTACAAGGATGCCGAAGGAAAGATGAAGTATGTGCATTCTCTTAACGCCACTGCTATTCCTACGCCGCGTATTTTGGTTTCATTGATAGAGAATTATCAGCAGACAGATGGCTCTATAAAGATTCCAGAAGTACTTGTGAAATATTTTGGGAAGCAATCGATTAGTCAGTAATAACTTGGCTTAGATTTCAAATTCCAGTTTCCAGATTCCAAATAGATTACAGATTTCAGGCATCAAATTGGAATCTGATATCTGTAATCTGGAATCTATACTTAAATGATTCCTCCTTCGCGATTCAAATCCAGACAGTCGAAGAGATTCGTCGAGCGCAAGAATACGCGCCTCATTCTTATCGCCTCGCTTATGGTGATTTGTCTGGTTACTTTCGGATTCTCTCTGATAAGAATCGTAAATTTGAATCTATTCGAGATTCAATACGTAACAGTGAGCGGTGCCGATGGTGATATTTCTCCTTCGCTCCAGGCAGCGGCTTTGGATGCCGTTTCGGGTGATTACTGGGGGATATTCTCTAAAGCCAGCACATTCTTTTATCCGGCCAAGGCCGTCAAGGACTCGGTGACCAAGGCATCGCCGCGCATAGCTTCTGTTTCAGTCAAACGCCAGGGTCTACAGGCTCTAGTTATTTCAGTGGAAGAAAAGGCACCGGCCGCCCTGGTTTGTGCCAATCTGCCAGATTTTACCGGAAACTCTCTATCCTTTGGTGACTCGGACAGCTGTTATTTTGCTGATGATACTGGCTATATATATGGAGCGGCCCCTTCATTCTCTGGCAATGTATATAATAGATACTATGTTCCAGATCTGACAGATGGCACATCTTCTCTTATCGTCGGTCAAATGGCGACCTCGACTACAGAATTTCATGCTTTACAGACCTTATTCGCCGATTTAAAGAACACGTCGATCGCAGCAGAAGCCGTTCTTATAAAGGCAGCCGGCGAATATGAGCTATATGTGCGCAATCCGAGTCAAAGCAATTTGGCCAGCTCTTCCGATAGCGATATGGCAGTGATCTATTTTGATGATAGTCGGTCATTCTCTGAACAACTCTCTAATCTCGTTTCGTTTTGGAAAAATATGACTGAAACGGCAGCGGCAAAACACCTGTCGTTATCTTTTGATTATATCGATGTACGTTATGGCACTAACGTCTTCTATCGTTTGAATAAGTGAGTCTCTTGTATTAGACTGAGTGGCAATGAAACAATTCTTCCTAGTCCTTTTCGGAGGGCTGGCCGCCATCATTGTTGGCGTAGGTCTGTCATATTTGGGTATGGCTGGCTGGCAGGCCTGGGGTCCTCGTTTGGCCAAATATCATTTGAGCTCGTTTTCGGATATAGCGGCGGCTATTATTACCACATCTGATGATGGTACATTGATTTCCGGATTGACGCGAAGCATCCATTGGACCGCCAGCCAAGAGGAAGATCCGAATAACACCGAAGTTTTGAGTATTGCGGCGTATGGAAGCGGTAACATTACGGCACCATCCTATATTGTTAAGGATCTATCATCGAGCGCTGCGCCAGCGATCTCTCAAAATTCGGAAAAACTCATGCCGATCGCGTCTCTAACCAAGCTGGTCACTGCGGAAGTCGCACGTCGGCTCATTCCCTCGAATAGCCGAATCTCCATCACTGGAAGCATTATGGTAACTTACGGAAATACGGCGCAGTTTAGAGTGGGGGAGACGTTCACTGCCGCCGATCTTCTGTATCCGTTGCTTATGGTATCTTCCAACGATGCGGCTGAGGCCTATGCCCAGTCGTATGGCCGAAAAAAATTCATCGCGGCCATGAATGATTTCACCCAATCTATCGGGGCATATCGTACATCCTTTTCCGATCCCTCAGGATTGTCACCGAGGAACGTTTCTACGGCCAGCGACCTAGCCACGATCCTCGGATGGCTTCAAAAGAACGATCCTGAAGTCATTGCTGTCACCCAATTGAAAAGCAAAACTTTGGGGAGCCATACATTCGTCAACCCAACGCATTTCCTGAGCTGGTCAAATTATGCCGGAGGCAAGAATGGCTTTATTCCGGAGGCCAATCGTACTGGAGCCTCGCTCTTTACCATGGGTAAAAGCAAGGATCTCTATGCTGTGGTCGTATTAGGCAGCGCTTCTCGAGATAGCGATGAAGCACAATTGCTCAGGAAGATCGCTGACTAACTCGGGAATCGATGATTTGCAAGGAATACCATGTCATGTTTCAAACTGGCCCACAGTTCTGAAACATGACATGGTATTCCTTGCCTTAGTCCTTCACGATTTCTTGAATCTTTTTTGAAGGTTTCTTGAACAATAATTTATCTATTTTTGAGACAATTTTCATAATTTCTTCATCGTGAATTGATACAGTTTGATCATTATTAGGTAACATTAATTTAATTATCATGTCTGCACTAGATCAAAAAGATCTCGAACTAATAGAGAGGATAGTTTACAAGAATAATGACGACGTTGCGGTTTCCATAGCCAGAAGCTTCGAACGTTTGGAAGAGAGGGTAGATTCGTCGGAAGCTCGCCTTCATTCGCGCTTGTCGGAGATCGAGGATAGGATGCATGCGTTTTGAAACAAAAAAGCCGCCGATGGAGATCGGACGGCGTAGGTTGAACTTGAGAGCAATGACATGATACCGGCTATCACCGATGCGCTATCACGGTCCCAAGCTCGCGCTCTGGATTGGCAAATAGTATAGGAACGGGTGGAACATTCTTGGCGAATCGACATGTCACGGTCGTGGCATATGCCGTATCGCCAAGTTTGAATTTGTAGCCACTAAAAGCGACGACTACCCCCGCATTTGTATTCGATGGGTCGTTTAACGTGACTTCATACAGCCTGCCATACGAAGGTTTGATCGATACAACAGACAAAGGGCCGCCTTTTCGCGGATAAGCGCTCTTTGATTCGATGCCTGCGGTAAGTGCCTGCGAAGGTTGTGTGTTCGTTATGACGTCTTGCTCCTCAGTAGGTTCCTTGGTTTGCACCTTGGTCCTCTTGCTTCGGTTATCTAGCAAGCTCACAATCAAAGTAAGCGCGAACAACATGACGATGGCAATACCACAGCCAGCTTGTTTATTCATACCATTATTCCTTTCATTGTTAAGGTTTACAGCTGCATGAATATTACCACAGCATTGTCTGTGTGTCCACAATGCGTATTTATGTGTATTAGAGGACAAAAAATGCCGCAGATTTCACCATGCGGCATGTGTAAGTTTGGGATAATACCCATTTTGCGTGGCATTTTTTGACTACTTTTCTTGACGTTTTGGAGCAATCGTGGACTCGAGGAATATTGCATTTAAGACTTTCTGCTTGAACGATTTGCAGAGTCCGCGATGAATGCGGATGATGTCTTT
>CAIQIZ010000024.1 GCA_903872035.1 uncultured bacterium | reverse complement strand
GGTTGCCACAACAAGATCAAGCTCATCAAGAGAATGTCTTACGGATTTCGCAATTTCAAAAACTACGTACTCAAAATCACATTGGCATTTTTGCCTTTCATTTTCCTAAATCTTCCACACTGATATTCAAAGAACCGCCGTATTCGGCACTTATAGATATGTGGTATTATTATGGGGCATGGGCTCGAATATTCACCTCATAATACATAACTCGGTCGCTATCGCTTCAACGATATTCACCGTTGCGTACGCAGTCCTGATCCTCTTCCAAAGACCCCTAAAAGAGCTACATATTTCATTGCTATTGACCTTCCTCGGCGTCGTCATTTTTGAGGTTTCCCACATGCTTGGAGCCAGCGTATCTGATCCTGCGCTATCCAGAGACATACTCATGTGGAATCTCTCGGTTATATTCATCAGTATCGCCAATTTCCATTGTGTCATCTCTGCCTTGGGCAAGAATAAAGAGAAACGAAGCTTGGTCATCACCATATACGCGCTTGGTGCAGCATTCATCATCTACTATTTGATATTTCCCAACGCCTTTCTGCTTCAGTCGGTACCAAAGATGTACTTCCCAAATTATTACGTTCCAGGATATTTTTATTGGGTCTCCAGACTGGTATTCCAAGGTATCATCCCTGTATATTTCATTTATCTGCTCATAGACACTTATCGCAAGACGTCGAACTACATCGAAAGGAATCGCCTGATATATTTTGCAGTTGCCTTAGCATTCGGCTGGAGCCTGGGTGCCATTCCTCCCCTTCTGATTTTCAATATACAAGTTGACCCCGTTTACGGCTTGGCCTTTCCAATCTTCTTCGGCCTTCCATTCATGTACGCTGTCCTGCACTACGAACTCATGGATATAAAGATAATCGCCAAAAAAGCCTTCGTATACGGCATCGCTGTAACGGGGATCGGTAGCCTTTTGATCTCGTTCAACCTTTCCAGCCAGCTGATCCAGGAGATCTATCCCGACTTCCCATTCTGGGTGATTCCTATCATTTCAGCGATAATAGCGGTAGCCTTGGGAATCCTAGTCTGGCGACAATTACGTCAAGGCGACGTCCTCAAGTACGAATTCATCACCACCGCCACCCATAAATTCCGCACACCTCTCACACATATAAAATGGGCTTCAGAGAATCTAGAAAAACCTCTTTCAGCCGAGGAACATCGGACCGCGCTTGAATACATCAAGAATGCCAACTCCAAACTAGTGGAGCTGACCGATGTGCTAATGAATATCTCTAGTACAGATGATGTCTCTTTCGATTACCGTTTAGAAAAGATAAACCTGTCAGAGACCGTAGAAGGTCTGTACCAGGAGCACCTTGACCAAGCATCAATTAAGAAGATCTCCCTCAACAAAAACATCGGCAAAGAGATCTTCGTATCTTGCGACGAATCTCGGCTGAAATTCGTCATGCAAACGCTCGTTGAGAACGCCTTGAGCTACACCCATGATGGAGGAGCTGTGATCGTATCTCTCATTCCTAGAGCAAAAGATGTCATATTTTCGGTCAAAGACAGCGGCATCGGTATAGCTCACAAGGACTTGCCGTACATCTTCACCAAGTTCTATCGAGGGTCCCAAGCACGCTTGGCTGACACTGAAGGCATGGGCATAGGACTCTATATCTCAAAACAGATCATCAATCGCCATCACGGAAAGATCTGGGTCGAGTCAGATGGTGCCGCCCACGGCAGTACTTTCCTTTTCTCATTGCCGGCAAGCAATCACAAGTAGATTCCAAATTTCAAATCAAAGATTCCAGATAATTTTCAGGCCTCAGACATCAATTTGAGATCTGGAACTTGGTATCTGAATTCTATCTGGAACCTGTTATCTGGGATCTGGAATCTATTTGATTACTTTCTTCTTTGTCTTCGATTTCTTCTTCTCTCCCCTGATCCTGTCGTTAGATTCTAAAACAGCCTTGATCAGTCGCGGGTTATACCCAGCGGTAATAGAAGCTTGAACGATAGCGTTGACGTCTTTGGGTAAGCATTTACCGCCAAATCCGCGCTTGTCACGGAAGACTGCCGTATGCGAACGTCCGATGCGGCCATCGAGAAGCCAAAGCTCGCGCAGCTCATCATAGTCGACACCGAAGGCTTCGGCCATGTTGAAGAATTCATTACAAAAAGTGACCTTTGTAGCGAGAAAAGAATTTTCCATATATTTGACCAATTCAGCCGTGGTACTGTCAGTTTGCATATATCGAGGTTCCGCTCCGAGGATGGACTTGAAAAATGAAAGTATCGGCGCAGTAATCTCCTTCGGACCACCAATGGTCACAAAGTCGTGCTTTTTCATATCAGTCGGATCCGGATACCCTTTCCAAAATGGGATGTGGTAATGCCCTTCTCCGATATATTCAGGAGAGAACGCGATTTTCTTGCCGAATTTTTCACTGAGTCTTTTCGTAGTGCCGGGCGGTATCGTACTCTTGATGAGTATGAGTGGAGTAGTCAACCACTTGAGCGTACCTTCAATAGCGGAAAGTCCGGCAGTGCCATCTCGGCGCATCGGTGTGGGTACGCAAATGACCGCTAAATCGGCGGCGTTGATCTCTTCTGTGGAAGCAGATTCCAATGGCATGTTGATGTCGTAAATGAGAACATCAAAATGAGACTCAAAGAAGGCTGCCACAGCCTTGCCGACATAACCATAACCAATGACCGCAACTTTCTTTCTTGGCTGAGGCGTAGGCATATTATTAGGCTCCATACTAATCAGGAACCTGAAGTTGTCAATGCTTTACCAGTGAAGCTTGGTGAACGATGTCTTCGAGCCGACTCTCAATGCGATCTGAGCCATGAACAAATTGCCCGTATGTGCTGAATCCCTGGAAGCACATACGGCTGCAATTTGGAATGGCGACCTTGCGAGGAGACGAGGAGACAACATTCACCAAGCTTAAATCTATAAAACTATTTCTTCTTCTGCAGCTTCTGAAGCGTCACCAAGAGCGGCGAGCCGATGAAGATAGATGAGTATGTTCCAACAGCGATACCGATGATGAGAGCCAATGAGAAATGTTCCGTCGTGGATCCTCCGAGGATATACAGCACGATCAGAGCGATGAGGGTTGTGAGCGAGGTGTTGATGGATCTAGTGAAAGTCTGACTGATGCTCTCCCCTACAACTTCCGCGAAAGGCTTCCTCTCGGAGGCCAGCTTGAGGTTCTCGCGCACGCGATCGAAGACGACGATGGTGTCATGAACGGAAAATCCCAGGATGACCAGGAGCGCCGTGACGAAGAGCGTATCTACCTCGTAGCCGGCAAAATGTCCAAGGATGGAGAAAGCACCGACTGGGATGATAACATCGTGCACAAGGGCAATAATGGCCGTCAGGCCGTATTTCCAGGAAGAAACAGGCAACGACACCTTGCGAAAAGCGAAGGTGATGAAGATGACGATACCGATGATGACCAGAATGATCGACACGTAAGCCTTGCGGAGAGCTTCTGCTCCAAGGATCGGACCGATGGAATCAAAGGTCTTTATGACCGCCTGATCGTTTACCGACGATGGAGACACTGGTGTCGCGGTTACGCTCACAGAAGAAGATGAACCTAGAGAATTTGAAATGACCGTGCTCGATGCTGGGTTAGCTGTAACCGAAGCAGATTCGCTGGCATTCAAAACACCGAACACGAGGGCTTTCTCAGCCTGGTCGATCGGCTTCATGCGTACGATGTATTCATTGGAACCAGATGGTCGAATAGAAGCTCCGGCGTCGAGCTTTGACAACTCGGCTGAAATGACAGCCTGATTCGGTCTTCCATTTGGATACTGGACTTCGATCAATGTACCGCCGGCAAAATCGATGCCCGGCTTCAATCCCCAGAAGATGAGTGACAAAAATGATATGAGCACCAAGATGCCTGAGCAAGCGTAGAATATTTTTCTGTTATTGATGACCCACATGGTATTTGATTTCTAATTTCTCATTTTACTAAAACCGTTTCTGATAAGGAATTCGCTGAACTTCGTCTGGGTCTGCGGCGCAATGGCATAAAGGAACAGTCTTGAAACAGTAATGGCGCTGAACATAGAAACCAAGACACCGACAATGAAGACCAGGGCAAAACCAGTGACGATCGAGGTCGAGCCGAATTCGTAAAGGATGACACCGGTGATGATGCTGGAGATATTAGAATCGCGGATGGAAGTCCAAGCGCGGGTAAATCCTTCATGCATGGCATCCCAGATGCCACGGCCACGATTGAGTTCCTCCTTCATGCGTTCGAAGATGAGGATGTTGGCGTCCACAGCCATACCGATCGTTATGATGAAACCAGCGATACCGGCAGCAGTCAAAGTCACAGGGATCAATTTGAAAAGGGCCAGCATGAGAACCGTATATACTCCGAGAGCGATAACCGCCACAAAGCCCGGCAAACGGTACCAGATGATCAAGAATAGAGCGATGATGATGAAAGCGACGATACCAGCCTTGATTCCCCCATTCACGGCCTGCTGCCCGAGCGAAGGACCGATAGTCTGCGTGGAAATCAATGTTATCGGTACCGGAAGTGCTCCAAAGTTAATATTGCGAACAAGTTCTTTTGCTGCATTCACTGTAAATGAACCGCTGATCTCTGCTTTGCCATCAGCGATCTCGTCACGAATCACTGGAACGGATATAGGATTGCCATCAAGAAAGATCCCAAGATAATCATTGATATGAGCTTTAGTGATCTGATCGAACAGTTTCGTTCCATCACTGTTGAAGCTCAAACCGACTGAAGGCTCATTGGTGGTTGAATTGAATTGGAGAGACGCCTTGCCGACCATACCGCCGTTCAAACCAGTATCTTTGAATAGAGACAAATATGCCGCTTGCTCAGTAGTAGTTGAAAGATAGGATGTGCTGGATGCTTGGAAAGCTTTCATATCCGCCGCCGAAATAAGACGAAAATCTAGGGCAGGCGTAGCACCGATAGTCTTGACTGCTTCATCGACATTAGTGACTCCAGGAAGCTCGACGATGAGTTTGTAGGCGCTTTCCTTTGAGGAAAGAGCTGCACCCTGTTCAGTCTGGACCAGAGGCTCAGAAACTCCGAAAACGTTGACACGTCGTTCGACATCGTTTCGCAGTGCAGTCATAGAATCATTAACGTCAGTTGAGGCCAACTTGGAAATATCAGCCTGATATACCAAGTGCGTGCCTCCGGAAAGGTCTAGTCCCAGACGGAATGGGCTGGAGCTGCCAGCGCCATTGGTCGTATAAACAAAATAGCCGATTGCAGCGGCGATTATGAGAACCATGACGGCCCTAGCGCGGTGTTTTAACATGATTCAGTGTATTATAGGTATTTTGTAAGATAATGCAATATTGCTCGGTGACTATGTCCTTCTAGACGTCTGCGGAACTCACTCGTTGAATTTCTAGAAAAAATGCTCACGAGGTCATAGTGGTTCACATTTTTTCTAGAAATTCATACTTGTTCAGACAGTCCTCGACGTCTTTCAGGACATAGTCACCGAGTCTCGGGTAATTATCACACGCTGAAGGCGAAGAAAATCCTTTCGTTTGAGCGCTGTGGGCCAGCGGCAAACGAAAGGATTTTGGGAGACTTCAGCCATTAATTACCTCCCCACCCTCTTCAATAATATCTGAACTGTCCGCAAGACGATCTTCAAGTCCAGACCGAATGAGCGGTTCTTGATGTAATAAAGATCGTAAGAAAGCTTATTGGAAGTCTCGGCCGTATCGACAGCATGGTGTGGATGCGCCTGATGGTAGATCTGTGCCCAACCAGAGAGACCAGGTTTGACCAAGTGGCGAGCATTGTAATAAGGGATCTCCTCTTCATAGATAGCAGTGAGCGAAGGAAACTCCGAACGTGGACCGATCAAGGAAAGGTCGCCTCTGACAACATTCCAAAGCTGCGGCAATTCGTCTATGCGCGTCTTCCTGATGAATGACCCGACACGAGTGACACGAAGACGAGTGCCCTCTTTCGAATCGTACTTGCCATGATCTTCGCCGGACATGCTACGGAATTTTACTATCTTGACCAACTGACCATTTTTGCCGACTCGCTCTTGATATGTAAATAACGGCCCTTTGTCTTCCAATTTGATTGCCAAGTAAACGAACGGATAGAACAGGAGCGAGACCAAACCAGCTATGCCGCCGATGACAACATCGATAGTACGCTTCAGAGCATCATATATGACTCTGTTGCCAAGCACAGTATTAGAATTTTCCACCAACCACCGCTCTCCGACCATAGAGAGAGGCACCCTGTCGAAGATAGATTCGTAGAGGCGTCCAGCATCGATGATCTGGACGCCGCTGAATATGAGCGAGTAGAGGAATGGGATCGATGATTCAACCTTCGGATCGGAAAGATCCGCCACGATGATAGCAGCGTTCCTTTCTTTGACTTTCGCTGCTACTTGTCTGACTGTCTCATCGACTGAGATGTCCGGCCGAATTTTCCCTACAAAGATCAAGCCGTAACGAACGGAACCGTTAACCTCCTCAAAAAGATCATTTATCTCATCTCCACCACCGACTAGAATAGCCGGCTGTTTGCGAGCCTGCGAGATGACTGGGAACATAGCAACTCTCCAGACATAGAGCAGGGTCGTGGATATAGCGAAATAGATGATCAAGTTGGCTTTGGGAGCGATGGAGACCGGTGCGAAATAGAAGAAGATGACACCGATAGCCACATTGACTATCTGGACGGTCAAAAACAGGCTCCGACTGCCGTTGCGTAGCAAGGCCAAGCGCTTGTCGTACAGGCCAGCCGAGAGATTGACGAGGATGAAAATGGCGATCAGCACAGAAAAAGCCGGTATGTGCTGAGCTACCAGCGTACGATGTGGGATCGCCCCATAGCGCACCGAGAGGGTGAGGATAAGCGAGAAAACATAGGTGATGACATCGCCTATGGCCAAGACGAGGACGCCCCGAGAGTTGGCAAAAGTTGGCATGGACAAAACATTACCATTGATTTGGAGTTCTTTCAAGTACGCAACTGGCTCTGGCGAAGCTCCTCCTATCGTGCTAATTTTAAAGCGTGAAGATACTCTACATCATCACCAAATCCAATTGGGGCGGAGCTGGGCGTCACGTCTTCGATCTAGCCACAGCTATGAAAGACAAGGGTCATGATGTCTGGGTTGCGCTGGGAGGAAATGGCTTACTCAAAGAGAAGTTGGGGGCCGCCGGAATCTATACATTCTCCATCGCCGCTCTCGGACGCGACATTTCCATAGGCAAAGAAGCTGGCTCATTCAAGGAGATTTACTCCGTCATGAAAAGCAAGAAGCCGGACATCATCCACCTCCATAGCCCCAAAGCCGCTGGTTTGGGTTCCCTAGCCGGCCGACTCCTCGGCGTAAAACAGATCATCGTGACCGTGCACGGCTGGACATTCAATGAATCACGGCCCTGGTATGAACGGCTATCGATAACCTTCTTCTCCTGGCTGACAATGCTTTTTTCCCATACAACAGTGCTCATTTCCGAGCACGACCTTAGACAAGCCGCATATTTTCCTTTTGTAAAGAATAAGCTCAAATTGATTCCTCTAGGAATCCGGCCACCGACTTTCCTATCCGTAGAAGGCGTAAAGCAAGTATTGGCAAAACATATCGGCATGGATGTCGCTGAATTCGGCAAAAAGACCGTCATCGGCGTAATAGCTGAATTGCATCCAAATAAAGGACTCGGGTATATGTTGGAAGCTATGAGGACTGTGGCTGAACAGCACCCGCTGTCGATCTGCATCATCGTCGGAGTCGGCGAACTGTCTGCCTCGCTTCACATAAAGATCCAGGAATACAAACTCGATCAGCACGTCTTTTTGGCTGGATATCTGGATAATGCCGCTGAATACCTCAAAGCCTTTCATGTTTTTGTCCTACCATCGATCAAGGAAGGTTTACCTTATACGATCCTCGAGGCCGGCTCGGCTTCGCTCCCTGTCGTAGCCACTTCCGTTGGCGGCATTCCCGAGATCATCGATGACATGAAGTCCGGCATCCTGGTGCAACCGAAGAATTCTCGGGAACTTGGCCATGCGATCTCTTTTATGATCGAGCATCCTGAGGAACGAAAGAAGTACGGCGCTGCGCTCAAGGAAAAGGTTGCCACGAAATTCTCTCTAGATAGGATGATCTGGTTGGTGGAGGGGCTCTACTCGAAAAAGTAGAAGCTTGGTGAATGATGTCTTCGAGCCGACTCGCAATGCGATCTCTGCCATGAACAAATTGCCCGTATGCGCTGAATCCCTGGAAGCGCATACGGCTGCAATTTGGAATGGCGACCTTGCGAGGAGACGAGGAGACAACATTCACCAAGATTCCTACTGTGGCCCAATGAACTCATTCTTGGTCGCATCCTTGTGAGCCGAACGAGAATAGCGTCGCATCGCCATAAGGATCGCGAGGGCCAAGAATTCGCTCATAATATGCGTACCGCCATAGCTCATGAACGGTAACGGCGTTCCCGTGACCGGTAGCAGGTGCATATTCATACCGACGTTTATAAAAATGTGGACGATAAAGAAGATAGCCACGCCGGCACCGAAAAGTATTTCGAAATTGCTCGAGCCATGCAGAGCATTGACGATGATGCGCCAGATCAATATCCCATAAAGGGCGAAAAGAATGACGACGCCGGTAAATCCCCACTCCTCAGCAAAGGCAGCAAAGATAAAATCTGTCTGGAATTCTGGCAAGAATTTCAAGCGCGATTGCGTGCCATACCCGACCCCTTTGCCGACTAGACCGCCGGACCCGACGGCGATGGTCGATTGATATGCGTTGTAGCCGGCTCCGTGGATATCAGACAAGGGATGGATAAAATTGATGATACGCGCTTTTTGATAATTCTTGAAACCAAAGCTCCAAAGCAAGACAAAACAGATGGCGGCCATACCCGCCATAGCCAGCAAATGTTTCTTTGATATGCCAGAGATCAATACCATACCTAGCCAGATCAAGAAGATTATCATGGCCGAACCAAGGTCTGGATTCATAAGGACCAGAATGAAAAGAATGAATGTGTAGAAGCCGGATACCAAAATATGTCTAACATTCGCTATCTCTATGTGTCGTCGTGAAAAATACTTGGCTAGAATAATGATGATAGCGATCTTGGCAAAATCAGCCGGCTGAAAAGAAAATACCCCGAAATTAAACCAGCTCTGCGCGCCGTGAGAGACCTTTCCCAAAACGGAGAGAGTGCCGAGCAAGCCGACCGAGACGATGAATAAAGTCACGGAAACCCAAGTCGAACGCAAGAACCGCATGTCGATATTGGAGACTCCAAAGAACACCAGGAGCGCCACACCGATCCATATGAACTGGTGTGTAGCGAATGACGTATTCCCTGAGAAAGATCTCATAGTGATGAGCCCGGCCGCCAGGATCGGTATGATGGCCAAGAAGATCCACCAGTCGATGCCTCGGCTGCCGTCCTGACTTTTAAGATTGTAGGAAGATAATTTGTCCAATTGCATTAGGCCCATCATTCTGCCACAGGAAGAATCTCTTGGGAAATCACCTTACCGCCAAAGTCCGTCGGCCAGGTAAAAGGCGCCGTGACACTGCTATTCCCTGGGATACCATCGACCACGGTCTTGGAAAAACCCACGGGATTCTTATCCTGATCGTAGAGAATTGCGTAGACTTGAAGACGCGGCAGATCATTGACTGACACATTCGTGAGCGTCACTTGAAGCGATGAATTACCGCTTCCGCTTGTAAATTGAGTTTTTCCGACAACCAAAGAGGTCAACTGGTCAGTTTTTTTATTCCAATCAGGACTGCCGGTAAATTCGAAGAATGGTGCGACATTCGGAGGGTTGCCTCCGATCTTGACGGCCGAAAGAAAAGCTAAAGTATTCCGATGTGGCGGCAATGTCACCGTCCCCTTTGTATCAGAGATCGGTAAATTGAGAGCACTGTAGAGAACCATATGGAACGGAACATCGACGGCAACAGCATCTGTGTTTGGATTTTCGATATAAGCAGCCAAATTATAAATTCCTGGAGCGATTTCCTCATAGAACTTCCAATCGACTTTCGGAGGCAAATATGCGCTGGCGCAAAGCTTTTGGCAAGAACCGCCACAGTCAATTCCCTGCTCATAGCCGTTCTTTAGACCATCGAAACAGGTCGGCGCTTTGTAGAAATGTTCGTAAGATGGAACTCCAATAAGAACGACCGCCACAACGATAACGATCGAGGCATATGTATATTTTCGATGTTTTGACCAGGAAGACATATGTTATTGATTCGTAGGAGGAAGATTCTGGACATCAATTTGCGCCGAGGAATGGAATCCGTTTTGCGGAACCGTATTTATGTTAGCCGGAAACGCGTGAATTAGCGCCGCAAACATAGTAGCAAAGAACAAGATTATCAACATGCTGACGATCAAACCGATTATTCCCAAGATGATACCTGCCGTAGACATACCGCCCCCAGCCGCAAGGCCATGTTTTATTTTGCTCCTTGCCAAAATACCGAAGACTAATGCAAGTATGCCTGTCGGGATTCCGAGAGCGGGATTTGGTAATAAAGATACAATACCTAGGACCAGACTCGTTATCGCAAAACCTGATGTTTTTAAAGGCGCGCTATTGTACATAGGGCTATTGGTCGGAGGAACTTGGGGCACCGGAGGCACTTGTTGCGTAGGATTCATGTTTGAAGTATTAGCATCTCCCAATCTGTGTTGGGATTTTTTTATAATAAATAAATAGACAAGTAAGAACACTAATCCCCCGATGAGCATGCAAGCTACCCATAGAAGGAGCATTTTAAAGACAAGAGCCCAGATGCTTATCACAATGGACATGTTCTGCGCAAACATCGCTTGAAATGCCTGCGAAAATTGGTCCGTACTCGTACCATATTGCATGCCCACATTATCTCATAAATGCGAAAAAAGCCCAGCCCAAATATATGTTCTAGCTGGAGCCGAAGCGAAGTTATTGAACCCTATGTTCTGGCGACAAGCTACTTTCGCCCCTTAGGACTATCATCGCCGCAACTACGTTTCACTGCCGTGTTCGGAATGGGAACGGGTGGTGCCATAGCGCCAAATCACCAGAACGCAGGGTTCAATCCGCGTATTCATACCGTAAAATCAAGCAGAGATCACTCGCGTAATCTCAAAAGTAATGTCGTACAACTAACATAAGCTGACTTCCAGAGTTCCTAATAGGATCGACGGATTAGTACTTCACGGCTCAACACCTTACGGTGCGTACACCTAAAGCCTATCAACGTGATCATCTCTCACGGGTCTAATCGATACCTAATCTTGGGGCCGGCTTCGCGCTTATATGCTTTCAGCGCTTATCCGATCCAGACATAGCTGCCCTGCGGTGCCGTTGGCACGACAGCAGGTAGACCAGAGGTCTGTTCAACTCGGTCCTCTCGTACTAGAGTC
>CAIQIZ010000023.1 GCA_903872035.1 uncultured bacterium | reverse complement strand
CTTTGAAGAAGAGCGATCTACCCGATTGGTTGCGGGACTCTGGAAACATGGATTTATTTACCTCAAAATGACTGACGGAAATGAAAAACTGTCATCGTATCTAACTAAGTATATGGCCAAATCATTCATAGATCGCAGGTTAATGAATCAGAAGGCATATGTCTGCTCTAGAAATCTCCTTCGCCCTCAAATTCAAGGTGGCATATCCAATTTCGGCATGAGCGTTCTCCTCGAAGAATTCAATGTAACCGTTCCAGAGATCGATAATTCGTACGATACGCGTTGGTTAGGTAAAGCTCGTCACAGAATCTACAGACTCTCCACAGAAAATCCACCGGAAAATTTGTCTTGCGAAAATATTGAGAGTAAACTTACGCCATGAAATATATTATTTACTGCCGAAAATCCACTGACACCGAAGACAAGCAGGTACTCTCACTTGATTCGCAGGAAGCTGAGCTGAAAAGGCTGGCCGAGACTTTGAACTTGCCTGTAGTTGAAACTCTCCGCGAAAGCCGCTCTGCAAAGGAGCCCGGCAGGCCAATATTCAATCAAATGATTACCTCAATCACCGCCGGCAAGGCTGATGCTATTCTCTGTTGGAAAATTGATCGCCTTACTCGCAATCCGGTTGATGGCGGACAAATTCAATGGCTCTTACAAAACGGCAAAATCCAGTGCATTAGGACATTTGAGAAGAATTTCCTGCCATCTGACAATGTTCTCCTTATGAGCATTGAGCAAGCTATGGCTAGCCAATACATCCGTGATTTGAGTACCAATGTGAAGCGAGGAAACCGAGCCAAACTAGAACGCGGTGAATGGCCTAACCATGCGCCATTTGGCTACCTGAACGACAAAGCTACGAAAAAAGTTATCATCGATCCCAAGCGCGGACCATATGTGAAGCGCGTCTATGAGCTATACATCACCGGCTCGCATAGTTTGAAAGAGATCGCTGAAATTCTTCACATAGAAGGCTTACGAACAGCTTCCGGTTACAAAGTATTCCAAAATCAGATTCACCGAATTCTTAACAGCAAATTTTACCTAGGACTCATGGAACGAGACGGTAAAGTATACGAGGGTAAACACCCAGCGTTAATTTCTCGTGATGTATTCGATATGGCACAGGATATCCTTCATGGCCGTCTCCATTCTCGTAAAAGAACTCATTTCTATTCAGCTCGTGGCTTTCTCATTTGCGGCACATGTGGCTGTATCATAACGGCCGAAACGCAAAAAGGCTTTTCTTACTATCATTGCACCAACGGTAAAGGCATCTGCGACCAAAAGAAGAATTTTATGCGTTCCGAATTCATCGACAATATGCTTTCCAATATCTTCCAGGAATTGAAAATCGAACCTGAACTTATTGAGCTCTCATTCGAGGCCTACAAAGCCCAGAATCAGTCAAAATTGGCCTATACGGCGACTTCTACATCCAACTTGAAGAACGAACTGTCCGGACTTCCTGCAAAAGAATCCATGCTTACTGACAGCTATACCTCACAAGTCCTCCGTAAAGACTTATATGAAGAAAAAATGCGAGAGATCACCAACCGTCGCGTCGAGCTCGAAAAGCAGATCAAAGAAATTGAAAACGGATCAGTACCCGAAGTTACTATCGAACGGATCAAAAATGTATTTCTGGATTGCAACAAAGCCGCCGATTCCTATCTACAAGCTACGGATGAAATAAAACGCAGAACATTGGAAAAATTACTTTCGAACGCAATCATCACAAACAAAACTGTGGCTAAGTACAGCTTCAAAAGTCCTTATGAGTTAGTCTCAAACATACCCAAAAACCCTACTATTTCTCAAATGCTGACGTTTTCGATCAATGTTCGAACTTTTTTCGCCGCGAATCCGGAAGGGTGATGCGCTCATTGCGCCGTCGCTGCGCTCGGCGCTGGGTTCGGACGGCGCGGCAGGAGGGGTCTGGGGAGGAATGCCGCCCCGCCCTCCACATGTGGTTTGCGCCGATGCGATTTCGGGCGATTCTGTGCTTTCTGCGAAATTGCTGCGGGACTTGGACTCGAACCAAGATAACATCCTCCAGAGGGATGTGTCCTACCATTAGACGATCCCGCAATATTTCAAACATTCGGACAGTCCATATAAAATACGCTAAATAACGATATTATTCAAGGTAATACGATTCTACCCCGACGTTATGACCGCCAAGATGACGGCCGTGACGATCGCTCCAATGAGACCAACCTTTTGGTGATAATGCAATTTTTCACGATTGATAAGGAGCCCCAGTAGCACCGCGATGATGATATAGCTCTCCGACAATGCTGTAGCCACGGCTATCGGGGCTAAGATCATGGCAAAGACAAATGCTATCCAAGCGATCTTATCAGCTATAGACATCGGCAATAGCACTCCGTAATTATTCTTGAAATCCCGAAAAGTCCGCTTCAATCTTCCATGACCCAATAGATATATACCGGTCGTGATGACCATGAAGCTGTCCGTGAGAAAATTGATCATCAAGGCGTCAGTTATCCTCCCACCCCACCCCATGAAGAAATTAGCTGCACCCATGAATATTGCCCCAAGAAAAGCCACAAGGACTCCCTTTTCCAAAAACATTACCAGGCGTATATTTTTCTGCCGGATGCCCACCAGAATGAGACAAACTATGAGACTGACTATGAGAACTATCTGTAAGATAGTAATGCGTTCAGAGAGCAAAAAGAATGCCAGGAAAGCTGCAACAGGTATTTCCAATGACCAGATCGGTTCGACTACAGCGAGCTTACCACGGCGCAATGCTTCAAAGTCGAGAAGTGCCGCCACAAAGAGGATAAGTCCAGTCCCTAGTAAGATGCTCAGATCAAAATTTCCCAGGCTCAATAAAGACGGCAATTTGTTCCAAACGAACGGCAATAACAGAGCCGCTCCGACTAGCGACATGATAAATAACGTTTCCCAATCCCCCACTTTGCGCGTTGATTTCTGGATGAGAAAATCGCCGAAGCCCCAGGAGAGCATGGCGATGAAGCCTAGTCCTATCCCAACACCAACGGTAGTGATCATTTCGCGATATATTGTAGCATGAACAAAAAATCGCCCCCAACTGGCAGGCGATGCGGACTCAACGGAACATGTGGTACAGAGCTTTGAGCAATCCGGCTGACAAAAGGAACCAGATGACCGTCGAGATGACCGAGGCCAACAAGATGTCAGCCAATCGTTCAGTCAGTCTGCTCTTACCCCATCTTTCCTTGTAAAGCAGGTACATTGGCGGGGAGAACTGCCAAGCCTTGAAGCAGACGAGAGCCCATCTCTTGGCTCTGTGCGGAACGAGGTCATGGTCCCGAAGTATCGGCATGACACCTTGCAACCAATGCCAACTATTGATGAGCGCCTCCGCCAACTTGGATATTTTGTCAGCAGCCTTAGGTAATTTGGAGTAAAGGGCGTAGAACAGGATGGTGCCAAGGACGATCTGCAAAAGCAAGAGCGACCAGAACGCCATGTTCACACTCAACTTCCAAACCGCCATAGGACAGACGAAGTAGTAGAATGGTAACCAGAGGATCTTATCCACCAGCACCACTCCCAAGCCTTCGACGAGGTCGAACAGATACGAGCGAATTCTATTGATATTTCCCTTCTAGTCCGGCGCATCATGCTGCCGGTCTATCTACTAGATTAACACATTTCTTGCTACCTGTCCACCTGGCGAGTAGTTTATTGGATCTTCAATTCGGGGATATCTTCCAGATCTCCATGATCGCTGTCTATGACGGACAATGCCTCAGTTTGTATCAGCTTCTCTGAACTTCGTCCTTCAAGCTCCTGGCTTCTATCTCCCAGCTCTTTATTCCTCTCTTTGGCTGATTTCATAAACTCCGTAAACAACGGATGAGGCGAAAGCGGTCTAGCCAAAAATTCCGGATGAAATTGAGTCCCCAAGAAGAACGGGTGATTGTTTTTTCCACCAGTACGCGGCAATTCCGCTATTTCCATGAGCGTACCGTCGGGAGATTTTCCGGAGAATATCAATCCCCCATCTTCCAACTGCTGAATATATTTTGGATTCACCTCGTATCGATGTCGATGCCTTTCGAAGATGGTCTGCGCCGGCGCTTGTTTGGTATTTGGAGCTTGGAATTTGGAATCTTTTTGTAATCTGGAACCTGCGATTTGAGATCTTGCGCTACAGTATGCTTCATTAGCGATCGTCCCCTTAGAGAGCTTCGCCGGGTACCTGCCCAATCTCATCGATCCACCATAATTGCCTTCAGCTATCTTCTTCTTTTGATCAGGCATTATGTCTATGACCAGATGGGGCGATTTCGGATCAATTTCCGCCGTATGCGCACCCTTTAGCCCGAGAACATTGCGGGCATATTCTATGGTCATGAGTTGCATGCCGTAGCAGAGGCCGAAATATGGAATATTATTTTCGCGCGCATATCTGATGACGTTCAGCTTCCCTTCTATTCCTGATTCTCCAAATCCACCAGGAACGATGATGCCGTCCATGGCATCAAGTGAGGAGTAAGGAGCATGAAGCAAGGAGGAAGGAGAACCGCCTCTGACCTTACTACCTCCTTGCTCCTTCCTACTTCCTCCTAGCTCCTTGCCCTCAAAGTCCCTAGCATTCACCGTATGAATTATCGGCTTGACCCCATTGGCGTAAGCAGAGAATTTGATCGCTTCCAAGACCGAGATGTATGAATCAGAGAGGATGAAATCCCCCGTATTGAAATACTTGCCGACGATGGCGATATTGACTGTATGCTTATCATGATTCTTGATCCCATTAGCCATCTTCATCCACTCGACGAAAGCTTCCCCAGTTTTCCTGGCCGGCAAATTCAAAGTCTCCAAAATTATCTCACCGAGGTGGTCGTGCTTGAAATTGATTGGCACATCATAAATGCTCTTGATATCCGGCGCAGAAATAACTCTATTGGCTGGAATATTACAGGCCGTGGCGATCTTCTCTTTGCGGCGATTATCCAAAGGAATGGACGCACGCGCGATGATGATATCTGTTGTAACACCATATGAAGCCAAGTTGTAGACAGCGTGCTGTGTTGGACGAGTCTTCATTTCTCCCAAAGTCCCTGGAATAGGAAGATACGAGACCATGATGAAAGCCACGTCATGTGGATGATGGATCTTCAGAACCCTAGCCGCTTCGATGAACATGATGTTTTGATAATCACCAACCGTCCCGCCGATTTCTATAATGGAAATATCCGACTTGTGGACTTTGGCCGAGTGCTCAAATCGGCTGACTATCTCGTCCCGAATGTGTGGAACAGCTTCTACGCATTTTCCGCCATATTCCAAAGCTCTTTCTCTTTCGATGACTGTTTTATAAACCATTCCACTAGTTACATAATCATCCGGATAGAGATCGCGTCCCAAGAATCGTTCATAATTGCCCATATCTTGATCTGTTTCCAAACCCGAATTCAAAACGAAAACTTCACCGTGCTCGGTGGGATTCATAGTGCCGGCGTCCACATTCAAATAAGGATCAACCTTGACTAGATTGACTTTAAATCCTTTGGCCGAAAGCAAAGTGCCGATCGAAGAGGAAGCTATGCCCTTGCCGACACCAGACATGACCCCGCCGATGACGAAGATATACTTGTGATGAGATTTCGCCGACGGTTGCTCTCGTTCCGGAGCCGCGCGGCGGAGAGGTCGCGAAGGCTGACTCTTTCGGATCGTCTTTACTGGATGACGGACAGCAACCTTCTTCTTCATGAGGTCCATTCTAGTAAAGTCGGTGGCAGTTTGTCCACTCTTTTCACCATGTCAACATATGTGTCCTAAACGTCAATAAACGGCTCAAACACTTGACATTTAGAGAAATGTGTGTAAGATGAGATTTGGAACAATGAAACATTATGGAACATTCAAATAACTCAAATAGACCAAGAAGAGTGCAGCTTTTCTTCGTGGCCCCTGGAGCAGATGGGGAAACTCCCATAGCACTTCTGGAAAAACGGTGCTCAACCGAGCACAAAACATGGGCTGGACTGTCCACCGCCCCGATCGGTGGCAAGCTGGAGCCATCTGAAGATGATTTTACCGCCTTAACTCGCCTGATTAGCACGAGGATACGGGGAACTGGAGGATTGTTTCGACTCCTCGCATTGCTCTCTGGAGTAAAAGATGCTCCAAAGAGATACCTCTTGTCCAAAGGACGCGTCAATGTCTACGGCCTCCCTGTCGATGCTGAGGTCTTCAACATGTTGAATCCAACATGTGAGGGCGACCAATTCACCCAAGTGACCCTCGAAGGCCTTGCTCAAGTCATTAGGGCCGAAAAGCAACGCAAGCATGTCCCATATGACGAACAACATCCCGTGGTTTTTCCTCACGTACCGGCTGCTTTGCAAAGAGCCTTCGGTAGGTTTAGGAGGCGACCCTGATTGGCTTTTGATCCTTGCCGATGCCGACCCCTTCCGGTCGGCTTTTTTTGTACAAAAAAATCACCGGCAGAAGGTCTAAGCCTCCTGCCGGGACATGTTATGAACGGGGACTAAGAGGCCCCCGCCTGAAATTTGGAAACATCAGCTTTGATCCGTAAGCTCGAGGATCTAGCCGGTGGTCTTGTTCTGGCGCGCACAAGTGTTGTTGAAAGCGAAACCGGTCGGAGTGTTGGCACGACCTCCACCGTGTATGCCGATCTGCGCGCCCTCATTGTCGTCGATGGCCAGGTTGAACGCCACTGAACTCATGTTAATGTCCGTCAGTCGTTTTTTCATATGCTTAACTTTCTCTGGTTTTGTCTTCTTTTCGTCACACACCCAGCAACCACTTGTACGCACGTTGATGCGTACTATCAATGTATTGTGCAATGTGCGACTACTAGAATAATAGTAGCGCCATAAAATACCCTGTCAACTGAGTTATCAACAGGCCGTTTTAGACCCTCAAATACCTTCTAGCGGCAATATAACTAGAGACTCCACCGAGAATGATGCCAGCACCCATGATGATAAGGAATATCTGGGCAAAATTGTCGCGGAAATAATTGGAAAGGACGTTGACGATAAGATCGAAGTCAGCTGCGATCTGGACTCCAGCCAAACGGAGGATGACAGTATCGCTCCAATAAGCCACGGCTGCCATGATCCCCAAAGTGATCAAAGCTGAAATGATGCCGTACATGATCCCAGAGACGACCAAAGGGCCACGAACATATATATTGCTTGCACCGACCAGTTTCATCACAGAGATCTCATCCTTGGCGGTGTATATGATGAGACGGATCGTATTCCAAATGACGATGACCGAGACAAGAACTAGGATAATGGCAACAGCCAAACCTGTCTGTTCAGCGATGGGAATGATCCGGCTCAAACGGTCGATGATCAATTTATTCTCTTGGTAATTGACTTTCTCTATGATCGGCGTGCCATTTACATCTTCAGGGTTTTTACCAGTCAGATAACTGGCGATGGCGCCATATTGTCCAGGATCCTTGGCTTTGATATTCAATGAGGCCGGGAACGGATTGTCTCCGACTTCGGTGAGGCCTTGCATGATGAGAGCATTGTCTTGCCACTTATCTTTAAATGCAGCCAGGGTCTGATCACGTGAGACATAAGTAGTGCTGGCCACTTGTGGCAAGTTGTTGATTTCCTTCTGCAAAGAAAGCATATCTGCCTCCTGTGCCGTCAATGCGAAATATACATTGATGTCGACTTTGTCTTTGACATCAGCCAGAAGCGCCCGTCCGAAAGCACCGGTAAAAATCATGGCACCGAATGCGCATAGAGACAGGGTGATGATGACGATAGCCGCGAATGACAAAAAACCATTTCTCCAGAAGTTGACGAAACCGGTCCTTGTTATACGTTTTAGAGTGGTAAATACCATTTGTCTATTATAGCAGATTTATGATTTATAGATGAAAGATTCCAGAATCCAAATCTCAGATTCCAAATAAATTTCATATCTCAAATTGGTGCCTGCAGTCTGTAATCTGGAGATTCTTTGGAATCTGTTATTTGAAATCTGTAATCTATAGAATGTACTTTCCTTCCCTGCTATCCTTGACCACCTTCCCCTTATCCATAGTAATGATGCGTCCACCAACCGTATCGACTACTCCTTTATTGTGTGTAGCCAGCATAATGGTAGTGCCCAATTCATTTATCTTCTGAAGGATCCGGATGATCTCGTAGGTATTGGTCGGATCGAGGTTGCCTGTTGGTTCGTCGGCGATGATGATATCCGGTTGCGTGACGATAGCTCGCGCAATCGCTACGCGCTGTTTCTCGCCACCAGAGAGCTCCTTGGGGAAATTCCAGATCTTGTGTCCAAGATCGACGAGCTCCAATACATGGGGAACGTCCGCAGAAACCTCACGGCTGCTTTTGCCTGTAGCTTCCATAGCAAAGGCGATGTTCTCATACACTGTCTTGTTGGGAATGAGACGGTAATCCTGGAAAACCATACCGATGCGACGACGCAACTTGTTCATCTGCCTGCGATTCAAACGATGGATATTGGCTGACTCGAAAAAGACCGCCCCATCACTAGGCCACTCCTCAGCTATGAGCATCTTCATGAGCGTGGTCTTTCCGGCACCAGATTGCCCAACAATGGTCACAAATTCCTTTGGTTCGATGCCAAAACTGACGTTATCTATGGCTATGGTCTTGTCTGGATAGACTTTGCTGACTTTATCGTAGTAGATCATTGATTTAGTATAGCAGATTTACAGATCCTTCTCTGCTTCTATGAATTCATCTAACTCGCCTTCCAGGACTTTGTCCACCTGTGAAGTCTCGATATCTGTGCGATGATCTTTGACCATCTTGTAAGGATGTAACACGTACGAACGGATCTGATTCCCCCATTCTATAGAAGTCGTCGAGGATATCTGCATGCCGCGCTCTTTGGCTATCCTTTCGTCCTCCGATCTCTTCCAAAGCTTTCCACGCAAGATCTCAAGGGCCTTCTCACGGTTTTGCGCTTGCGATCGTTCCGAAGTCACATGGATCGAGATGCCTGTAGGCTTGTGAACCAACCTTACCGCAGTTTCTCTCTTGTTGACGTTCTGCCCTCCAGGTCCGCCCGATTTGGCTATGCTGATCTCTAGATCGCTATCAGCAACGACGATGTCATTGGCCGTAGCCTTTTCCATCTTTGGAACCACTTCAACCAAGGAGAATGATGTATGCCGTTTCTGATTGGAATCAAAAGGCGAAAGGCGCACCAAGCGGTGCACACCAGATTCATTCTTGAGCGTTCCATAAGCGCCGAGAGTTCCGGCTCTAGAAGCTTCAAGATCATTTGAAAGGTCTCCTTTCGAATCATCGTGCCTAGCCATCGACGCACCTCCTGATTTGCCGATGATCTCAACTGTCACGTTGCGGTATCCGCCATGATCATTTTCATTGGCATGAATGACCTGCCAGCCCCAACCCTTGCTGTCACAATACTTCCTGAACATGCGAAGCAGCATCGCCGAAAAATCTTCCGCATCATCACCGCCAGCTCCGGAAAGTATGGTCATTATCGCATCACCTTTATCGTATTTCCCTATTCCAGTCAGGCTGTCTTTCAGCTTCTGTAGCTCTTTTACCGCGGTTTGCGCTTTGGCTTTGTCCGTCCAAAAATCCGGCGCATTCATAGCGCTTTCCAATTCGCTTATTTTCTTTTCTATCTCTTCCTTGCTTTTCATTTGGAGCCACCTCCCGGGCTTGAACCGGGTACCTCCGCTTTACGAAAGCGGCGCTCTACCAGCTGAGCTAAGGTGGCGAACTCAAAATAAATATTTCATTTTGGAGCCGACGTCCGGGATTGAACCGGAGACCTCGCCATTACCAATGGCGTGCTCTACCAACTGAGCTACATCGGCACAATTCTCATTTTCAAAAGATCTCTGCGCGGCCGACGGGACTCGAACCCGCAACCTCTCGCGTGACAGGCGAGTGCTCTAACCAATTGAGCTACGACCGCATGGGCATTAATGTAGCAGAAATACGACTAAAAACAAAGGGGTGTCGGCGGCAGGACTTGCACCTGCGACCTAGGGCTTATGAGTCCCTCGCTCTAACTACCTGAGCTACGCCGACATAATATAACAGCACATATCTGGTCCTTCCCTGAATGCAGCAGCTGCGCCAATGCCCTACTACAATAATGGAAATCGAGAATGATTGCAATATGCATGTTTTTGTTGTAGATTAGACGTATCGTAATAAGAGATCGTCACCACACCGCGGGGTAGGGTAACGGTAACCCGTCAGGCTCATAACCTGAAAATTGCCGGTTCGATTCCGGCCCCCGCAACAAGTATAGACATTTCACTCTTGGTGATCTAAGCTCAACTCAAATAGCATAAATCAAACGCATATATGGCATTTGCGCGCACATCGAAAGGTAAATATGTCACATGGAATCAGCACCGTTCAGTCTGCTGAACGTATCTTAGCGATTCAAATCATTGTCGCCGAAGTGTACAACACTAGTGTTGACGACATGAAAAGCCGCCGGCGTCCCGAACGGATCGCGTGGCCACGGCAAGTAGCCATGCACTTCTGCTACCTAGCTGGTCTCGGTTCCTACGAGGAGATCGGGAAACACTTTGGGGGACGCGATCACGGCACCGTCATGCACGCTTACCGACATGTCCCCGATCGGGTTAAAGGCGAGCTTCAACAGATAAAACGATACCTTCATTGTCGGTCGAGCATCAACCAGTCCCTTGGAATGATCCTGCCCACTATCGAGTTAGGCAACGGAGTGGGCACCATACTACCGACCATTCTCGACTGGCTTGGAATGGCAAAGTCTCTGATCTCGCTCGATTTTCCCAAGTTAGCAAAGACTCTTGCCCCTGAGGAGGTCAAACTATTGAATGCAGAGCTCGGCGTCCTCGACAACCAAGTGCTCGCTCCTCTAAGATCAGCTCTTGGAGCGATAAGTCCCTGCTAATAAACCGGGTAATCAACTCCCAATCTGCCAAGCATTTCAATATGCTTGGCATTTTTTGAATCATATTTTCACCTCCCCAACCTTTGCTATTTGCGATTTCTGATCTTCTTGATCTTCTTTTCAATGAAGTCGTCGATGCCATCCATGTTCGCACGCAGATCCTTGAATATCTTCTCTTCCTTCTTGGTAAATTCACGATTTTCTTTGATCTTCTCAAGATCCTTGAGCTGTTTTTCCAATTCGTCTTTGAATGAGCTGATGGCCTTGTGGATATCGCTTACAGCATCTTCAGCCTCCCCATCCAACCTCCTCTTCAGTCCAAAGAATCTATGCCAACCGGTGTACACAGCGAAAATAAGACCTAAGGCAAGAAGAATCGCTGTCAGGATGAATGAGAGATCGTAGATAACAGACTTGCTCGTTTCAACGACTATCTTGTCGCTAGCTTCCGGAGATGGAACTGGCGCGACCGTAGTTTCCGGCTTCTTTGTCTCTTCTGGAACAACTATAACAGTCGTAGTAGCGGTAATAGTGGTTGAGGCGATTTCGGAGGCCGAAGGAACGTTTGAGGGAGAAGCGGCTGGTACAATTGGAGACTTGACTGCCGCGCTTATTTTTATTGCGGCCGATCCCTGCACTGTGAGCACGTCTGTACCTAGACCATCGTTGGCCAAAACCGAGGCGTCAGACATGACTACAGAGGCCGTCCCAGCCTTCTTGGCCACAAAGACAATTGAGATGATCTGACCATTTGACCCGCTAAAACCAGGATTTGGTAGGCCGCCCATAAAAGAGATCGTTCCATCTACATTAGAAAAGATTGGATCCTGTCCCCAAAGAGTGAATATCGACGAACTTTTGCTCACTGACATGACTTGCAATAGGTCCGTTGGAAAATGAATGGTTGCCCCAGCAGTATTCACAGCCGTTCCGCCAGCATTTACGATGATATTTTCAGAAATGATATTTCCAGCAGAGACATTGGCTTGGGTCGGACTGATCGACAAACCCGCCGCCCAGCTTTGCGGAACGAAGAATGACAATGACACAAAGAATATAGCGATCGCACCGATCGAACGAGCCGTTCTATATAATATGATATTCATAAAATAGTTCTAAAGTTCTAATTATTTTTTATCCCATTCATACATCATGATCGAGAAATCCGTCATGCTAATCTTACCATCTTTTTTGATATCCACATATGGATTGTTGAATGGGCCTTTTGTTCCCCAGAATGAGAGCATTATCGAGAAGTCGATCATATTTATTTTACCGTCGCAGTTGAGGTCGGCCAACTTTCGGTTGGTCAATAAGCACTTCTTTGGAGTAATGATTGGGGCCGTATTCACGACAGCAGCCGTATTTACATTCGAAGGAGCGCTGTAGCTTGATCCGCCCCCACCACCTCCGCCTCCGCCGCCAGTATGTGGAATCACTGGCGGAGTTACCGGCGTATTCGAAACTACTGTGAAGGACTGGTCTGACTGAGAAGAATCTGATCCGAATTGTACCTTCAAGTGGAACCAGTAATTACCGGCGGCTGATACCGTCGAATTAAGTGCTGTATCGAAATTTTCATGAGGCTGTATGAGCTTGAAGTTGGTGCCATCAAAAAGATCATCTCCGCCACCGCACTTGTTGGCCTCCGAATCTGTCACACACCACGTATAGTGATATTCATAGGCTGTGTCTTCATCGTTGGTGATCCGAACATCCGTCACGATCGTCGGCGCTAGAAGGTTGCTAAAATCCACGATCGCAACTTGAGCGCGCGGTCCAGGTGTGGCACTGACAACGGAAGAATCTGGTCCCCAGCCCGTGAGATTCTTGGCAGAGACACGGAAATCATAAGAGCTGTTATTGGATAACGGTGTCACAGTGATCGCCGGAGTGCTGGCCGCGATATCTGCGAAGGTTGACCAAGTTCCTCCGCTAGTCAGCTGATACTCGATCAGGTAGTCAGTTATAGCCGAACCGCCACTGAATGTTGGAGGCGACCATGAAAGGCCGATGCTGCTATCTTGCACGGTAGTCGTTAGGTTCAAAGGAACACTCGGAACACTGGATGGGCTCACTGAATTACTTGTTCCTGATGGAGTACTGGTACCGATAGCATTAGTGGCGGTCACTGTGAAGGTATATGTGTTTCCATTTGTAAGGCCAGTGATAGTGACTGGAGATGAGCCGCTCCTCGCATTATGAAGACCGTCATTTGAAGTAACAGTGTAGTAGGTAATAGTAGATCCTCCATTAAAGGCCGGCGCCGACCAATATACGATCGCGCTGCTATCTCCGATAGTTGCCGCCACATTCGTTGGAGCATCTGGCACGGTCGCAGGCGTCACTGAATTCGAAACGGCAGATGCCGTACTTGTTCCATATGAGTTTGTCGCAGTCACCGTGAAGGTATATGTCGTGCCGTTTGTAAGACCAGTCAGGGTGATGGGTGAAGAACCGCCGGTTGCCGTATGTCCATCATTGGAAGTGACGGTGTAGCGGATGATAGCGGCGCCACCGTTGTTCGAAGGTGCTATGAAAGTAATAGTCGCATCACCATTACCTCCAGTTGCAGAGATACTAGTTGGCACCCCCGGCACTCCTGCAGGCACAACTGAACCGCTCGTCCCTGAGGAGGTGCTCGTCCCCATGGCATTGGTGGCGGTGACCGTGAAGGTATATGGTGTGCCGTTGGTGAGACCCGTGAGGGTGATCGGTGAGGAACCGCCAGAGACCACATGCAGGCCGTCATTCGATGTCACGGTATATGAAGTGAT
>CAIQIZ010000022.1 GCA_903872035.1 uncultured bacterium | reverse complement strand
GAATGTTCTTTGCTACTGTTACACAATACCAGATCAACAAAGCCGTCCAGCTTTTGAACGATCGGCCGAGAAAACGGCTAAACTATTCAACGCCCAGGGAAGTGTTTAAAGGATGTAGTGATTCAGACTAGAACTTGCGCTCGAACTTTCTGCCATGGTTCTAGCCCTCGGACCAGACTTCATGGATCCGTCATGCATGTTCAGCATGATGACCGATAGGGACTTCATGACCAAACGAAGACACTCGATCCTGACCGCGTACCATTGCGTGGCCATGAATGAATACAAGAATCAATGGACGGATGACGGGACCTTGATCCATCCTGAATGCGAATTCGCCAATGCGGAGTATTCTATAGCGGTATCGGCGATCAATTCGCTGCTAGACTACTATGACCCCGCGGTGAACCGCTTCTTCCTGGATTACAGTTTCGACCAGACGTCCATGTACAATGCTTTGGGAGAGTTGATGGCCTTTCGATGGAGTGGTGAGAGGGACGTGGAGATCGGCCTTGCGGCTGCCCGTTCCTTGAAAGCTCTACCGATACGGCACGCGCTCTGCACCAAGAGAATGACAACATGGAGAATATGAAAGTAATAATATGAGTAACACCAGACTAGAAGACCTGTCGCCAAAAGCGAAGGCACTCGCCGACCAGCTCGGTAAAGACGGTAACGTCGCTGAGGCGCTCAAAAAGGACCCTTCGTTAGTCGAAGGCCTGGATGAGTACCAGAAGTGGCGTGACCGTGAACACCAAGAGGAAGGTGAGCGGATCGGATGTGACTCGTGTCACAGTCCAGTAGCACACGGAGTGTCTGAGGCTCTGAAGAAGCTCAGACCGCCTAAAAAGCGGAAGAAGAAGTAGCTCGTTGCACGGAAACACAACAGCCGTCGGGACCCTCGGGACCTGGCGGCTGCTTTTAATTGACTTGAATCTATGTTTTACAAATCCACCAACTTCCCTCCTTTGATGACCATCATCTTCGTATCTGGAAGACGATTGCCCGTTTGGTTAAACTTGATCTTACCGCTCACACCGAGAAAATCGGCATTTTTCATATTCTTTACCCACGTCGCCTTGTCCGGCGAATAGGTCTGTACGATCAAATTGAATGAGTCGTAGCCGATATCAGAAAGAAATGGAGCATCTATTCCAAAGCGTGCTTTGTACGCGTCCTTGAATGCTTGCGTATCTTCGAGCTTCATACCGCCGACTATGCTTCCATCGAGGACAGTTAGGTTACCCATTATGCGCTGATAATCTGTATAGCCAGAGACGAAATTGGTATCAAAGAACATGGTCGGTTTAGTCTTTTCGATCTTTATCAGCTCTTTCATGAACTGTGCTCCCGGTTGAGGGAACATAAATAGACCGATAGCTTGAGGATTACCAGACGATGCTTTTAGAGCATGCGTACGGAAATCAGTTTCCGCCGAATCAATGGCGATATCAGTTGTCTTACCTTGAAAACCTTCTTTGAATGCATCGACGAAACGTATCATCGCATCATGTTTTGTGTAGACCAATGTCATACTGGCTATGCCCTTATTCCGCATATATACACCGTAGTCTCGTTCTGAGGTGATGCTATCGGGAAACATTCCGAAGACGTTATCATCTGCTGGTACCCGTCCTTGTTCGCCGCCTTGAGCTACAGGAATCCCCAGTTTCGTAACCGAATCATAGATCGCATCAATGGATGCCGTCGAGACATTGATGAGTGCATCGATCTTGTCGATGCTCACCAATTTCTGATAAGCGCTTACGGCTTTGCCACCGCTGAAGCCGTCGTCTTCAATGGTCATAGCGATCTTCGCATCAGGATGGGCGGCATTGTATTGTTCTTGCGCGAGCAGGGCCCCATTTCTGAAGTTCTCTCCGACAGCCGCATATTCTCCGGATAAGATGCTTATCATGCCAAGATGGATGCTCTTTGTGGACGTAGACTTATTAAAGGTAACAAACAGACCAATTATGATAATCACAACAACGACTACAGCGATCCAAATATATTTTTTCATAGGCGTAATAATAGCTCGATTTGACTCTCAGCACAAATTCAGTTAATGCGTTTGAATATGCGCAATTGGCACAGAAGCTTGCATTAGAGCCAATACATAGCCGCGGTACCAATCAATCATCAAAAATATTGACTAACATATAATTTCCGCATAGTATGCATATTATGGAAAATGAGCTCATATCTGGACTGAACAATATCGGCCTGAATGACAAGCAGGCCCAAGTGTATTTGGCGCTATTAAGGCTTGGCAGAGGCTCGGCATATGCCGTATCTGAACAGTCGGGACTTAAGAAGCCAACGACGTATGTGATCCTTGACGAGTTGGTAGATAAGGGTGCCGCTCACCGAGTACCGCGTGTATCAAAGAGGCTGTATAAGCCTGTGCTACCGGAAGTACTTCTTCGGGATGCTGAACAGCGCCTGATCGAAACGAAGAAGCTGCTGCCCTCTTTAAAGTCGCAAGGAAGTTCTGAACCGGATAAGATGAACGTCCTTCATTTCGAGGGCCTCAAAGCGTTCAAGGAAGCGCTTTATTATCGAATGGATGAATGTGTGGGTAAGGAAATAATAGGCTTTTACGCAAAAGCCGAAGGGATGTCCCCAAAGTTGCTCGCAGTCTGCGAAGAGTACAACAAATATTGTGCGGATAACGATGTCACTCTCCGTGTATTCGTCCCTGAGCATCCTTCTCTAGAATACTTTCGTAAAACCGACCTTTTGTATAAGCGGATCGTTCAAATTCTGCCATTGATCACATATTCATCCGCTATTTCCATAGATACATTTGCAAATGTAGTTCGAATCATCCTTAACCGAAATAACCAGATAGTGATAATTGAAAATATCGAGTTAGCGAAGACGATCAGAGAGATATTCGACTTCATGTGGAAGAATCGGAGCTTGGCGGCGGATACAACAAAGGCCCGGGGTTAATCCGAGCCTCTTTAGTGACTCCGTTGTCTCTCAGGATTGAAGATTTGTCGTCAGTCGTCGTTGCAAAACGTCAGCAGCTTTCGCGATGATCGGCGTAGATGCCGGAAACTCCCATTGAAAGTTATCCAGCGACATTTGACCACTCCTGTTGAAGTACACGTCGACTGTGGCTACAGTTCTGCCGGCTGCAGTCATCAGATTCAGAGCGCCGTGGCCGCATGTTTTGCCGACGTCGCTCGTGGTCATCGACCAGCAGAGTTTCAAATCCGCATCGCCAACCAAGTTCCTCTCATCCAGCGCTTTCTCCATCATTTCAGAGGCTGCTATAAGAGTACTACAGAGACTCAGAATCTGTGTCGTATCCGCGGCATCGCCTTCAGATCTTATCATGAACGTTGTTCTTTTCATTCGCTACCTCATCTTTCGTTTTGAATTGTTTTGTGCTTCAAACTGATAGTAGCAGACGCAGCTAAAATCGCAACTAAAAAGCAGTTGACCGGTGGCCAACTGCCTGTAAGCTGTGAATGTTGCGGTTGCTACCAACCGTGTCTAGTATCCCGCTTCAGCGGTTTTGTTTGACCATGCCCGCCTGAATCGAGCCTCTGGATCCTAGCGAGCTCTTGCATAGCCTCTTCGATCATTCTCGCTGGTTCAGCCATTTTACTTACGGTATCGAGAAGCGGCTTGACGCGAGTAACCAGATTGTCGTATTTGCGCTCGACATCTTCGCGGCGTCGCTTTTCCTGCTCGTACAAGGCTTGGTAATCGATTTCACTCATAATTGTGCCATTTCCTTTCAATGTATAAGCTAGCAAAAAAGCTTGCGCATGTCAATCAAGCATGACGTAATATTTTCTATATCCTCCTCCCCCACTGTTCCCGTTGACACATGAGTGTGTCTTCATAATTTCTTGAAACTTTCTTTATCGAATTTTGAACATTTTTTGAGCGTTTCTTCATTTCAGTTTGATAGATTGGTCGGATGGCAGACAACAGCTATTGGAGCATCATTGAAGCAGCAAAGAATGAATACTTTGCGATTGGTGCCGTTCCCTGTCCGGCGTTGAAGAATGAGCTAGTATTTTTCAATAGGCGTGGGTGGTAGCTCGAGTTCATATTACTCCTATAAGAAGGATCCTATCGGGTCTTCAGTCGCCGATTTTTGGGAGTTCAGAAGATTCACAGCAATAGGTAAAACACATAGATGGCTCTCTGCTATAGTAGTTAAATTCAATAATGGTAAGCTATGTTTCCTGAGTGTATTCCAAAGATAGCAAAAACTCCCTCTCGGGAGTTTTTGCCTGCTTGCCACCAGCTTTAGCCGATAACATCACCTTAGGATTAGTCCTAATGACATGCAAGCAGCTTACGAATAGAGTTTATCAAATCAAAGTCTGTTGTCAATGCTTTCTCCTACCTACAACCTGTACTCCCCCACCAAGCCTTGTGGCCGGTAAAGCATGAGTAGAATCAAAATAACTCCGTAAGTGACCTGCCTCATCTGGGCAGCGATGTCATCGGGAAAACCAACGAAGCGGAGGATCTCCGGCAATAGGATTAGACACACAGCCCCGAGCACAGCACCTTTGTTGTTAGCTAGTCCACCAAGAATGACGACAGCTAGTATAAATATCGACTCGGTCAAAGTGAAGCTCGATGGGTCGATGAATGTTATGTAGCTGGCGAATAATGAACCGGCCACAGCAGCCATTCCGGCGGATATGACGAATATAGTCAACTTGTACCAGAGAACGCGGTAGCCGAAGACGGAGATGGCTTCCTCATCTTCACGGATGGCTTTGAGGACGCGGCCGAATGATGAAGTGGTGATGAACTTACAGAGGAAATAGATAATGATCAGAATGATTACCGAAAGTACAAGAAACCAAAGATTCTCGGAGAAGGTGAAGCCGAAAAGCGACGGTCTGGGGATGCCTGGAATACCGAGAGGTCCGCGTGTCAGAGACTGCCAGTTGAGGAATATGCTGTATATGATCACATTGAATCCGAATGAGCCAAGAGCGTAGTAGTCGTCCTTGAATTTGGAAAGCACGAAACCGATGGCTAGGCTTATGACGGCGGTTATGACTATTCCTATCAGCATTGCCAAGAAGAAATTCATTCCAGTCGATGTAAGGAGAATTGCTGTTACATAGGCCCCGATACCATAAAAGGCAGCTTGAGTGATGCTTAAAAGACCAGTGAATCCTACGACCAAGTTCAAGGATAAGCCAAGGATGGCGTAGATGCTTATGAGAATTGCTATGTGAATTAAGTATTCCATGTTTAGAGTTTCAAGATTCCCTGCGGCCTGAATAGCAAAAATAGAATTAGAACTCCGAATGCTATAGCATCCTTCCATTCACCTGATATTTGCCATATGCCGAAGTTCTCTATGAAGCCAAGTAGGAATGCGCCAAGAACACCACCGTAGACATTGCCTATGCCGCCGATGATGGAAGCGATGACGCCTTTAAGGAGCAGAGACAAACCCATCGTCGGTTCTATGCCGGTATCAAAGCCGACGAGTATCCCTGCCAAACCGGCTATTGCAGAACCGATGAAAAAGACCCAGCCGATGACTTTTACCGTATTTATACCGACGATTTTTGATACTTCCTCATCGTCGCCGACAGCTTTTATGGCTTTGCCGAATAATGTGTAGCGGAACATGAGCCCGATAGCGGCCATGATCAATAGGCCGAGTATGAGAATGATGAGCTGTGTCTGCGTGATCACTCCCCCAAAGATATTGTAGACTGCTTCGTTACCAGCGCTTCGCGAAAGCGTTTGAAATTGGCTGGTGAATAAGATGGCTACGATCGATTGGACTGCCGTCATCACGCCCAGTGCTGCCACCAAGAGGACCATTCCGGAAGACTTCCTTTTCCGAAGCGGTGCGTATACTAGGCGATAAATAATAAGCCCGATCGCACCAGAGATAAGGATACCGAGAATGATAGCGACGTAAAGATTCAGGCCCAGTCCTTTGTAGAAATAGAATACCGAATATCCGCCTACAGCCGCCAAAGCGCCGTATCCTAGGTCAAAGAATTTGGTTGTGCCATATATGAGATTGAAACCCAAAGCGACCATGCTGTATATCGCTCCGGCGATGATCGAATTGACGATGAGTTGCGGGATGATGTCCATGGATGGTTGCTGGCCGGATTTGTAGCCTTTACTATACAACAAAAACCGCTTGGTGAGGAGCGGAGTTTGTTTGAAAGATTCGAATGTCGAGTTGATTATTACGGTGCTATCGTAACCGGCACACCATTCTTGATAGTTCTGACCACGGCTTTGGAGTCCACGATTCCATTTGAGTCGATCGTTTGATTGGTGCCAAGAGCTCCGTCAAAGCTCTTGATATTGGCTAAGGCATCCTTGATCTGCTCATGAGTCGGCTTTGTCTTACCGTCTCCTGCCGCCTCGACCGCTTTGACGAGCAGACTAAATCCATCGTAGTCATTCGCTGCGCCGAACTTCGGACTGACACCGTAAGTCTTCGTATAGAGGTCTACGAACCATGGAGTGGCATCGGCACCATTCACATACCACATGCCTTCGAATAGAGACATTTGGTCCGAGAATTCGAACGCTTCCATCGTGGTCACGGGAGTATTGATGCCGGCCTGGCGAAGTTGCCTCGTAAGAATTTCAAGTTCCGGGCTGGTCGCTTCCAGGACATATATGTCTGGCTTAAGACCCTTCACTTTGTCTATGTTAGTCCGGAAGTCTCTCGTACCAGTTGTAAAGTTCTGGATCGACACCACCTCGATATCAGTCTTCTTGATATCGCGTTCAAAGCTATCTATTATCGACGCCGCACCTTGATTGTCGGACTGTGCGAAGAATACGATCTTCTTGATGCCTCGTTTCTCAAGTTCCTGAATGAACAGCTCCGAGTCTTCGTAGGATGGCGTGTAGTCCAGAAAGTTGTAATCTCCATCAGCTACATGTGATGCTGATGCGAAGCTATTCACATGTGGCGCACCCTTCTTTTCGGCGATCGGACTTACGACGCTACCTACTGGAGAGCCGAAAGACATAAGTGCATCGACATGGTCTACGCTTATAAGCTTGTTCGCTATTGTTGCACCGAGTGCTGGCTTGAATTGATCGTCTTCGAATACGAGTTTGTAGTTATACTTCAGATTTGTCGGTAGTTGCGACTGCGCAAGCTCTATTGCGTTCTTGGCGCTTTGGCCGAGCATAGCCACATCACCAGTCAGCGGCAGAGTCACACCTATGGTTATCGTAGGTTTTTCATTCGAAGCCGGCTTACTGGAATTCTTGGCAGTAACAGCTATGATTATCGCTATAATTGCTATACCTACGATAATTGCTATACCTACGATCCCTAGCACTGTCTTAGTTGTTTTTGTCATATATTTACTATTAATTACTAATGTGTTGCTATTATACCAAACACACGAATTCTGTTACTTATCAGTATGAATGAGTAATCGCAAAATGGCCTAATTGAGCGACATATTGCAATATCCACACATTTTGTTCGTAAATAGTGACAAATATTCAGTAATCTGGTATAATTGACACATCATGAAAAACGAAGCAATAGTTAGGCATTTACAAAAGACAGGCTTGAGCGAGAAGACTGCTATAGTTTTCAGCACCTTATTGGAGTTGGGAGGCGCCTACCCTTCTCGAATCGCCGAGCTTACCAAATTGAATAGGAGCACGGTCTATAAGATCCTTTTGGAATTGTCCGTCAAAGGCCTGGTCACAGAGATAGAACGTGGCAAGAAGCTCTTCTATCAGATAGAGAATCCGGAAAAGCTGGTCCGTTTCGCCAAAACTCAGGCTGATATGGCCGATGAAGCATACAAAAAGACCCGTGAGCTCATTCCCGAGCTCGAAGGCATTTTCGCCATGAATCCGAACAAGCCCATCATCCGATACTTCAATGACTCTGAAGGTATCATCTCCATATATGAAGAAATGGTCTCAAAGAAGAAGAAATACGAGATGCTTTCATTCTCGCATGGGCAAGCCTTCAAGAATTATCTTCCTTCAAAATCCCTCTATAAGTTCATCAAATCGAAGGAGCGCATCGGCATAACGACGCGAGCGATCGTGCCAGATACTGAAGAGAACAGGAAATACAACGATGATGTCTTCAAAGGCCTGAAGAAGGAGGTTTGGCCTGATATCCGCTTCGTGCCAAAAGAGATCTTCCCTTTCGAAGCCGAGATGACGCTTTACGACAATGACAAACTGGCTATCACTAAGCTTACCAGCGAAAAGCTCATCGGCTTAGTCATAGAAGACAAGCTCATCCACGATATGTTCAAGATGATTTTCGAGTTGACTTGGAAATCGGATCAGGTGAAGAGGTAGTGTAAACATACATAGGTCAGACCTATGCAGTGTAGATGTCTGACCTCCTACAAATACGACAACGGATTCAGATACGCGCTGTAATCGGCGATAGGAATAGTCGCACCTTGGCAGTGCTTGCTGTTAGTGAAGAGTTTGATGACGACGCCGGCGGTGGCATAGACTCCGAAGTGAAGGTGTGGGCCGGTAGTGGCGCCGGTGTTCCCGCTGTAGCCTATGAGCTGCCCAGTCGTTACTTGCTGACCTATTGCCACCGATGGCAATGAAAGATGTCCGTAAAGAGTCGACAAACCATTCCCATGCTTGATCATGACCCATTTGCCGTAGGAATAGCAGCCAGGGTAAAGATCAGTGTTATAGACGCCAACAATGACTCCTGACAAAGCCGCTTTAACAGGTGTTCCGATAGATGCACGGAAATCTACTCCTGGGTGCCCGCTACCGTTATATATCTGCGGATTGGCAGTAGAAAAATCGGTATTGCCGAAATATTGAGTGATGCAGGAAGAGTAGCTCTTCGATGGAGGAGGACAGACATTCGGGTACATGTTATCCAATGGCCAGGAAAGCACACCTGATCCTGTATGTGGGATCTGGCTAGGATTCACCAACAGATGCAGCTGAGATTCATACTGGTCTATCTCCTGTTGCAGTGCCGCTTCTTCTGACTTCTTTGTTGCCAACAGTTGGCGATATGATGCTTCAGATTGATTGGTTTGCTTCAAAATAGAATTCTTATCAGCAGTAGTAGAAAGCACGATGGCTCGCTGATCACCGAGTTGGCTATTCAACGTCACAAGTTCACTCTTTGCTCTCTCGCTCGCTTTCTTATTCGATTCCAAAAGGCTTTTGTCTGTATTCAGGGTGTTGATGTGATCCTTGACGCTTTTCTGTAAAGTTCCCAATGAATCCAACGTATCGAGAGTTCCGGATATGGATTTGCCGCCTAAAATGATCTCGGCTAGTGACTGGTCGCCATTTTCTGACAGACTCATGAATGTTTGCCTGATGACTTGTTGATCGTCTTCGATATCGTTCTGTTTGGAATTGATCTGCGTTCCAAATTGTTGAATCTCAAAAGTCTTGGCTGAAATCCGATCTTGTGTGACGGCGATCTTGGCCTCTAACTGCTTTCGATTCAAGTCCAGTGATTTAAGTGTGGCCGACAGAGTAGCCTTTTCCGAGCCCAGCGTATCAATTTGCGTTTGATATCCTTGGATCTGTTTTTCAAGATTGGCGATGTCGTCGTTACGCTGATTTATCTTTGTTTGAAGCTCAGTTACTGTTTGGGCACGAACATGAGAAAATATAAAAAAGAAATTACAAATCATGAACACGAGCAAAAGCGCCGACGTTTCAAATTTATGAGAGCTTTTCAAGTGCATATTTGATTCTCGTCAAAGATTCAACCTTTCCAAGAATGAATGCGGAATTGAATGGATCTGGAGACTTATCTTGACCCGTTAAAGCCATCCGGAGTGGCCAGAGAACATCGCCTTTACCCTTCTCTTCGGCGTATTTCCATATAGAATTTTTGATCGACTCGGCAGTAAATGAATCGTCTGGAATAGCTTCTAATGATTCGCTAGCCTGCTTCAAATTCGCCGCTGCCGCTTCCTTGCTAGGATTTTTCTTCCAAAGAAGCATGTCCGGCGTGTAGCTCTTCAATTCTTTGACAAAACCGAGCTCGCCGTCAGCTTCAAATAGTTTAGGGATTTCCCCGAAACTGGAGACCTTCTCGCGAAGCAGAACAATGCACCGGTTCAGGCGTACACTATCAGTTTTCAACCATTCGGGAATAAAAGCAGACGCTTTCGAGTGAAAGTCATTGTCGCTGAGCTTGCTTATGTATTGGCGGTCGAACCATTGCAGCTTTTCCTCATCAAAGATGGCCCCCGCTTTTTGTACGCGATCGAGCGTAAAATCCTTGATTATCTGTTCAAGCGACAATACTTCTATGTCGTCAGCCGGATGCCAGCCGAGCAAGGCCATATAATTGACTAGAGCTTCTGGCAGAAAACCGCGATTACGGTATTCTGTCATTGATATTGCTCCTTTTCGTTTGGATAACTTGGAGCGATCCTTTCCAAGTAGAAGCGGTATGTGAGCGTAGATCGGTGGTTTGGCTCCAATAGCTTCAAATATCAAAATCTGACGCGGTGTATTTGAGATATGGTCTTCTCCTCGGATGATATGTGTCATCCCCATTTCATAGTCGTCGACGACGTTCACCAAGTGAAATACGGGTTCATCTATGCTTTTTGCTATGACGAAATCGCCCAATTCCGTGGTATCGAATTCTATCTTCCCTCGAATCAGGTCATCGAACGCCACTTTTTTATTGGGGTTTTTGAAACGTATCACTTCAGCCCTATCACCTGCTTCTTTGGGAGTCTCTTCTGAAACATAGGCGTGTCCAGAGTCAATCAGTTTTTTAATGTATTTTTTATAGATCTCCGTCCTATCCGATTGTCTGTAAAATTCGTCGTACGACAATCCGAGCCACTTGAGACTCTCAATGATGTTATCCTCATACTCCTTTGTCGACCGCATTTTGTCAGTATCCTCTATTCGTAGTATAAATTTACCATTATTCTGTCTGGCGAATATGTAAGCAAAAAGGGCCGTTCTGTAGCTTCCAGCATGAAATAGGCCTGTCGGAGAAGGGGCAAATCTGGTTACTACTTTCTTTTGTTCATCCATGTCGATAGTATAGCGGTAATCGCTCAGCTATTCAATTAATAGAAAAGGCCGGCATAGCGCCGACCTTCTCCTTGCTTCTTCCTCCTTGCTCCTTATCCTTTGAGTCCCGCTCCAGCTGAAGTCGTGGCATGGAATACCTTCATGACGATATTTCCGCTAGAATCCGTGAGAGGCTTGTCGGTGGCGGCGCTGAACTTGCCGCTACCATCATTGGTGTAGATGACGGCGTAGTACGTTCCTCCATCAACCATGGCCTGTGAGAGTGTGAGCTTTCCACCAGGATTCATGCCAGCCTTGTATTCAGCGGAACCGATGACGGCACCAGGTTGTCCACTATTGTCAGATTGGATGACCACCCAGCTCGGATTGGCCACAGTGACTGTATTTATGTAAACAACGTTACCAGGAAACTGATCATTCATGTCGATCTTATTAAGAGCAGCTGTCTGATCGGTCGTATTGACCGTGTTGGTTCCAGTAGCGGGAGCTTGAGAGCCCTTACCACCAAAGACCAAGACACAAATAACGATGATCACGATAATGACAACGACGGTCACTACCCATTGCCACGTCTTTATACCTGAAGAATTAGGTTCCATATGATTATTAGGAGCATTAAAAATGCTTGTAATTACGACTTTTAGGCCATAACTCTATCACTTTTCATGTTGTAATGCAATGTCTAGGATGCCATCGGCGATGACTCGGGCACTGTCTAGACGCGCAAAAGCTTTGGCATGTTCCTTCATAGTTGCAGTCAAAGAGACCGACCCAACTATCCGATCTATCTCTTCTACGAGGATATGAGAGCTAAGGTTGTTCTCCTCGATGACCGAGGCCGCCCCGCTCCGGGCGTAGGCAAATGCATTGTCGGTCTGATCGTGCGAAACGGAATGCGGCAAAGGTATGATGATCGATGGAATACCCCAAGCCGCGATCTCGAAGATCGTAGACCCAGCGCGAGAAACTACTATGTCAGCCACGCCGGCGGACATTCGGAGCGAAAGGTCGTTTAGGTAATCCAATGGATGGTACCGGTAGGCGTATTCGTGGCCTTTGAGAACAAGTGTCGACATCTGCTTCATTCCTTCAAGATTATTCTTACCGGTTTGGTGGATAATTTGATACTTATTCAAAAGTTCCGGCAAGGCCTCGATCATCACATCATTGATAGCTTGGGCACCTTGTGAACCTCCGAGCACTAAAATGGTCGGCGTTCCTAGTTCGAGGAGCATGTATTCATGAGCCCCATTGGATAGTGGCTGAACGATTTCTCGTCGAATGGGATTACCGGTGAGAGCTATCCTGTCCTTATGTTTGGGAAAGAATTCGGCGGCTTGGGGATATGACAGGGCTATCTTTTGGGCAAACTTTCCGGCCCAAGCATTGACCTTTCCCGGTCGGCTATCAGATTCATGGATGACTACAGGGATTCGCAGCAATCTGGCAGCTACTAGGGCTGGGAAACTGGCATAACCGCCTTTTCCAAAGACGACGTCGGGATATATGGAGAACATTCTGAAAATAGCAATGATGATGCCGATGAAGGTTTTAAAGAGATCAGTGACATTCAACAATGAGAAATATCGACGAATCTTGCCAGCTGGAATGTTCACAAATTCAATTCCATTATCGAATAGTGAGCGAGGATTGTATTTTGAGGTGGCCATGTAGAACAGCGATGGCTCAAGTATCCTGCGTTCCTTCGCACGTTCCCTGACCGCTTCAGCGACAGCGATTATGGGATAGAAATGCCCGCCTGTGCCACCGCCGGTGAATAGGATCTTCATGGTATCTATATATTACATCAGATCAGGCCTGACGTGAATACTTGGAAACATTGGCGACTATTCCCATGGTTATTAGCGTGATGATGAGAGCCGTACCTCCGTGACTGACGAATAACAAAGGAATCCCAGATAGCGGTATGAGACCAAGCATGGCTCCCATATTCATGAATGATTCGATAATGATCAGTATGGCGATGCCGATACAGATAAGACCGCCAAATACGTCAGCAGATCTATTGCCAATGCGAAAAATGCTCGCTGCTAGCAAGACGTAAAGAACGAGCAAACCCATACTCCCAACAAAACCGAATTCCTCAGCAGCCACAGCAAATATGGAGTCATCTGTTGGCTGGGGCAGGTAACCGAATTTTTGGACGCTCTGTCCAAAGCCACGACCGAAAAATTGACCTGATCCTATGGCTATCAGTGATTGGTTGATCTGGTAACCGGAGCCTTGCAAGTCAGACTGTCTGTTGAAATAGGTCTTTACGCGTTCCAGAGCATATGGACGAACCAAAATTACCCCGCCGACCAAAACTCCCATGAGCAGACCGACGATCAAGACGTGCCGGAGAGGCATGCCGGCGACTATGAACATGATGAGTCCGGTGCCAGCAATGATGACTAGGGTATCTGTGTCGCGTTGCGCTAGGAGTAACAGACTTACGATCGACATAATGGCCACGAAAGGGATAAGGCCGTGTTTCATTTCCACAATACGATCCTTGGTAAGATATGCCCACGCTGCCAGATAAATTATCAGTGCGATCTTCAGTAGTTCAGAAGGCTGGAAAGACATGGAGCCGAGCTTTAGCCACCGCGATGCCCCGTTGAAGTGGAGAGACAGGCTCGGGACGAATAAGAGGAGATTGATAATGACAGCTCCGACCAAGATGAATAGAGCGCCTTTACGGGGCCAGGAATATTGGATTTTAGAGAAGACAAAGAATAGGATTACGCCGATCGACAAGCTAATAGTTTGTTTTTCAGCCACTGTGGCAAAGCTAGTCCCGTTTTGAGCTAGAAGTCCTAGTGATGCCGAAAGGAATATTACAAATCCGAATATAGTCAAAATTCCCACTGTGATGAGAAAAAAACGATCGATCTTTTGGCTGGTATTCGGCATTCGTTATAAATTCGAATTTCGAATTTGGGCGGCCGTTTTGAAACTCTCGATATCTTTCCTCACATTCTCATATTCAGGCAGATCGGTGACTTTTGAAATTCCTAGATGTGATAGGAGATCTAAGGTTGTCTTGTATAAGAAGCTTCGTGCATCCTTTGGATTGTCTATCCTTTCGACCAATCCGCGGATCAGCAAATTCCGCAGAATGAATTGAGAATTTACGCCACGGATGTAATCGATATCGGCTCGTGAAATAGGTCCTTGGTAGAGAATTATTGAAAGCGTTTCTAGTCCAGCCTTTCCCAAATCACGAGTCAGCTCATCCTTAGTCAATTGTTCGATTATTGGCGACATCTCTTTGGAAGTGCCAAGCATGACTTCTTCGTCTGTTTGAATTAAGGTAAGTCCCCTTCCCTTCAATGCTGATTCAAGTTCGACGATGCCGGCTTCAACCGCAGTCAAATCAACGTTCAGCAATGACGCCAGTTTTTTAAATGAAACTGGTTCAGCTTTCCAAAAGAGGATGGCTTCGATTTGAGCGGATAGGTTCATGAGAATTTCCAATTAAGATCACAATTGAGTTGCGGTGTTTCAATTATAACAGTAATCTTGACGATTTCACTGTGGATTCTAAAATCGGCCGTGGTTCGTAGGTGGGGGTATGTTGTTCATTTTGCACACACTTTAGTTGACTAAAGTAGGAGGTTCAAAATTTGCAGTTGTTTTTCTGCAATCTGACTTTAGTTGACTAAAGTGCTTTCAAAGTGGATGCGCTCCTCCCACCTACCCAAATCAGCCAGAATTATCGCTCATCAATTTCGGCCCGACTGGCCCTACTTCTAGTACCTCGGCACTCCAACTTCCTTCGTCTCCATCTGAATATCGCCAAATTGTGATTCTTGCGAGACCATCAACACTCCATCTTTGACCAACTCCAGCATGGCTAGAAAGCTGACAATGACATTCACGCGCTCCCCTTTTTGCTCTGAAGCGAATTGCTTGAAGCTCATCCGGAGTTGAGTCGTGATCCTCGTCGTCAGATTTCCGATCATATCTTCTAGACTGATCACCTTCTGAACGATGTGCTTGGGCAAAGTCTCGACCTTCGGTAATCTACTGATAAGGTCCTTCAGAGACAGCAATGCTCTTTCAAGAGTGAATTCCGGATCAGGAGCGAATACTGGCTCGAAATGACGCGATTGAGACTGACTGAAGATCATCTCGGCTCCAAAAAGATTTTGCACATGCTTGCTGGCGTCCTTGATCTTCTGATAGATCTTCAATCTGGTTTCCAGATCGTGGATATCAGTCTGTTCCTCTTCTGTCAGATTCAAGTCCGGAAGCAGCGATTTGGATTTGATCAAAAGCAAAGTCGATGCAACCAAAATAAAATGAGCTGATTCAGCCATGGGCAGATTTTCGAACTGTCTTACATGTGCAATAAAGTCGTCCGTGACTTTGACTAGAGAGATGTCATTGATGAACAACTTCCGCTTCTCGATAAGATCGAGCAGCAGGTCGAGCGGGCCTTCGAATGATTGGGTTTTGACAGTGAATAGCATTTGTTCGAGGTTTAACCTAAAATGCCTCTTTTAGGTCAGACCTAAATGACACCGATTGCCTTCTTTGCCTCGAGCAGCTTGGCATTCGCCTTTATGTTCGCATTATTCGCGCCATCTTCCAAGACTTTTATAACGTTTTTCACGTCGCTGGCCAGCTTTTCACGGCGCTCGCGAAGAGGCTTAATGAATGCATCGATATCCTCGACAAGAGCTTCCTTCAAGATCTTATATTTGCCGGCATTTGTTTCATAGAGCGGCTTCAATTCGGCCTCCGATTTGAAGAGTTTGTGCATGACAAAGACGTTCGTCGGAACTCCGCCGGCTTCTGGACCACCCGAATCAGTGACTATCGCCATGACTGCTTTTTGGATCTCTTCACGCGTCGCAAACAGAGGGATAGTATTGTTATAACTCTTCGACATCTTTCGGCCATCTATTCCAGGGACTGTTGCGACCGATTCAAGTATGATCGGCTCCGGCAATTTGAAAGTCTCACTCTTGAAGATGTGATTAAATTTCAATGCGATATCACGCGCGTACTCTACATGTTGTTTCTGATCTTGGCCGACAGGAACAACATCGGTGTCATAAAGCAGGATATCAGCTGCCATCAATACCGGATAATTGAACGTGCCAACATTGATCTCCTTATTCTTTGCTTCGGCGTCTTTGTAAGCATGTGCTCTCATCAAGTATGGCATAGTCACTATGGTGTCAAAAATCCACGCCAATTCGGTGTGAGCCGGAACATCTGACTGTTTGAATATGATCGACTTCTTTGGATCAAGGCCAATTGCTAAATAATCAAGAACTAAATCGAGAGTAAGCTGTCGCATTTGTTCGGCGTCTTGAATCAGGTTGAGTGCGTGATAATCGGCTACGAATAAATGACAGTCGTAACTGTCCGAGGCCTGGCCTCGACCATCTTGAAGATCCACGAATTGCTTCATGGCTCCGAAATAATTGCCGATATGCGGCCTGCCGGTCGGTTTTACGCCGGATAATAGGTTCTTTTTCATTCGGTAATGATAGCAAGAAACAGAGATATTCTACATATATTGACAAACGGTAATATAATTGTAGTATCAGAGATAGACGACTGTAACTTGATACATGAACATGCATTATGAACGCAGATGAAATCGAAATGAAGAAGGGTAACTACGACCTTCGTCCGGCACTGCAATTCGTTGCACTCCATCGTGAACGATATGAAACCGCGGTTCGTGAGCTTATGGATCGACCGCCTATGCGCTTGCCAATATATTCGTATCCTGGGCTCTGCATCTTGCAGCACAGCGGTACACAGCTCCACCCCGTGGAGATCAGGGAGATCGTCGGTCGCTTGCCCCAACCTTTCAGAGATCTCTCACTGCTCAGCACTATCGACTACGAGCACGCCTCGACAGTTCCGGTACCGATATTTTCGGCCGATGGATCATGGATAGATGTGGATTTTGTTCCTGAAGCTGATTTTCCTAGGCCTGGACAGCATTCCGGAAGGATATTGATCGGCAGGTCGATCGGTGATGTCATCTACCCATCGGCACTGCCAGTCTGTATCCATGAGGATGCACGCATACGTTGGCTTTACCAACTTCACGTCTTCCTGCACGAATTTTTCCACACGATCGAATTCAAGCGTCGATCGCGGGCGCTCCGAGAGAGCATCCGTCTGGCCAGGAATAGCTCCAGGTTCACGTTCGAGCAATGGTGGAACCGATGGGAGGAACTCCTGTTGTCAGAGAATAGGCCGCTTTTCCCAACTAGATATGCAGCAACATATCTGGATTCGTTGACACGCGAAGTCGCGGAAAAGGATCCTGAAAAGTTCACTCGAGCTGTGGCAGAACAGATCTGTGAGAGCTTTGTTGGGTACATCTTGGGTATAGCGCCGAATGATCAGGATGAGGCAGACTTCAAACAGCATTCGCCAGCAGCATGGTCGTTGATCGACGATCTTCAAAGTTCGACTGTTCTTTAGATGCGGTGAGTACGAAACTTGCCAATCGGCCGCCCAGGTTTGGGTGGCCTTTTTCTTAACTTAGAAATGTTGCTTCTCATCTTTCACTAACAGCAAAAAGAACGCCGGGACTATGTAAAGCGTCAGGAATGAAGACAATGTCAGTCCGAAAATAACAGCGCCACCCAGAGATCGCCATAATTCATTTGAAAGTGTGACCGGAAGAATGCCGAAGATCGTGCAGATCGAGGTGATGAAGATTGCTTCCAATCGGGACTTCCCTGCGTCAGCGATAGCGTCCTCGAATTTTATGCCGCTTTTAATATTCAGATTTATTTTGTCTACGAGAATGATGGCGTTCTTCACGACGATTCCGAATAATGCCAGGATTCCTATCAAACCCGGGAAGCTTAGCGGCACATTGAAGACCGCCATTCCAATGAATACGCCAATCAAAGCCAACGGAATTGGAACCAGAACGATCAGAGCTTTTCTAAATGAATTGAATTGAATGATAAGAGTAGCAACGATGAGAACTAGAGCGATTAGCATAGCACGCAATACTGAGGCGACTGATTCAGAGTTTTGTTGATTCTCACCACCATAAGTGATCGAGTATCCAGCTGGCATGTTGTAGCTCACCAGTTTCTTTTGGAAGGCAGCCAATACTGATTGGCCATTGGTGCTCGAATCAGTGCCGGCTGACAATATGATCGTACGTTTCTGATCAATTCTGGTAATGACATCGACGGCTGGTTTCAATTGGATATTGGCAACGTCTTTCAGATATACCGGCTGACCGTGAGTATTTAAGATCTGTAGATTTTGGACAGCTGCTAAATCTGGCAGCGAATGTTGATCGAAAGTGGCGACTAACTGAATTTCCTTGTCGCCTTCGACGATCTTCACAACATCTACGCCGGAAATAGCTGTTCGCAATGCCATTCCGACGACAGCCGCATTCAGGTTGTTTTGTTCCATTGCCGCCGGATCGAGCTCGAATGTATATTCTGGTACCGATTCCTTCTGGGATACGTTTACACTGACGGTTCCTGGAATAGAAGAGAGCATCGGCTTCAAGTCGTTGACGATGGATGAAAGCTTATCCAGGTCATCGCCAGCAATATGAGCTTCGAAGGCCGAACCTGATGGTGGACCACCCGCCAAAGTCGAGACGTTAACTTCTAAGCCGTTTGACCGGGCCAGATCGGCACGGAGCTTGTCGGCAAAATCGTACGATTTCAACTTACGGACTCCAGCATCATTCAATATGATCGAGATGGACGCGAGGTTTGAAGCAGAACCAGCACCAGAACCGAATGAGCCTGAATTTGGGCTGGCCTGGCCGATTATTGTCGAAAAATTATTGATGTCTTTGTATCCGAGAAGTTTGGTCTCAACAGATTGCACTCGACGGCTTGTCTCTGTAAGATTTGTTCCGACCGGTGCGCGCATGTCGATATAGACATAGTCGCTGTCTTGTACGGGGAAGAATACGCTTTGAACGAAACCGAGAGGTATGAGGGCAACAGAGACGATGAATAAAGCAATGACACTACCCAAAACCCAGCGGCGCCGTTTCTTGTCTAGGATGTAATGTCTAAATGATCGTTCATATATCGGTAAAAAGCTGTGGAAGTTCACTATTCCGTGAATGAGCCGCTGTCGAAAATTTTCATGTCCTTCTCGATCGCCTTGCTGACGGAGCTTTGTCTTAATGAGATCGTCGCTCTCCCATTCGTTTTCCATTTTGACGACGTTTTCTTGTAAAGCCTGCTTTCCACCCTTCTCATACCACAGGATGAGATATGCCTCGATTCCAATTAGAACAATACCAAAAATAATAGCGGTCAGTCCGCCGCTGTAAAATAGCAAAGCCGCAATAGCTATCAAGAGCCCCTCGATAATGAAGAAGAATCTTCGAGTCAGCCGAATTCTTTCTAAGACTGCTGCCAACGGATGGTTGATCATAAGGGCGATGAGCAAGGAAGATACCAAGGTTATTGAGACTGTGATCGGGATCGATTTCAAGTATTGGCCGATGATCCCAGTAGCGAATAGTAGCGGCAAAAAGGCCCAGACGGTCGCAAGAGTCGTAGTAGTCAATACCCATTTAAAATCATTCAAGACCAAAAGCACCGCTTCTTCAGGCGTGAACTTCCCTGTATTCAGGTACTGCTTTGTGGCAGAGACGACGACGATAGCGTCGTCGACGAGTAGTCCAAGCGCTAGAATCAATGAAAAGAGAGACAGGAAGTTGAGGGAGATGCCTAGCAATAAAAGGCAACCGAAGCTTACGAAGAAGACCAGCGGTATGGCTATGCCCGCTACGAAGGCTTCCTTCAATCCCACAATTGCGAACAGAATTCCGAAGACTAACAGCAATGTAAGGAGAAAATCGTCAGTCAGTTGAGTGAAATCGTGCCGAACGACTTTTGCTAGATCCTCACCGACGATGCTGTAAGTGATTCCTGGAGATAGCGCTTTGACCATAGTATCAACGGTCGCTTTGGCTTGATCTGTAGTGTCAAGAACCGAAGATCCTTGGCGCTTGATCAGGGACAGCGTGACAGCATTCTTCGGTACTGAACCGGCTATGGAAAGTCTAGAATATGTTGTCTTTTTGACGGCCTTCTCGCTGACCACAGCAATATCTTTGATGAGAACCAGGCTGCCGCCAACAGTATGTGAGACCGGCACGTTCTCGATCTCCGACACGGTGTCCAACGCTTCATCTGAACGGATCGGTACTACGAAGGTCCCAGTTTCGAAATTACCGGCGGGTATGGCTACGTTGGCAGCGGTGATGGCACTGTTGGCCGTACCAGAATCAATGCCATAAAAGAGCAACCGATCGGGCTTGTAAGCGACCTCGAACTCCTTCTCATCGCCTCCGGAAATGTCTACTTGGCGGACACCAGGTATCTTTTGTAGCTCGGTTTGCATGTCCTCAGCATTCTTGCGCATGGTAAAGGCATCATATGGTCCAGTCAAAGAGATCGACCAAACCGGCATATCGTCTAGAGATACTTCCGTTACAACCGGGTCTTTGGCGTCGGTAGAGATATTCGGCTTGGCCGTGTCGACGGCATTGCGGAGCAATTGAATGGAGCTCTGAATGTCAGCACTGGCATTGAATTCTACCGTGATTGCCGAAAGCGAATTGTAAGAATTGGAAGTAAGCTTGTTCAAGCCTTTAAGGCCAGATAGCTGGGTTTCGATCTTCTTTGTGACGAACTGCTCGACGTCGCTGGGTGATGCTCCCGGATAGACTGTAGTGACGATGGCGATGGGTATTTTTACTTCCGGATTTGATTCGCGTGGCAGACTAAAAAATGAATACAATCCCCAAGCCGTGATAATCAGAATCATGAGGATGACCACTCGAAAATTAGTTACGAAAAAGTTCAACCAGGTCTTTCTCAGTTCCGGCCGAAACTGCAGGCGCTCAAGGTATTGGCTGTCTGATGAATGTTCTTTGTTATTCATATTTTTTGCGCTCACTGAACTTTAACTTGTTGACCAGGATCTAGCTCATACACCGGTGAAACTATATCCATAGTATCGGAAAGACCGCTTGTGACTTCAATAAAGTCACCTTGGATCGAGCCGATGACGACATCGTTCCTTACGATCTTCGAATCAGCTCCGACCGTAAAAACGTAAGCAGCTCCCGGTACGATCTTCACATCTTGGATCGGAAGACGGTATATGGTCGGCTGGTTGCGATTTGAGCCGGATGCAAGCGGAGCGCTTGGCACGGAAATCGCCACGGTGACATTATCTCCGATCACCAGGCCGGATTTATCGGAGTTGCTGACATCCAAATCAACCTCAGCCTTCTTTGTGGTCGGATCGACACCGGGAGCAATATTTGAGACCACACCTTTGATAGCGTTCGAGGTGCTGGAAGCGTTCGTCGGCATCGTAGGATTTTGAATCGTGGCCGACGAGCCTAGCGTGACTCGTGACAGGTCATCTCCGCTTACATAGGCTTTCACTCGCAATCCGCTGTCATTGCCGATAACCGTCGCCAGTAATGTTCCAGGAGATGCTAATTCACCTTCGCGTAATGGCAATACTGAGACTCTGCCGCTGATCGGTGATCTGATGATCGTTTTAGCAAGCTGAGCTTGCAAATTATTCACACCGGCTTGAGCGGCTGTAACTTGAGCGTTTGCTGTTGTACTTTGCGATGAATTCGAGGTACTTAAAGCCATTTCTGCGGCTGTCAAAGCTTGTTCCGCACCAGAGACCGAATCGTGAGCGCCAGATACGATCTGATTCCAATTGCTTAATGAGACAGAGAACGAGGGGGTTGCGAATCCAGCCAGATTATTAAGAATCTTCGACATATCATTCAATAAAGTATCCGCTCGTGTCATATTCATATCCGCGATCCCTATAACCGTTTCGATCGCGTCAGTGCTCGTGCCAGCATCCAATGCGTCGTTCGCTGATTTCCATTGACGTAAACCCGTCTTTAAATCGATATCCGTCGCGGTCATCTCAGAATTAAGCGCCGTATCGGGCGAGAATGTAGTCAACCTTCCGCCATTTCCATCGTTGTTATAGAGGACGACCTCTGCCTTTGTGACAACCGCGTTATATGTCTTGTTGTAGGCATCACGGAGCTTATCTATAGCACCTTGCTTGGCAGAATCCACGGAAAATGCACCCGTCTGATATTGACCTTGCACTGCTGCCAGTGAGGCTTCTGCCTGTGCCAACTGTGCGCGTATGTCGCTATTTTGTAGCTCCATGATGACTTCACCCGGGTTAACCGTCTGACCAATGGATACATCTATCGTTGAAATAGGTGCCGATGTCTGGCTTTTCAGATCGACTTGAGAATGAGACTCGACTATGCCGTTAGCTGACACAGCGAGACTTCCCTGTCTGAATGTCGTAGCATTAATCAGCTCTACTTGTTTAACATCGTCATTATTGGCAGCCGGAGCCTTTTTCGTTGCTGCTCGGCCAGCGATAATAGCTATAATAATAGCCGCCAATACGACGACCGTTGAAATTACTGCATGTTTGCGCAAAGATGAAAATATGGACATATTTTTGATACTACAGGAAGAGCTGAATGGTTGCAAATACAGCTCGTAATTAAGGGTAAATTATAGTAATATCGAACCAGATGGTTAGCATTTATTGAATCATGAGAACACAACAACAGCTGGCGGTTTTGCAAAAACTCCGGAATTTTGGACTGGAGGTCGTCGCACAGGAAGCGGACACTAAATGGTCATTCGGTGCTCCGTATGTTGCCGATAACCGGTGCTCGATGGACCTGCAACTCGAGATAGATTCAGTGAACAAGGGGGTTTTGGAGGAGTATCGTATCTCCCAGAAAATCCAGCCCGATAGGCAGCTTGCTCTCGTCGGCCTCAACTTTAGCTGAAGTGATAACTCTTTGCGATCAGACTTCCACGTAACCACGGGTGCACTATCGCACCCTTTTTTGTTACTTATATCCCCTCGGCCTTCAGGCCATCGATTAGCTTCTTTGCATCTCTGCTAAGTTTTTTTGACATGTCGACGGTGATCTTGATCAGAAAGTCGCCACGTCTACCACGTTCGCTTACTACGCCTTTGCCTTTGACACGCAGAACATCCCCCGTATTTGTTCCCTCAGGAATCACTAAAGACAAATCACCGTCGAGAGTTTTTAGAGGAATTTCACCTCCAATAAGAGCGGTCGTCAGCTTGATCGTAAGATTGGTTACAATATTCTGGCCTTCCTTTTTGAAATGCGGATCAGACTGGACATGTATCTTGATGTATAGATCACCAGAAACGCCTCCCGGAACCGCTTCACCCATGGCGCTCAGTCTGATCATCTCACCATCATCGATCCCACCGGGAATCTTGGCCGTGATCTCTTGCTGGCGCTCGGAAACGCCTAAACCGTGACAGGTCGGACAAGGATTCTTCGGGACTTGACCGCGCCCGTGACACGCTTCACAGACCCGAGTCGTGTTAAAGACACCTATGAATGAACGTCGTGTTTCATTTATCTTTCCTTTGCCATTACATGTCTTGCAATTATCCATACTGGAACCCGGAGCACCGCCAGTACCGTCACAGGTCGAACACTTGGAATTCTTTGTCAGAATAATGTCGCGTTCGACTCCAAAGACCGATTCAGCAAAGGTGATTTGAATATCGATAGAAATGTCATGGCCGCGGTTTTGTCTAGCCTGTCTGGAACGGCCTCCGCCAAAGAAATCTCCGAATATGTCGCCTAAGTCGAATTCGACACCCCCATTTCCTTGCTGGAATCCGGAAAAGTCGAATCCCCCGAAGTCCTGCGGATTGAATCCGCCTTGGCCTCCGCCGTTAAAGCCACCTCCGCCAGGTCCACCTGAACCGAACATATCGTATTGCTTGCGTTTCTGCTCATCAGATAGCACCGAATAGGCCTCGCTAGCTTCTTTGAACTTCTGAGCTGCGGCGGGGTCATTTTTGGTCTTATCGGGGTGGTTTTGATGCGCCTGCTTGTGGAAAGCCTTCTTGATCTCGTCTTTGGAGGCGGTCTTTTCTATCCCAAGTATTTTGTAATAGTCTTTCATGTGATTTATTTCTTCTTTCCTTTATCATCCGGATCTTTTAGGTCCGGCTGCTGAATCGGACTCTGTATTCCTGGTGACCAATTCGCTTCTATCTTTCGCGACTTCTTTTCAAATTCTGCCAGATTATAACCAATCGATTGATAGAGCTGCTTCATATGCTCTGGCGTGAATACGTATGCGATCTTCGTATCGCCAGTATCCATGACGGCATAGAAGGCGTCATTGGTATTGGCGATCACCACTCCTTGGCAGAAGTGTTTGGCCATGGTGGCCAGATTTATTTGGTTTGGGTTCATGGTTTTATAATTAGATCTAGTAATCACAGTACCCCCCAAGCCGACCACCCTTCGCGGGCGTGGCCGGCCTTTTAATTTTCAAGCACTACAGTTGAGTGTAGTAGCTACTTTTTTTCCTTAAACTCCGCATCCTTCACATTTCCACCTGAGTCTCCACCGGCGCCTTTGTCCCCGTTTTGACCTCCAGAATTCGAGCCTCCCTGCTCCTTACTCCCTCCTCCTTGCTCCTTATTCATGTACTGCCCAATCTTCTGAATTTCGGTCGACAAAGCCTCCGTTACTTTCTTTATGAGCGTAAGGTCGCTCCCATTCTTGGCCGTCTTCAAGTCGGCTATCTTGTCTTCAATACCCTTCCTGATATCGGCAGGAACTTTGTCTCCGGCATCTTTCAAAGCCTTTTCAGCGGTGTAGATCAATTGTTCAGAAATATTCTTAGCTTCTACAGCCTCATGCTTGGTCTTATCTTCAGCTTCATGCTTGGCCGCTTCCTGCTTCATCTTCTCAACTTCTTCTTTGGATAGACCCGAAGAAGCAGTGATCTTTATGGAGTTAGCCTTGCCGGAAGCCTTATCCTTTGCTGTGACATTCAATATGCCGTTAGCATCGACATCGAATGTGACTTCGACCTGCGGCATACCGCGAGGAGCCGGTGGAATACCGTCGAGAATGAAGCGGCCTAGGGACTTGTTGTCAGATGACATAGCTCGCTCGCCTTGAGTGATGTGGATTTCCACGGATGTCTGATTGTCAGCCGCCGTTGAGAACACTTGAGAACGTTGGGTAGGAACGGTCGTATTCTTGTCTATCAGTTTCGTCGCAACACCGCCCAATGTTTCGATACCGAGTGAAAGCGGAATGACATCGAGAAGCAATACGTCTCGAACTTCACCGCCTAATATTCCGCCTTGAATAGCGGCGCCCACCGCAACCACTTCGTCAGGATTGACTCCCATGTGAGGATCCCTACCGAAGAACTTCTTGACCGCGCTTTGCATGGCCGGCATACGTGTCTGACCGCCAACTAGGACTACTTCATTGATCTCGCCGACCTTGAATGGCGAAGCATCTATAGCGCGCTTGGTGATCATCATGGCTCTATCTATGAATTCAGCGCACATTTCCTCTAGCTTTGCGCGAGTGAATGTGACCATAAGATGCTTCGGTCCATCTGAACCTGAAGTGATGAATGGGATATTTATATCCGTCTGCATAGATGTTGAAAGCTCTATCTTGGCCTTTTCTGCCGCCTCATCGAGACGCTGTAAAGCCAATGCATCAGTCTTTAGATCAATGCCGTTCTCTTTCTTGAACGTATCTGCAAGCCAATTCACTATCTTGGCATCAATATCGCGACCTCCGAGATGGGAGTCGCCATCAGTAGACTTCACTTCGATCGTATCTCCGCCAACATCTAGCACTGATATATCGAATGTTCCGCCACCGAAGTCGAATACGGCGATCTTCTCGTCCTTCTTCTTGTTGAAGCCATAAGCCAAGGCCGCGGCTGTCGGTTCATTGATGATCCTCTTTACATCGAGGCCAGCGATCTTACCAGCATCTCTAGTAGCGGCTCTCTGGGAGTCGTTGAAGTAAGCCGGAACAGTAATGACCGCTTCGGTAATCTTTTCACCAAGTCTCGTTTCAGCGTCATTCTTCAGTTTCTGCAGGATCATAGCCGAGACCTCTTCAGGTCTCATCCATTTGCCGGATAAGTTAACTTCAATGCCGCCGGTCGAAGATTTTCTGACTTCGAATGAGACGTTCTTGATATCGTTCTGTACGCCTGGATCGTCGAAGTTATGGCCCATGAAGCGCTTAATTTGGAATATGGTGTTCTTGGGATTAGTCACAGCCTGCCTCTTTGCAAGCAATCCGACGAGCCTTTCGCCTGTTTTAGATTGGGCGACAATCGAAGGCGTTGTGCGTGCCCCCTCCGCGTTTTCTAGGACTCTCGGCGTTCCGGCTTCCATGACGGCTACTGCCGAGAAAGTCGTTCCGAGGTCGATTCCGATGATTTTGGACATGGTGTTTCGATGTTAAATAATAAGATTGACTGATTACTGATAATGTGCTAAACTAATTCCCGAAAGGAGATACATACTATGATGTTCACAATCTTACGTATCTCGGTGTACTTTGATGGAGACTTGTTAGCCGTTGCTAAGGTAAATGCTGAAAATGTCGCTGGTGCAGCTCGGTTACTTGGTGTCGGCATTTTGAAGAACATTAAACTCAGAGTCGAAGGCGAATTACGAGATTGTCACGAGACACAATCCGACGTTCTCATAATGGAAGGGATGCCTCGTCGGATTCCATGGCCTGACATTCAGGAAGTTTCGGATCAGACGAGCTACCAAGTATCCTATTCGAAGTCGCTTAGAATCGTGTAAGTTGTAGCTTGTTCACCTCGTCGCCAGCACCAATGCCGGCGACATTTTTTTAGCCTGACTTTTAATGAACCACTTTGTTCCGAGGTCTACCCTCGGAAAGGGTTACATTCTCTTTTTCTTCACTTTGCGAAACTGTCCGAAAAACGGACACTTTTCAAATGTTTAGGAAATGAACGTCTCCCCTCCCCAACACTTAAAATCGCGGCACTACAGTTAAGTGTAGTGGCACGATTCGCAGAGGTCTGCCCTCTGCAGTCTATTTCCTAGAAGGCGCCCTGGTAGGTTGGCTATTTATGAGAAATTCCAATGAGAAATACGGGGAAATGACCGGAACGAAATCAAAAATGTATTCGGTGGCGGGCGCTTTCTTGGAGCTATCTATAGGTAAACAAAAGATGCCATTAGTATCAGAAACTTCACCGCTGATACTCGCAACTGATGACGATAGTGGATCAGCTGAAATCAAACGGCCATTCAACTCTCCGTTGATCACCGTTACCAAGAAAGTTAACCTGAATTGGCGGCCGTTACGATCGCTGAACACTTGCGATACAAATCGCGGCGCAGAAGTGTCTATACTTAGATTCTTGGGCTGTTCATATATGGCTAACATGCTCTTCATACGATGATTTTAGACGAAAAGTTGCGCGGTTGCAAGCCGAATCAACTTGGCACCCGACTGACGCATTTCATAGTATAGCTATTAGGTTAAACATTTATGTTCTATGAGAATTGATAAAGTTACGATCATACTATGTGCAATGGTGGTATGCGGAATCTCTCTGATAGTTCGAGGTGAGATCGGCCCTCTGAAATATCTATTCCGTAAGCCAAAGCCTGCGAAATATGCCTACCCTGGGCGCAGGGATATGGCTCTGGAAATCGCAGGGGCCATATTGCTCGTATTCGCGTTCATTATCGGATTGTCCAGCAAGTATTGACTCACCCCGCCCGAAGCTCAAAGCTTCGCTGGCGGGGCTTTATGATTTCCACTAGGTCTCACCTCGCGAGATTGTGCTAGACTTGCCGCCTAGCTTCACTTCGCGGAGAACTCCCCAACTTTCACCTTTGCTGGTTTGAGAATCTTTCCATTGAACGAATACCCTTTTTGTATGACATTCAAAATGACGTGATCCTTCTTGGCATCATCAACGTGCTCATATTCAATAGCTTCGTGTTTAGCGTGATCAAACGTCTCATTTAATGGATCGATTTCTACCAGACCATTGTCTGTCAGCGCCTTTCTTAGCTGATTGAAAATCGATTCAACCCCGATGCGCCAATTCTTGTCAGCTTTTTCCCATGACTCCTTGTGACTCAAGGCCATATCCCAATTCTCAAGTACCGGAATCAATTCGAACAACAACTGCTCGTTGGCGAATTTCGTGAATTCTTTACGATCAGTTTCATCGCGCCTCCTTGCATTGATGAGATCTGCCTTGGCTCTCTGCCAACCAGTAAGGTACTCCAGCTTCTCTGCTTCACAGGCCTTCAATTTTTCACGTAACTTCTTGATAGTATCGCCAGCGTGTTCCTCGGCGACAACAGAATCATCCAGCATTTCATTCATATCTGAGTCAACTGCTCTGTCTACGTCTTTTTCGGGAATTATGTCGTTGTCATCTTTCTTTTTGAACATAGGGTAAGGATAGCGGAAAATTGCGACTGGCGCAACAAAAAAGGCGGCCGGGAAGCGGCACGCCAGAAGAAAAGAGCGGACAGCTGGGAAAGATACACCCAATGTACCTCGACCCGTCAGAATACTGCTAAGCGAAGGCACCACGCCTCAGAAGAACGCTTGCTATCATATCTGCCACTCGGCGTATGACGGTGGTTGAATGTCCCAATTAGTCCATCGTCCCAGCTTGTCCGAAATCAGTCTAGCAGAGTATGTCGAAATATTCTAGCCTCCAGAACGCTTCTGGATGGTGAACAAAAGGGCTCTTTTCTTCGATTCCTCCGCTTTTTTCTTCAATTCCGCAAACGAATTGCAACCAGCTAACGTCTCCGGGATTCCGAAGAAGACGGCATCCGGCATAAGAATCTTGACCTTCTGCGGCGCATCTATTCGTCCACGAGGATCTGCCAGAATCGTTTTTAATTCGATCATGGCAGCCTTGAACTTGCGGCGGTGGTGAAAGCGGGTGAAAAAGATGATTGGAGCACAAACTAAGTTAACGAACCGGTTCCACGAGGTATCGTATGCAGCTTTCATAAACTTACAGATTTCAATTCCTTCCGATGAGACACTACCACGAAAAAAGGAGTGTCGCCACTCCCTTTTTTGAGATTTTCCTTCCTCCTTGCTCCTGTCTTCTTCCTCCTTATCTCTTCGACCACTGTGGAGACTTGCGGGCTTTCTTGAATCCGAACTTACGGCGTTCCTTGGCGCGAGGATCTCTCTTCAAAAATCCTTGCTTCTTGAGACCACCACGAAGCTCAATATCGTAAACCAGGAGTGCGCGAGCAATGCCATGTCTCATAGCTTCTGATTGGGCAGATATGCCACCACCGACGATCTTGGCCGTTACCAGAAACTTCTCGGCTGCTTTGCCATTTTCGATGGCCTCCATAGCCGTCTGTTGCATCTCTTTTACTGGAAAATATTCTTCCAAAGCCTTTCCGTTGACTTCATACTTGGCCTTTGGAGCCGGGAACAATCGGACACGAGCAATGGCGGTCTTGCGACGACCGACGGCTTCGAAATATTTGTTTGTGGTGGTAGTTGGGGCCATTTTGGAATTTGATATTATTCTTTAACGCTCAGATTCTTCATTCTAAGATCGCGTAGCTTGTTATCAGGCAACATTCTCTTGACTGCTCGACGATAAACCTCGGTCATTCCACGGCGATTGATCAACTGTCCGAGAGATTCCTTATTGAGACCGCCGCGTGAACCAGTATAGGTGACATAAATGTCGCGTGTCTTCTTTAAAGCTGAAATATCAGTCTTTTTTGCATTCGCGATCTCAACCTGAACATCTTGTACAGTATTCTTGGCAAATGTGACAGACTTCTTGCCCATCAAAACAGAGGCCGCTTCACTGGCGACTCTGCCTAACTTCTTACCTTGTGCGTCTATGGTGTATTTCACGGTATTGATATGCATACTACAGGTTATACGAATTCTATCAAGCTCATCGAGCTACCATCCAAGTCTCTGTTCGGTAGTCGGATGATCCTTGTGTAACCACCCTTCCGATCCTTGTATTTCGGAGCGACGGTGTCGAACAGCTTTTTTGTCTCGTCCGCGCTGTGCAGCCTTGAATTTATTAAACGACGAGATGCGATCGTAACGGTCTTTGCTTTGGTGACTAGCTTCTCAACGAATGGGCGCAATTCCTTGGCCTTGGCCGTAGTCGTCCGGATACGGGAATCACGAATCAGATTCCGCGCCAAAGAGCTGATCAGAGCGTGCCTCTGAGTCTTCTCTCTGCCGAATTTTCTGACGTTTGAATGGTGTCTCATTTTACTGTTTTAACGTGATTCCGTGTTGTGCGAGTAATTTCTTTATCTCCTGCATCCCTTTGGCGCCCAATCCATCGACATCCATGATATCTGACTCCTTCTTGCGTGCCAGACCTCCCAAAGTGCGGATATTGCCAGCCGTCAAAGCCTTGGCAGTTCGAGAAGAGAGTCCCAGTGAATCGATGCGAGTCTTCATAAGCTCCGTATCCATTTCACCCTTACCATGCTTTTCGTCCGCAGAGACCTCAGCTCCTTCCTCCTTGCTGCTTCCTCCTTCCTCCTTGGCTTCGACTTCTTCCTCTTTGAATCCGACGATAGCTTTGAGCTGGTGGATCATGAGAGAAATAGACTTCTCGAGAGCTTCTCTCGGACTTATGGTGCCATCGGTCTCGATGGACAGGCGAAGACGATTGAAATCAGTACGATCTCCGACGCGCATGTTCTCGACTTCATAGTTGGCTTTGCGGATCGGTGTAAAGGCGGCATCCAGAGTGATAGCCCCTATCTCCACGCGATCTTTCTGGATGACTTCCTTGGAGACATAACCCAACCCTTTCTCGACAGAGATCTCGATATCGATCGCAGAATCCTTCTCGGTTAAGGTGGCGATATGCAGGTCTGGATTCAAAATCTCAGCCTGGCCTGGAACCGTGATGTCTTTGGCGGTAATCTCTTTGACACCTTTGACGTTGAGTGTAAGGAGCTGAGGTTCATCGGTATCGAGTCGGATGCGTAGCTTCTTGAGGGCCAACAGAATGATGATGACGTCTTCCTTGACGCCTTCGATTGCAGAAAATTCATGATCGACGCCTCTGATCTTGACCTTTGTCACAGCCGCGCCTGGTAAAGACGAGAGAATGATCCTACGCAACGAATTGCCTAGGGTGTGGCCATAACCTGGGTAAAGGCCATCAATCTCGTAGGTACCGCTGTTGCCTTCCTCGCGGATGACCTTGGGTTGTGATGGTAGAACGACGTCGTAAATCATGATTTTATAATATTAAAAATAGGCCATTAATTATACACCAAATCCTGTTCTTGTCTAGCGCGTATAGAATTCCAACACCTGCCTGACATCGAAGAGAAGCTCGGTCATATCGACAACCGGCTCGGCGACGATCTTGATCTCTCTTTTGGCCGCATCGACGACGATCCATGATGGCCATTTGAAATTCTGCAACTCCTCGTCGATCTTGGAAAAAATGACCTTCTTTTTGCTGCCTTCGCGGATGGTGAGGAGGTCGCCGATAGAAACGTGATATGACGGGATGGTGACGATGACGTCATTTACCTTGATATGGCCATGAGAGACCATTTGTCTAGCCGCTGAACGGGTGGGGGCGAAACCGGCCCTGACCATGACATTATCCAAACGCCCCTCCAAGAGCTGCATGAGGTTCTTGCCATTGTCTCCGGTCGTCTTCAATGCTTGTTTGACGTAATTGGTGAATTGCCTACCGCCGACACCGTAGCTGAATCGAGCCTTCTGCTTCTCCAACAACTGCTTGCCGAATTCGCTCTTGGCGCCACGACGGCCACCCATAGTCTTAACCTTTCGCTGTGAGCTCATGGCGAACTTCTGCGTCTGCGTCTTTCGAAAGACGGGGGCGCCGAGGTAACGAGCTTTTTTGTAACGTGGTCCGATTTTCATAAATGTAGGGGTTAGGGATTAGATGTAGAATTAGACGCGTCGCGGCTTCTTCGGCTGTGGCCCATTAAACGGAACTGGTGTAGCGTCTTTGATAGATGAAATAAGGACTCCTTTGCTGATAAAACCGCGGATAGCTGATTCACGGCCTGATCCGACACCCTTTACCACGACATCAACTTCTCGAAGTCCGATGTTCTGTGCCTTGAGCGCCAATGTCTCTCCGACTTTGGCCGCCGCAAATGGAGTACCCTTTTTTGCTCCTCTAAATCCTGCTCCGCCGCTCGATCCCCACATCAGGGCATTTCCCTGTTTGTCGGTGAGCATGAGCTTGGTATTGTTATATGTCGATTGGACATGCAAAATACCCGAGTCGACCCTCTTCTTGCTGGAAACCTGGACGCTCTTTTCAGCGCCACCTGCTTCCGCTCCTCCTGTTGTTACAATTCGTTTTTTACCCATGTTATTGATTATTTCTTTTCTTCTTTCCTCTTACCAGATCCCATAGTCTTCCTGACGTTTCCTCTAATAGTCCTGGAATTGGTCTTGGTTCGTTGACCGCGCGCCGGTAAATGTCTTGCGTGTCGCGAACCGCGGTAGGCTTTGATATCTTTCAGGCGTTTGATATTGCCCGCGACTTCACGCTTCAGGTCGCCCTCGATCTTGTAGCTTTCGACCAGCTTACGTAACGCATTCTCCTGATCTACCGAAAGCTCCTTCGGCTTCATACCGGCCTCGACGCCTGCCTTCGAAAGAACGAGCATGGCGCGTGAACGACCGATGCCATAAATAGCCGTCAAGGCTATTTCCATCCGCTTATTTTCGGGTAATGTTATTCCTAGTATGCGCATTGTACTTGTATAAATATATAAATATGAAAATTATCCTTGTCTCTGCTTATGTCGCGGATTTGACTTACAGGTAACGTATAAATAACCGCCACGCCTGACGATCTTGCATTTCGCGCATATTTTCTTTACAGATGCTTTTACTCTCATTGTATTTAACGCTATTACAAGCGTCTCGTTATGCGAGCTCGTCCGCCGTACGGATCAAGTTCCAATTCAACCTTATCTCCAATAAGCACACGGATACGATTCATTCGCATTTTTCCGGCCAGGTAAGCCAATATGACTTCCTTGCTTTCGGAAAGCTCCACTCGAAATAGCGTGTCGGGCAAAGCCTCAACGACCGCGCCGGTCGCAAAATTTTTAGATTTGGGAGCTGTATCCATTTACACTATATATTCCGGGTGCTTCACGATAGTAGCAGATATAGGGTATTTTAGTCAATGCCTGTTGTCCTTTTGCACTAGAACTTGAACTTAGGGCCGTCATTAGCAGCCGTTCCTCTATCATAAGCGCCCATGCATCTTTTGATGCAATCCTCCATATAACTTCTTTCTGCGCTCATATTTGTCCTATTGACGCTATTGGAATCAAGAGCCTCTTCGAAATTTATCAATAGAATTTGAGCTGTATGTGCCACGAACAAATGATCCCCCGGCGAATGAAGCGCAGCTGTCTTAACGAAATCCTCATAATGCCTGGCAAATGCCCCGTATCCTGCTTTTAGGTAGCTCATCGCGTCAGTGCCACCATGAATCATTACTCTAGCTTCGATCAGCTTATTCAGTAGTTCAGATGCCCAAGCGCTACCAGCCTCCGTCAATTTGCTTCTATCGAGCTTATCGAAATCATCCGCATATTTGCCCACAAAGATCTTCTCCGATGGCTTAACATTGAGAATCTTTTGTTCTGTGACGACCTTGGTTACAGGTACAGTATCCTCAGCAAATTTATTTTGGCCCGCTTCAGCAGAAGCGCCGGCGAATATAGCAGCGCCTGCGGCCATAGCAACCGTCTTATCGATAAAGTTTCTCGTTTTTCCTAGCTCGTTGATCGTATTATCTTCACCACTCTCATCCTTTGGATGCTCCATCGCTTCAATATTCATGAGAATATATTAATGTTAATAATAAATAATCGTTGAGATATCACTACGGCATTTGCACCGTGACCGCTATTCTCTTGGGATTTTTTGGTATTTTTGCCCAAGGCGGAACGAGCTCGCCAGTACCAGAAGCAATGACAGAACTGTACGATTTGAAAACATCTTGAGTTTTGGCTAAAGAAATACCCTCTAGTTTCTTCACTATATCGTCTACCGGAACCGTGCCAATGAGCTTTACATCACCTTTAACCTTCATGACCAATGAGACCTTCTTGCTAGGAGAAAAATCTTTGAGATTGACGATTGCAACCTGCAGTTCCTCCAGTCCCGGTGACGTGTAACTAAAACTACCGAAAGACATGCCGGATTGGCCGTTAGAGATTTTGGCTAACAATTCATTCTTCTTGAAGATGATACCGTAAACTGTTCCTTGTAAGGTTATGGTAGCAGAACGTTCTATCACACCTCCAACATCCGGTGTCGCGAACGATGAAATATAGCTATTATCATACATGATATATCCTTGCGGAACTGCGCTCTTGGCTTGCGCTAGCAGCGAAGTGGTGAGATACGCCTTTATCTTAGCCGTAGTAGAAGCAACCGCGGACGCATCTGTGATCTTCTTCACACCCACGAATCCTCCGGATATATCCGTGGCCATCTTTGCGTATACGCTTTCATATCTAGGTCCACCCTTATACGCCACAACTTTGAAATTATCCACATTGTCAGATTTTGTGAGATTGTATGCTTGACCGGGCTGATCAGCCACGATCGACACGACGGTCTTCCCTGGCATGATTGTTCCGGATGGATTCGTATATCCGGGTATTATCACCGAACCAGGCAACCTATATATACTATTGCCATCAGAGCTCAAACGTGTTCCAGCTATAAGACGCACCGGCTGATTGCTATAGGAATTGTATAGAGTGATCTTTCCTGTAGACTTGGTTGATATTGACGGACCGTCTGTAGCCGCAACAGTGCTAGACGCGGCCCCTTTGACTGTCACAACCTCATAAGCGAGAGTACTAGTAGCTGATGCTATCTGCGCTACGAACGTCCCATTGACTGGAACGTCGATCACTTTGGGCGTGATTGTGAATGTCGCGCGTGAATAATACGAAGAAGCCACAAATCCTATGATGCCGATGATTGCGATGATGCTCAAAGCCAGAATCAACCATTTCAATCGGTTGCCTTGGCGTTTTGCGCGCGGAGGTGGTGGGGTTACCAGAAGATGCTTCTTGCTGACGGGACCTAATGGGCCTAAAGGCTTGTGATGAATCTTGATCTCTTGTTCTGGCTCTGCGTCCTTCGTCTCGCGTACGATTTTGGGACGCTCGGGTTTAGCGCGCTCGACTTGTCGTTCGGCAGGGACATCCCTGACGTGACGATGCTCTCCTGGAACTATGTCTTGTACTCTGCGAGGCATTTGAAAGATAAATAAGTTACGCTTGTATAGATTATAGCATACTGCTAAGTGCCACTGCATATACTCCGACTAATCGGCTACGTTCTGCCCGATCGCTAAAGGCAACATGTGGCAGAATATCTTCGACGGATAAAGTGTTTACACGACTTTTAGGATATGCTTCCCGGAGACACTTTACAAAGAATTCCTCATGTGCGACTGCAGAGATGATGCAACGTAATGAATCTAGCGATGAATCGAGCGACAAAGCGTTTTGTTCAGCTAATGCTTTTTTGAGGGCATTCATCCAGCCATTTCCGATAGAATGAATGGCATCAATCTGACCTGAAGAATGAGCCGCATCGATGTGACCGCCAACATATAAAGTAAGCAATGAATCAGCCGCGTGTTGATCAGTTCCTGTAGCTAGAGCGATCTTCCTGATCATATTGCGTACGCCCAAGGGATACGATGCGAAGTATATGCAGGCATGATTGTCCATGACTGCTACGTCGGTAAATTCGCCGTGAATATGTGCCAAAACGTATTGGCCTCTATTAGGCTGACATATCCTCATGCCGATGAACTGTAGGAGCGTAGAAGAATGGAATTGCACCGGGATACGGTGTATAGCCGATGATGAAATATCCTTGAGATTTTCGATCATGCGGCTATTAGCTATGCTAATAGTATAGGACACATCGATGTTCAAAGCGGATTTTCCGACCCACTCAGCTACAGAATATCCGTTCAATTTGATATTGAAAATCTTCTGTTCTATAGCCACATTATCGACTTCATTGGAAGGTAACATCATCCGCTTCTCTTCTCCGATGATCTTTTCTACATAAGCCTCCGTGACCACCATCTCCTTTGGCAGTTCCGTTGAAAGAGTTTTAGCCTGAGAGACGATCCATGGTGAGGATAAGACGTAGTGGATAGCCCCGATCTTCTTTGGGACATGTTCTGATGCTAGATGAGAGTGAAAATTGCGAAGACAAACATTCATGGTCTCTGAAACCGCTCGCAGAGTCATCTTGACCAGGTAGTTGTAGTCCGTGTGAGGCTTCCAAGGAACGCTAGCTGTGTAAGTGAATATCACATTCGGCAATGCTCCACGCTTGAGCATGACCAATGATCCACGAACGAGAGAACTCTGAACATCCATGACGATCACTAATTGATTGAAACTTTCGTTAGAGAACAGGGACATGCCCATATTATAACATATTGCTTTAATTCAATACTGCCTTAATCCTCCTCACTCCTTGCGCTACTGCTTCTTCTTTTTGAATCCTAAAATGCCACTTCCCTTCCGGGCCAGCCAATTCTCTAGTGTTCTTGACATGAGGTCCGCCACAGAATTCCTTTGAATATGCCGTCGTCAAATCATCCACAAATGGAGGATTGGAAGCCTTTCCGACGAAGTAGATTGAAATCTCGTCACCATATTTCTCGCCAAAGAAGTGGCGAGCTCCAGTCTTTTCAGCTTCGACGCGAGACATCTTGAGCTGGCTTACTGGTAAAGCGGCGGCGATCTTCTCGTTTACAATATCCTCAACTTTTTTCTTTTCTTCATCGGTCATCTTGGCGCCATGGGCGAAATCGAAACGCAATCGCTCAGTCGTGATGTTCGATCCTTTCTGCATGACGGCATCACCGAGAACATCGTGTAGAGCTTGATGCAATATGTGGGTAGCGGTGTGATATCTGACGATCATCGGATCATTCGCGTCGGCTAGGCCTCCCTTGAATTTCTGCTCGGCACCAGAACGAGATAACTCCTGATGGGATTTGAATTTATCCTCAAAATCCTTAACGTCTACGATAATTCCCTTCTCTTTGGCTAGTTCCAGGGTTAATTCTAAAGGAAATCCGTAGCTTGAAAACAGAGTGAAAGCATCGATGCCCTTTTCGAATTCTTTCAGGCCTCTTTCAAGGGTAAGTCTAAATCGCTCTTCCTCGTCCGCTATTTCCTTGCAAACTAATGACTCGCTATCTTTTAAGTATTGATATTGATCAGAATACTTAATCACAAAGAGCTTCGCCAGTTCGGATAATGAGCTTTTGTTATCTTTAGCATTGATCCCAAGCCGATTTGAATGTGTAACCGCTCTGCGTATCAATTTTCGCAGCACATAGCCACGATCGGTATTCGAAGGTCTTACACCATCTGAAATCAGAAATACGGAGGCTTTAATATGATCAGCGACGATTCGTGCTGACTTCAAATCCCAATTCTTTGAAAGAACCTGTATCTCATCCATCACTCGCTTTAGCAGATCAGTATCATAAATGTTATCAACCGACGGCACAGCCAGTGCCATTGCTAGTCGTTCAAGACCAGCTCCAGTATCAACGGAAGGCTTAGGCAGCGTTCCGATGATCTTTCCATCCTTCTTCTCGTATTGCATGAAGACATCATTCCAAACCTCAACAATCTGGCGCTTGGAATCAGCCTCAAGAAATTGTTCCCTTGTTATTGGCTTACCTCCGAAGAATGGCTCTCCCGTTTTAGGATCACCTATATCGTAATACATCTCCGTATCAGGACCACATGGTCCATTCTCACCCGCCTCCCACCAATTCATGCCGGCTGGCATGTAAAAAATGCGTCCTTCTTCACCATTCTTCGACGTATCTCCTGTAGCACCATTAACACCGTTCTTTTTAAATAGTTCACGCCAAATACCCGCAGCTTCATCGTCGCGCCCCGCATTTTCGTCGCCTTCAAAGACAGTCACATACAATCGGTTCGGGTCCAAACCAAAACCGCGATCACCGACAACGTCGCTCTTTGATGTAAGTAATTCGTAGCTCCATTCGATAGCTTCTTTTTTGAAATAATCACCAAGAGACCAATTCCCGAGCATCTCAAAGAAGGTTGCATGGGTTCTGTCGCCAATCTCATCTATATCGACTGTGCGGATGCATTTTTGAACGTCGGCCAATCGCGTCGATTCTCGGCCATCAACCAAGTATGGCTTACCGAGCAAGTATGGAATAAGCGGCTGCATACCAGCCGTATTGAAAAGCGTCGGGTTGGTGATGCCCTTTTCATCGCTGGTAACTAATGAGGCGCTAGGAATAATATCGTGGCCGCGCTTCTTGAAGAATTCCAAGAATCTCTGGCGTATTTCGGAAGATGTCATGATGCAATACTAGCAAAATCGCTAGATTGAGGCTAGGCCGACGAGGTCAGACCTATAACGACTTTAGCCACTTGCGATATTTCTTATCCATATCCTCAAAGCCCTTGGAATTGTCGGCGATCTTCTTCTTGCCATGAACCATAGTAATCTTTCCTTTCAAATCCACGGGCTTCTTGTATTCAGGGATCTTTTGCAGCCGAGCGATCTTCCTCTTGGCACCGGCAATGATCGTATCGTTTGAACATGTAACATCGCTGATGAAAGCATCCGGGCTCAACGGTTTTCCGGTTGCCATTTTCACCAATTGCTTGGCTGGGTATAGCGAAGCGTAGGACCACATACGCGTCATCTCGCGACCAATCTTCGGATTATCGACAATGTAGCCATATTTCTTGAAAAAGTAATGCCTCCATTGGTGTACTCCGAGCTCTGCCAGTCCATAACCGTGGTAATAGGCGGAACTTTCCCAGGAATATATATGGGGGAGATTAAGAATCGAAATTGAATCCTCAGAATAATTCGTGTACTTTCTCGCATTCTTTTTGGCAATCTCCAGAAGCTTGGCCTTGTTAAGGCTCTTGCACTCGTACACTTCTTTTTCGAAGAAGATAACGAACAGGATGTACATGAGGCTAAGCGGACGAAGAGGGCTTAGCTTTCTGACTTTTCTTTCGAACAATTCGAAAGGATAAGGCTGGCCGTTTTCGTCTTTTGCATACCTCGTACGCCATTCAATGCTTGAGCATATAGTATCCATGAACATGCTATGTGTTTCAGCCCAAGAAACGGTCGATGGCGGATATTCATGATTGATGCAAGCGTCCGGCTGCATAGAATTCAATCGATCGGCGGCGTGCCCAGCCTCGTGAAAGACTGTCTCTGTTTCTCGGACACCAGCACCAACCTGATCTAGCACCGCATTTGAAGCAAAATTGCTGGACGCTGGGATCCTTTTACCATTTTTGAATTGCACCAAGCTAGGATAATGACAAAAACCATTGTTGTGCTTACCTTTTCGATCTAGAAGATCGAGAGTCACTGATCCTCCACCGAAATCGACTCCAAGGGCGGCAAACGATCTTCCCCAGCGCAGAAGCACATCTTCAAATCGAAAATACGGGTCCTCTTCTTTGGCAAATCCGCCTGTCATCATGTATCCAAAATTCCAAGGCTTACGCAAGCCAGGTTTCCCTTCGGCAACCATCTTCTTTTCCAATTTCAATATGTCCTTTTGTGCATATTTGGTCTTTTCGTATATCTTCTCAAAGATCGAAAACAATTCCTTCTTTGTCATATTTTCATCAATCCGAGCCTTATAGGCATAGAAATCCTCGTACCCCAAAGCGTGTGCGAATTCATTGCGAAGCGCAATGATCTTCAAATAATCATCGATCGTGTCCAAAGGCAGCTTTTCTAAGGCCTTGAAGCAGGCCTTACGGACAGCTTCGTCGGGGTCAGTCCTTAGCTTGAATTTCATCTTGTTTTCAGAGGCTTCGACGAAGGAGCCGGTCTTTGGATCTGTATATCCTTCTTTTCGAGAGGTTTTTTCTGACGCAATCTTTGCTTCGAGCTCATTTGCTTTCTCCTTGAAAGGAAATGCATGCTTCGGTGTTTGATATAGATCAAAGAAATGCTTCCAAAGCTTCAATCTGTCTCTGATCACTCCCTTTGAAACTTTGATCGATTTCGTGACCTCCTTCTTGAGATTCTCATCTGACCGGAATGCATCACGTTCTGACTGTGCTTTGTTCATCTTCTCATCCACACTATGATCCCCCATGTAAGACAGCCAAAAATAGTCTTCATAGGCTTTGTGAAGCTTGGAATATTGCTGATTCAAATGCTCTAGAAGATGCGCTCCGGTGCTTGATGTGAGTGTATTCATAAACACATCCTACAGGAACTTCTTCAAAACTTCAAAATCTTTCTTATGAATATCCCTCATTCCGCCATTGTAGAGCGCACTAGCCGGATGGTAGAGCGTCACGATCGTCACGGGTTGCGGATTGCTATCTGCATCAAAATAGACCGTCTGGAATGATTTCCCATGAATCTTGCTGATCGGCTCAAGCTCCAGATCCAAATCATAGCGTCTCATGACATATCCCATGGAATGCCTTCCGAGCGTAACGATGACTCTGGGTTGGATTATCTGCACCTGACGATCGAGGAATGGTGAATAAAGGGCTATTTCCTCCGGCGTCGGGTCTCGATTCTCGGGTGGACGATCTTTGACTACATTTGTGATGTAAACCTTGTCGCGAGTTAACCCGATCGATTCGATGAGAAGCGTAAGGAACTTGCCTGCTGCCCCACAAAACGGCCGTCCGGTCTTGGCTTCATTCTGCCCAGGCGCTTCGCCCACGAACATGATGGCTGCATCATGACTGCCCTCACCAACGACAGGAAAGAACTTGTTGGCAGTGCGATATTCATAGAGAGGCGAATGCGTGAACGCCAGCAGTTCGTCGCGGATTGCTTTCATTTGGTCGTGTTTGGTCATAAATGAATTACTCGACACAAAGATTATGATTTCGCGCGATATTTCTTCTTTATCTCCTTGTATTTTTTCGACCCGAGCTTTCCATTAACAACACCGACGGGATATTTCTTCGCCGCCTTGATAAGCTTTGCGTGCACGATATCTCCAATATTTACATCCAATAATATTGCCATTTCAACAGCATAAATGAACACATCCGCCAGTTCTGCAACGATTTCATTCTTGGTTTTCTGATCCTTTTCAACTTCTTCACAGAAGAAACTGCTCCATTGGAAGTGTTCCAATAGTTCGGCAGCTTCAATTATTATAGACTTTGCCACATCCGCTGGCGGCTGACCCAACCAATCCCTTTCCTCCATGAATTTTTGGACTTCTTTTTTTACTTCATTCATGTTTCGCATTATCTCCTATCTACACAAATATTTCAATTATCAACAAAACTGGCCATATTGTGGCCAGTATGAATAGGCGGGGAGGCCTAACCTACACGGTTACTTCGCCTCCTCGATAATGATTTGTGCTTCAGTTAAAACCTTCTCAGCTAACTCGCCTTTAACGCCTATATCGTTCAAGATTCCAGGATTACCAACTAGGTCGATACAAACTAAAGTGTTGCGACCGACCAGATCTCTCTTTTGTTCATGAGTTAGAGAAGATAGGCAACTTATCGGATGAAGGCCATTTTCACCTATGATGTCATGTAAATTGCCATGAATAGGATAATTCCACCCGAGCAATTTCAAATGATTGCATTCGCCATATTTGATAGCTTTTTCGGTAAATTTCGTATTCGTCACCAGCCAACGCTCGGTCAATTTTCGCTCTACGCCACCGAAATTGAAAACAACCTCGGCCAAATCATCGAAACGAGCTTTGACATACAAAGCTACCTTCAAATCTGATTTCAGACCAAACTCATTGTGATACTTTGCCTCTACCATGGCCAGCTCTTTATCTTTCCAAGCCACAACGTCAACCTCATGATCAACACAAGTTCCTAGCAATGTCTGATCGGTCACTGATTCATATCCCCACATCTTGAAGATACGAGCTACGTACTTCTCAAAAGGAAAACCGTCGGGCCCAAGTTCCATCATGGCGCGACGAACTGAATATTTGGCTGCCATCGGAACAGAATGCCTATGCAAGAGGACGAAAGCGCGACGGTAGATGTCAGATGTTGTCATATCCTCATGCATCTCTCTTTCGACTTCATCCACAACATCATCTATAACTTCCGGCCTAGCACCGACCCTCTTGAGCGAGCTTACCAGCTTCTCTTCTTCAAAAAGCTCTTTTGTGCCATCGGACTTGGCGATCGTGACTAGGTGATTCATGGGTGTTTATTGGTCATTAGTATAGCACGGATGGTATGAATGATATTTGCTAAGCTCTCACAAAATCCGCCGAAGCGGATTTTGTGTTTCTGCAGGGATTAGCGACCCTCAATAACTCCCCCTCCCAAGCATAATTCCCCATCGTAGATCACTAATGACTGCCCTGGTGTCAACGTATCCTGTGGCTTCTCAAATTCTATTTCAGCCTCGGATATTGTGGCTGCAACGATCCGCACCCTTTGCAATTCCTGACGATAACGGCTGCGGGCTTGAAGAGGAAAACCATCAAAATGCTGGACATCTAAAGCAGTCTTGCTCGGAATTTTCGCGCTCACCCAGTTACCATTTCTGATGCATACTGAATTCCTAGCCTGCGGCAATGAATGTGCGGCGTCTCTGTTGGAAACCATAATGATGTTCTTATCAATATCCTTGCTAATAACATAATATGGCAAATCCTCCGGAGTCTTATGTTCGGCATCGACTTTGAATCCGTGCCGCTCACCGATCGTGAACAGTAATGAACCCGGATGCCCACCAATAACTTCACCGCTTTTATTCAAGACCCGGCCAGATTCCATCTTTATGTAATGTGCCAGGAATTCCTTCACATCAACCTTTCCGATGAAGCACAATCCTTGGCTGTCTTTCTTTTCTGCATTCGGTAGTTTGAACTTTTTCGCCAACTTTCTGACTTCCGGCTTCTCTATATCGCCGACCGGAAACATCACATGGGCTAAATCGTCCCTGTTAAGAGTCCAGAGAAAGTAGGACTGGTCCTTATTAGAATCTACACCGATTAAGAGTTGGCCCTCAATATTTCGCGCATAATGACCCGTAGCAATGAAGCCTGCCCCATTCTCTTTGGCCCATTTCCAAAATGCTCCGAATTTTACTTCACGGTTACACATGACGTCAGGATTGGGAGTTCGACCGACCTTGTATTCAGCGATCATGTAATCGATGACGCCTCGTTTGTATTCCTGTTCCAAATCGAGCGTAATGAAAGGTATATCCAGATGCGCAGCGGCTCGCATAGCTTCCAATCGTTCCTCCTTCCAATTGCAATCGATCCAATCCGGCTGCCAAACTTTGATGAAAACGCCTGTCACATCATATCCGGCTTTCTTGAGTAGGGCCGCTGAAACAGAAGAATCGACTCCGCCAGACATGCCGACGAAGACCTTGATCCTGCCTTTTGACCTCGATGAACCTGCTACTTGACTATTCATGAATTACATCTTACATTCAATAGCAGAAAACTCAAGAGGAGATATATCTATGATCGTACTTATCATATGTGCAGATGATTCAAGCCGGAGGGCCAATTCTCGGCTTCTTCGGGCACTTGGCCATTCATACATCGAGGCAAAAAATGGCGATTCGGGCATCACTACGTACCTGGAATACGCTAATAACATTGGCATGGTCCTCGTTGACCTGGTCCTTGATTCGCCGATACCTGACGGATTGGATGTAATTCGGGGCATTCGCTCCACAGTTGAAGATGAGCGGAGAATCGTACGCGTGCCGATTTGCTTAAGGCTTTACGAGGATGACACCGCGACAATCACGAAGGCCCTGGATTATGGTGCCGACTCGGTATGGATCTGGAATACGGGCGCTGAAGCCTTAGTCGAAGCCTTGGCAATGGCAGACCAGCTCAATTCGGGGAAACTCGGCTAAGCTGCAATCGAATACTTTTCATCCCGGCCTGTGGAAACCTCCACCGGCTTTTTTCTTACTCTATATACTTATTCGCATTAGCCGTATGCCCGGCTAGATTCACAGCATAATGCATCCGACCATCCTTTCCAGATAAATAGAATAGGTAATCGCTCGGCGTTGGGTTGATGGTATCGACAATAGCGTTCAAGCCGGGATTATCTATAGGCGTCGGTGGCAGTCCGGTGTGTTTGTAGAGATTGTACGGGGAATCTATAGCTAGATCCTTGAGAGTCAGAGAGGCCGAATCTTTTCCAAGAATGTAAAAGAATGGCGGGTCGACCTGTAAAGGCATTTTCATGGAAATGCGTCTCCAAAGAATTCCAGCTATCATCCGGCGATCAACTGAACTGGTCGCCTCTCTTTCGACTATCGAAGCCATGGCGATGATATCGGACGGAGACTTGCCGAAAGCCTGAATATCTAGCAACAGAGGTTTGGTTTTGGCATTGAATGTTGAATGCAACTGGTCGACAACTTCTTGTGGCTTGGTATTTTGGTAAAAATAGTAGGTATCGGGAAATAGCGACCCTTCCAGCGGCTTAGCTAGAGCCAAGAACGTGGTCGAGTCAAACTTCGGAATGTTCTTCTTCAAAGTGGCTGCCATATCATCCGAAGTCATTCCTTCAAAGAAAGTCACCCTGATCTTCGGTAGTCCCTGAATGCCGTAGACTAGACGAGAGGCTACACGCAGAGCGGACTGTGGTGTGTCGAAGAGATAATCACCGGCCTGGACTTGGCGATGACCGCTCAAAAGAACGACGTAGAATTTCAGTAGCAAAGTGGATCGGATTATTCCGTCTGAAGCCAAAATTTCTGCCGCTTGCGACATATAAGTTCCTTTTTTTATTGTGACGACCGTACTGCTCGGAAAGTTCGCCGGCGCTATAGAGAGGTATATTACGAGGAATATGAGAACAGCAAACGATGCGGCGATTATACCAACGATCAGCTTATATCGGCGCTTAATGAACTTCATGACATTATACAGGCAAATTTCCAGGTGCCTGGCCCTTCTTTGACGGAATACGATCTAATGAAGGAGTTTGCGAAACAGATCCAGGGAAATGGTAAATGGTCGCCAGTTCTTCGGTATTCAAAACCAGCGGCTTGCTCGTGAACGGCGCATAAAAATACGAGCGCCTCTTGAAGGCCATGAGAGCCAATCGTCCATAACGATTACGACGATAATTCTTGTAATCTAGCCATGGATCGCCAAGCCGATTGTGCCACTTGTCTCCATTCGGCTTGAATCCATTTAGATTTTCCGCATTGAACTGCTTCATGTTCCCAATGATCCCACCGATACCGAAAGGCGTGTTGAAAATCTCCTTCTTGGCGATATACAAGGCACGAATGCCGACATCGAACGGAAGCTTGCTTACGCTACGGCCTATGGCCTCGACCAGATCCTGTTCCGGCTTGGAGATGGTCGGGATTTTGGCATAACCGGTTTCGGGATTGACCTCGCCAGCGATCTTGGTCTTACGATCCTTGATGAGAAGGATCTTGTCTATTTCTTTCTGAGCACCATCTATCCAAGCGTCGTGCTTCGTAAAAAGAGTCCCGGGTTTGTGCTGCTCCTTGATGTGGGCTCTGATCAAAAATTGAAACCAGACCTCCTGATTTGGCCCGACGCTGCCGAGCCATTCGATGAGCGGAAGAAGAGGATCTATCTTGAATTCTTCTTTGGGATCCTTATCCAAGCCGTAATCGACATAAGTCTTGATCGGGTAAGCATCGGGCTTTGTGAATTTGAATTCACCAGCCCAGATCCTGATGACCTTCGGATCAAAATATACGCTTCTTGTATAGTCTTCTCGCTCTACGATCTCGATTCCAGGATATTGTGAATACAGCGCCGACATTAGACCGGCTTTTCGTTGATCTTCAGTCCACACGAAGAATTTTACTTGACCCTCGATAGAAGCAATCTCCAAGGAATACCACGGTCGCGTCTCACCTTTCCAATACTGCGAGTACTTGCTCCCATCAGATGTATTGTGTATGGAGTTCAGCACCGATTCCATAGCTAGCGGCGACTTGAATGTATCCTTGGGCAGCTTCAACTCTAGCACTGTATATTTTACTTCCAAAAAATGACTGCTGCGCACATAATCCACCCACAGATCCCAGAAGATCACTGCCAAAAGCCACATCAGCATGATGGGCGCCAAGGCAATGGCGATCTGGATAGATTGCGGTAAGAGGTTTATCTGAAAATTCTGAACTAGATAGGCAAAGGTCTGTTCGAGAGGCATGGCTATAGTATAGCAAATATAGGAGCAAGGAGTAAGAAGGAAGGAGCAAGGAGAACGAAGAATGGAGTAGGGTGGCATGCCCTACTCCTTGCTTCTTACTCCTTCCTCCTTGCTTTACGCTGCCACCTTCACTTTCTCGCCTGACGGAAGATATTTGCCATCTTTATCGCGGCGGAAATACTTCGGATTTTGCAAATTGACGATGATAGTGTTTTCTTTGACGTAGCGCTCCTTCATGACCTTATCTATGACTTCCTCCTTGGAAAGCGCGCCATTCTTCTCCAAGACTGTGCGGATGACGTCACGGACGACTCCTGGAGCATATCCCCATTCAGCTAGAGCGTAGAGGCCGCGACCGACGAGCACGAAACGAGGATCCTTGATGAGCTCATTGTGAGTAGTTGCGACGTGAGCCTTTTTGTTGAACATAGTCGTGATCTGTTTGGCGACCTCGCGGAAATGGATCGGCGAGCCATGCTTCCTTATGACCAGGAATGCGTAATCGCGCATACCCTTGGTCTTGACGTTCGGAGATTGGGCCACACCCCAGTCGCCGAGAGGATTCTTGCCGATAGCTTTGGAAATGGAGAGCCAACGCTTGACGATCTCTTGATTTTTATAACGTTCAGAGACATCTTCCAGATGGGTCAAGAATTTTCCGATCATCTCTGATTCGGGAAGGAGGTCTTGATTATTCAAAGTACCGTAGAGCTTTCGCAAAGCACCCTCGACTTTCTTGGCCAAATCTTCGTTGACGTGCCAGCGATGTCGAAACTCATCGTCCTCTTTGAATTTACGGAAAGGTTCGCCGACAACTAGTAGGAAAAAGACATGGTTTTGCAAGCTTGGATCTTTTGAGACATGCCCGAGAAAATCATCTTCAACAACAATGCCACCCAAAGAGTGAAGCAGGGTCTCTATCTCGGCAAAGGCTGCCTTTTCCTGCTTGTATTCCTCAGACTTGCGGACCATCGAGAGGGCGTAAGCCTCGATCTGACGAACACGCTCACGGGTTATACCGTAAAGCTTGCCGATAGCATCGAGTGTCATCCTTTTCGTCTCTTTTCCGAGTCCGTAACGATGGACAATGACGTCGCGGGCACGATCAGGAAGGGACGAGAGCAGTCTCTTGGTGGTCTGTTTTGGTTTAAATGAAATGGGTGATGTGGCCATAGTTGAATACGAATGATTAATAATATATTTTTATCATCAGCTTGAAATAAAGTCAACAATGTGTGGATATCCCCGCAAATGTCACACTAAACGTCCATTGGCAATGTGACTACCTTACCACTATTACTTCTAATTTGTCAACACGATGTTGACGAGACGATTCGGCACTACTATCACCTTGCCGATCTGCTTGCCTTCCAACCACTTCTTGGCTTCAGGCAAGCCCTTGGCCAGACGTTCCAAATCTTCCATTTGGGCTCCCTGCTTAGCCATGAACGAGCCGCGGACCTTGCCGTTAACTTGCACGATTATTTTTACTTCATCATCGGCGGCTAAGCTCGCATCATAAGCCGGCCAGTCGCTCAAATGGATCGATTTTTTATTGCCTAGAGAGACCCAAAGCTCTTCAGTGACATGTGGTGCGAATGGCGCGAGCAGCTTAAGAAGGATCTCAAAATTTTCGCGTGAAATAGCGGCTGGAATTTCTACTTCCTCCTCCCTCCTTCCTCCTCCCTGCTTCTCAAGTTCATTTACAAGTATCATAAGCGAGCTTATGGCTGTGTTGAATCGCATAGCTTCGATATCATCTCCGACTTTCTTGATGGTCTTATGGATGATTCGATCGGTTTGCGCCGAAGCTGGCGAAGATTCGGCTGCTCCACCAGTAATTCGCTGGCGCATATTCCAAACGCGTTCAATGAAACGGCGTGATCCAGCGATATTGTCCGTATCCCAAGCGATCGGTTGATCGAAAGGTCCCATGAACATCTCGTATACACGTAACGCATCGGCACCGACAGCTTTAACGATGGTATCTGGATTGACAACGTTACCTTTGGACTTGGACATCTTCACCCCGAATTCCGCCAGGATGAGCCCGTGGGAAGTCCTCTTTGTATATGGCTCGCTCGTCGGGACCACGCCCTGGTCGAACAAGAATTTGTGCCAGAAACGCGAATATAGGAGGTGTAAGGTGGTATGTTCCATACCGCCGTTATACCAGTCGACAGGTGTCCAATACTTCAATTTCTTTGAGTCAGCAAATCGTGTCGCATTCTTTGGGTCGACATAGCGCAAGTAGTACCAGCTCGAGCCAGCCCAGTTCGGCATAGTATCAGTCTCTCTTTTGGCTGGTCCCTTACATACTGGACATTTGACATTGACCCATTTGGTCATGGCAGCCAATGGAGATTCCCCAGTCTGTGTCGGTTTATAATTCTTCACGACCGGCAGCTTTACCGGCAGGTCCTTTTCCGGAATTGGAACCCAGCCACCATTGTCAGGATCTTTCGCTTCACAAGCGTCACAATGCACGACCGGAATAGGCTCGCCCCAATACCGCTGACGAGAAAATACCCAATCGCGAAGCTTGTACTTGGTGACCCATTTTCCGCCGACCGATTCGGTGATCTCTTTCATGGCCGACTCGGAATCTCTTCCTGAGAATTGGCCAGAGTCGATCAATATGCCACTACCGATAAAGTACTGATTATTACCACTATTGAGGCGCTCAAATAAGAATGAGTCCATGATGGTACCCTTCATAAATTCACCAAGAGATTCCCACGGTAACCATTGCATCTCGTGAATCTTGAGCTCGTCAGGAGATACGTCCACCCGCTCGTCATTCTTCAGCTTGAAGAGCAATCCTTGTTGGATATCGATACGATTTTGTTTCTTATTTGGCGCGTAGAACTTCGCTTGAACCGGCCCACCTATAGGTCCGACGAACTCCGCATTTTTGTAACCGATCTCTTCGAATATCTCTCTTTTGGCAGCAGTCACTGGGTCCTCTCCTTCTTCGATACCACCGGATATGAACGTCTTCCAGCCATTGTCTTTCCAAGTCAGAACTGCGTAGGAATTATCTGACCAATGTTTGACTACCGCACGAATGACCCTACGATTGACAACCGGTTCATTTGGACGAAAAGCCAGCTCGCCAGGAAATCCAATCCTTTGCGGTATAACGACATGTCGGATCGGCAACCCAAATTTCTTGGCAAACTCCCAGTCTCTCTCATCATGCGCCGGAACAGCCATGATAGCTCCCGTGCCGTAGTCAGAGAGAACATAATCTGCGATCCATACCGGGATCTCTTCGTTGTTAGCGGGATTGACCGCCTTCACGCCCTTCAATTCGACGCCCGTCTTTTCTTTGGTGGCATCAGTGCGTTCTATCTCTGTCTCATGCGAGGCTTTGGCGATATATGCTTCAACTTCAGTCTTGTTCTCAAGCTGCGATAAAACTATCTTGACCCAAGGATTTTCTGGCGCCAAGACCATATAAGTCGCCCCGAAGAGCGTGTCAGGGCGAGTGGTGAAGACTTTGATAGATGGAGTGACGGCTTTGAGGACTTCCGGCTCTTCTTTGGCGCAGAAATGCTCTTCTACGCTACTGGTTTCAACAAAACGTGCATTCAACTTTTCAGCCAAGAATTTCAAATAACGACTTCTGTGCTTTTCTTTGAGATCTGAAAGCACTGCGACCTTTCCACCAGTCAGCTTTTGAAGCAAAGCGTAATCGTATTTCCAGTCGAATTCTTTGGCAAATGGACGCGACTCATAAAATTTGTCGAATTTCGGATCGACGGCAGCGGCCACCAAGACCAAACCAGAGATTGGCTTGTTCAATTTCATCAAGGCTTTCATGGCCACGACCGCGCCTAAACTATGAGCGACAATAACCGTATTCTCATCCAATTTACAATTCTTTAGAACATATTCGACTTGCTCGGCTTCCTTAGGATGATAGGCGTTCGGCAATTCCGGAAGTTCAACTTCATGACCACGCTTCTCCAACACTTCTTTTAGCCATGGGTGGAAATCCGTCGTGGCTCCCCCATCGAAGCCATGAAGAATCACGAATCTCGTCTTACTATTCTTAATCGTCAATCTAAAATCGATCTCCGCTCCCTCGCTTTTGCCGATCCAATTCCTCTGTTGGGTCTTAATCTTTGGTAGATAATCTACATCATCAAGATCTCTGTCGAGACGTTCTGCGTATTTTGTTATAGCCAGCATCCATTGTTCCTTTTCACGCTTCTCTACCGGCGTGCCACAACGCTCGCAGCGGCCATTCACCACTTCCTCGTTGGCCAAGCCGATCAAATCTTTGGGACACCAATTGATCGTCATCTTCTTCTTGTATGCCAGACCATTCTTCAAAAGCTGCAAGAATATCCATTGCGTCCAGCGATAGTATTTTGGATCGGTCGTATTAACTTCCCTTGACCAATCGAATGAGAAGCCGAGAGCTTTCAGTTGTTTGCGGAAGGTATCAGTGTTCTTCTTGGTGACTACTGAAGGTTGAATACCAGTCTTGATAGCGTAATTCTCTGTTGGCAGACCAAAAGCATCCCATCCTATGGGATATAGCACTTCGAACCCTTCACGACGTCGCTTTCGGCATATGATATCCATGGCAGTATTGCTGCGGATATGGCCAACATGCAAACCATCACCAGATGGATACGGAAATTCGATCAAGCCATAAAATTTCTTCTTACCAGCCTTTTCCTTGGCCACGTAAAGCTTTTCCTTTTCCCACTTCTTCTGCCATTTTGGCTCGATCGTTGCTGGGTTATATTTGGAGGTGGCACCTCCTTTGAGTTTCTTTTTCATCGATTAAATATAGCGCAAATGCTCGGAAGATACAAAAAAGGCCACCGAATGGATCGGGGGCCCTAGAGTGCGCCAATGGCGCTATGAATGGAAGAACGGTGTGATGACAGCCACGCTGACCAAACCGACGACTAGCGCGATCAACAACATGGCACCGAATATTTCCGGCTTGTCCGCGTCATAAGGCTGTCGATTACTGGATGCTGGAACGCCTTTCAATGGCGACTTGTAATGAACTTGTTGCACCGACCAGTGAAACTTTGGTTCATCGGCAAAACCATCATAAGGCAGTCTTCTTGTTCTAATCATAATTTGACTCCTAATTTTACTTATCATTTTACAGAACTGAAATTTCCTATAGGCTAATTATACCACATCTGCTAGTAGAATGCAAACCAACTTCTGGATGATAATACTACTATATCCCGACAAAGAGCGCATCCACAGCCTGTTATATCTTAAACTCAATCACCCATTCGTTCGCCTAACCGTCTCACTCAGGGTCATAGAATTCAAAATTATATCTTAAACTCTATGAGACCACCATCTTCATGCTATACTTTTCCTAGGTGAATTATGAAACAAAAACTTGCGCCAGAGGCTCTTTATTCCTCTGATCACTATGATTCGCATCATACGGCTCCGCCTGAAGATAGTGATGAAGGATTAAGTCGAGCCAATCATCGATTGAGGTCATTCGATCCTGACGGAAGCAAAGGTTTAGCCTTGCTCCGAGAGATCGAGACTCAACGAAACTAAGTCAGTCAGTTTCCTTCAAGCCGGTTTTACAGCCGGCCTTTTTTCCTACACCCTAAACTCTATCACATCCCCATCTTTGACCACATACTCCTTCCCTTCGGTGCGGAGCAAGCCTTTTTCGCGAGCGGCAGCGTATGAGCCGACGGAGAGGAGTTTGTCCCATTCGATGACTTCGGCACGAACGAATTTTTCTTTGAAATCAGTATGAATAGCAGTCCCGGCTTCTGGAGCGGTCCAGCCTTTCTTTATCGTCCATGCACGCGTTTCATCGGTTCCAGTAGTGAAATAGGTGATGAGACCGAGTAAGTCGTAGCCGCGCTTGATGAGCTCATCGGTGCCATCGTTGTGAGCACCGAGCCCTTCGCGCATCTCCAATTTATCCACTTCATCTAGGTCTTTCAATTCTTGCTCGACACCGGCGTCGACGATGACATATGGAGGTGGCACCTCCTCGGAGGTGCCACCTCCTTCGAGGAAGTTCATCAGCTTAACCCACCTTTCATCCATTTCCGAGGCCGCACCTCGGACAGATTCATCCAGATTCTTGGCGCCAGCCTTCTTGTTCAAGACATAAAGAAATGGTTTTGAAGTAATAAGGCACAATTGCTTGAGGAATGGCGCCTCGAATTCATCAGCCACAACTGTCGACGCCAGCTTCCCTGCTTCCAATGCCGGAATGATCTTGTCCAGAAGTCCAGCTTCAATGATAGCCTCCTTCTTGCCAGCTTTGACTTCTTTGACCAATGAATGCATCCGCTTGGTAGCTGTCTGCAAATCCGCCAGAACCAATTCTAGGTTTATGACTTCTATATCCTTCAATGGGTCAATTTTTGCATTAACGTGAATAACATTCTCGTCTTCGAAGATGCGCACTACCTGGGCGATAGCGTCCGTTTCGCGGATATGTGAAAGGAACTTATTTCCGAGTCCTTCGCCTTCAGATGCGCCTTTGACCAGACCGGCGATGTCAGTGAATTCAACTGCGGCAGGCACTGTTTTCACTGAGACAGAGAAGTCCGAGAGCTTTTGCAAACGCTCATCAGGCACAGCCACAACACCCACCGAAGGATCGATGGTGCAAAAAGGATAGTTTTCGGCCGGGACCGATTTCCGGGTCAGCGCATTGAATAGAGTCGATTTGCCGACATTTGGGAGCCCGACGATGCCGATGGAGAGGGACATGGGGACAATATAGCAGGTTTTTTACAAGTGCGATAATTAATGCTTAGTTATAATAATACTATTATTTTTAGTATCTACTGTTGCCTCACCACCTATTGGAAAAGTTATTATGGGACTAGTATGCCCGAAATCAACATTTGAAATTACAGGGATGTCCTTAAGTTCAGCTTTCGTATTTATTATTTGAATTAGTTTTTCCTTTGTAATCTCACTTTTCTTTTGAAATCTACCGATCACTATGCCTTTCACACCCTTAAAAGAAGGCTGATGAATTAGGGATTGCAAATCTCTATCAAAACCCGCATTCCGTGAACCGTCATCATCATCTTCCAAAAATAAGACCGAATTATTCAGATCCGGAAAATATTCCGTTCCCTGAAGCAAGTTAAAAGTACAAAGGTTTGCACCGAGCAGTGTACCAGACGCATTGCCTTTGTTTATCACTAGCCATCCATCATATTTTATTAGTTCTCTTTTATCTTGATCATTAAACCATTCATCATCAGTCCAATTTTCAGATGGTTCAATGGAAAATCTATTGTCGGACATTAAGCATTTTTTAAAATATTCCAAAGTGTAATCAAAATGAAGCTTCTGACCAAAAGTGGACCATGCTGGACCAGAATATGTTACCAAACCAGTCTTGGCAAAAATAGCGTTTTGCAATGCAGTGGTGTCCGAGTAACCGATGAATATCTTGGGATTATTCTTAATAATATTCCAATCTATATATCGTAAAAGTTGATTACAATTAAATCCACCAATTACAGCAAAAACAGCCTTAATTTTCTTATCCAAAAAGGCCTCATGTAAATCAGCTATCCTTGATTTTATAGATGAGGAATGAAAGCTATCGTTTTCTGCAACATTTTTCCCGAAGGAAATATTAAAACCCAAATCCCTAAGGCGCTTATCGGCAATCTCTCCGTTTGCCTTAGAAATAATGGACATCGACCTGGATGGCGCTATTACTCTGATTTCATCGCCTTTTTCTAATTTTTTTGGATAAATTTTATTCATATTTGCATTCTATCAGTATACTCCGCCAACAGTAAAGAACGTATTGTAAATTCACGTTATTTTGTAAAGGCGGAGCCTGAAGTCCTAAAACTTCGAGCGCGGTTTTCGGCTGAACATCCACCAACCGATGAGTGCCAGAACCACGATGACGAGCAATATCCACAACCATGTCTGACCTGACGCGCTTGCTCCGGAAGCATTGACTGCCGCCGCTTGTGAAGCCGCGACCGCCGTGGCCGCCTCTTGGGCTGGTGTTGTAGAGACCATTTGACCGTTTATGGTCGTGACAGGCGTAAGATCATTTGAGACTGATGCTGTCAGAGTAGTCCTCGGAGATGTTTTCGGTGCAACTGTGGCCGCCGTCACTACGATGGACGCTCCTGTTCCAGTGATAGGCGTCTGACCGTTCTTCTGAAAAGCTTGAGATCCATTCACGATGGTGATAGCACCGCTTCCGGATTTGAGAGCCGTAAAGGTAATGGTTCCAAATGGCGTCTGCGAAGTTATCCCTCCGGCATATCCGGCTGTCTTGGTCAAAACTCCATTACGTTGTCTATAGAATCATATCCCGGTTGAGTCAATGACATCCAATTGCTTCCGATATTGAATGAGGTCACTTGGATAAGGTCAGCCGGAAAATCAACTTTCACTTGTTCGGCAAAATCACTGCCGCCATTGGGATTGACCGCTATGACGACGTTGAACTGCTGTCCAGCGGCGACTTTGACGTCTGAAGGCGTTATCAAAGCCGTAGTAGCCGCCATTGATAGACACTATTGGACAACCTCAGCTCCAAAAGCACCCGCATGTGCAGGTAGTCATGGCGACTTTGGTGTGGCCGATATTGCCAACCATTGCTTTCCGTTTGGCGGAATTCGCAGTTTTCATGCATAGCCTTTCGTTTTGAAAGGTCACCGGCGACCATACGCAACCTCGCAGTAGAACCACGAGTCTAAATTGCCTATGATTCGATCCGGTTCTGTCCTAATAGTATAATATGATTCAAACAATGACAAGGCCTCTATACTCAAAACTTCTCCAATACCTCCTTGTTCTCTTGAGCCTCTTTCCACAGAGCCCTCAATGTATTCTCGAAACTTTGACCTTCCTGCACGCATTTCGTATACAAATTTACAAAATATTCAGTCATACCAATATTCCCTATCTTCAAATCCATAAATGACGGGTAACCCCATATCGTCGGATGTATCAGACTTTGGAGCCTGGGGTGGCATTGAAGAATGATCTGATCCATTACTTCACTCAATCTCCATGTTAAATGAGGACTATTGTATTGATCAGTGGAAATTTCTGGAAATACCTCTTTCCATTTCTTGAACCAAAGAAAATGAATGATTTCGTGAGCGATTATCTCTCTTGCTCGCGCTATTTTCACCGGATATCCCACAAAAAAGGAGTACTTATCCAACATTCGCGGAAATATCGGCACGATCGATACGTATCCAGTTATAACACCTTTATCTCTAGGCCATTCGGTTTCAAAATGTTCACTTAAAGTCTCGAGAAATTCTGTGCTGACCAATTTCCAATCGTTTTGAAAATCATCTTTTGCCTTTATGATGCTCGTTTTGTTGTTTTCGATTACCTTTTCAGCAAATTCTCGACATTTCAGGATAGCTTCACTTTTATTCTCTGATTTTTCGATGATGCCCTGCAGCTCTGGATAGACCCTATTAATTACCGCACCAAATCTCGGTTCTATCCGAGAAAAATAATACAAATATTCAGCCTCTAACTTTATTGGAGCAGGCTCAAACTTAACTTCGGGTATAAAACTTCTGTAGTTCATATTCGTCGATGACGCGAGCATCGTACTATAACATCACATTTCCGCAAGCGGCTCCAGCTCCACCACGAATGTCGAACCTTTGCCTTCACCATCAGATTCGGCATGAATAGTTCCGTGATTGGCCTCGACCATCTGCTTTGCCACGAATAGACCCAGGCCTGTGCCCTTGATATTGGTCTTATTGGCATTGGTAGCTCGACTGAATTTCTGGAATAGATGGGGCAAAGTCTCGGAAGAGATCCCTATGCCCGTATCTTTGATCTTGAATACGTACTTACCACTCACCTTGTCGGTGGAAAGCGTCACTCCAATCTTTCCTGATGGAGTATACTTCAAGGAATTGTCTATCAAATTGGATATCACCTGTTTCAGTTTGTCGCGATCGGCCGAGATCATATATTTTTTGCTCGTCTCTTCTGGTGCGAAGGCGAAGCTTATCGGCGCGTTATTGATAGTCGGTGCCAATTCGGCGATCACATCGTCAACCAGGTCTCGAAGGTCGATCTTCTCGAATATGTATTTCATCGTGCCCAATTCTATGCGGCTGATATTCAGATAATCGTCAACTATGTGTACCAAGGTGTTGGTCGAATCGAATATCCTCCTCACCCCCTCATGCGCCTCCTTCGTGAGAGCTCCCATATCGCCTTCCAACAGCAATGATCCGTAACCCTTCATGGCCGTGAGCGGTCCCCTCAGCTGGTGCGATGCGAATGAGATGAATTCAGACTTTTGTTTATCCAATTCCTTCAACCGATCATTGGCTTTTTGTAGATCTTTCGCCAAAAGCTCGATCTTTTCGCGTTGTGCGATTTCGCGGTAGACACCGAGTATAAGAATATAGGCAAATATAGTTACAATTACGAGAACGACCGCTTTTAGTATTATTTCAGAAATAGTTTGCGCGGTTAGCAATTCGATAAGCAACGCAACCACAATCACAATACTTACAATTTCCGTCAAAATGACTTTTACATTGAACAAGTGATATTTGAACATAGCCAAGAACAGAGAGACAACCATAATTAATGTAAATATTGGACCAAGCCATGTATATTGAAACATGTGGAGATATGGCAAAATTAGGTCAGGAATTATTGCCAATGTTGATGCAATAAATGATCCGATAAGGACATACTCAGCTTGCTTCTTCTCAGTGGAATCCTTCGCACGTTTTGATTGGACAAAAGAAAATATAAATCCAGCTATGAAGAATGACACAAGAGTGATTGAAAAGTAAGGATACATTAATCCAAGTTCGTAGACCTCATTATGAGTTAGACCAACGACAGTATGGCCGTATACTATAAGCCCTTCAAAAATCAGTAGCGGAATCGTAGCGATACCGATAACCACCGAACTATATGTAAGTTTTTTGGGAAAATACAATGAAAAGCATAGGAATAAAAATGGGATGAGTAGTGCTAGTGAATGCGTAAATACAACCCAATTCAAAGTAAAATGGTAGATATCACTATAGAATCCTATAATCGCTAAGCCCCAGAGTGCGGACGCAATTGAAATGAGTCCGAAAATAATATTGGTAAACGATCTTAATCCGCGCGAAAAAATAACCAAGCCTAAAATTATGTTTGCAACTACTACAACGGACAATATTGAGATACTGAAATTTGCCATGGATTCTATCTTTTTATTGCTCGATTTAATATCGCCTGATCTGAATATACTTTGTAGTCCTGAGAAATGTCCGCAAAGCCGGCAAGTTCTAACATACTGTGTTGTTCACCTGAATCAATAAATGAATATGAATGGAAATGATTCGCACTTTGAATTCGTAAATTATAATAGAATATTCGAATTATTGGAAACAGCAACTTGACCACATTGCACGTGGTTCGCCATAACCCGTAAAGTCTGATACTTGATCTAACATGATCACCATAGATAGAAGTCGGCGAAAAGTTACGACGGATATTCGACACAACGATGATACCCCCGGGCCTTAATATTCGATAAAACTCACGAAAAAGCGACTCCCGGTATTTTTTGGGAATAGTATAAATCACATTATTTGAACAAATCTTGTTGAAAGAAGAATTATCGAATGGTAGAGGATTCATCAAGTCACCATTAATCAGTATCGCCGTCGGTTGTTTACATCTATGAAGAGCCATACCTTCTTGAGACGAATCAAAGGCAACAACCTTCCCACCAGCTTGAGTTATGAGAATGGACAAATTGCCGGTCCCCGATCCAGCATCTAAAACTGTATCCCCATCATGTATGTCAAGCATCTCAACGATAGTACTTAGTAATGCAGAATACGGGATCAGCTCATTCAAAGCATCATATACTTGAAAATATTTCTTCCAGAAATTAGATCCTAACGTTTTCATAGTATCTTCAAAGAGTGGAGAAATTTAGTATACAGATTCTCTCGCAAAATGAGACAGTTCTCCCCCTCATTCTTGAACATAAGACTATTATGAATGTGCCTCTGTGAAAATTCGTAAAATTCTTTCGTGAGAAAATATACCGGAACAACAACATCATCCGGTTGAGAAAAATATCGATAAAGATCGCCATTAGTAGGATATTTCTCTTTGAAATCTGCAATTCTGCGAATTGGCATTTTCATTTTGTCCATTTTAATTTCCAAGCTTTTCTTGATGAACGAATAACCGCCGAATAATTTATTCTGTAGTCCATACGCGCTGAGAATATCTATCAAAAACAACATCACTAGTCCTCTTGGCAAGTATTCACCCTTTTCCCTATTTGGCGGAATGATTATAAAGCGCCCTAACTCGCATCTTTCATTTCTAGGCACCGACTTGATTTCTGATGGTTCACAGTAATCGAAATACGTTTCAGTCGGTAATGGATCGCTAACGATAAGTCTTATGCAGCCAATCATTTTATTGTCAATAATTGCAATAAAATACTTACACAGTCCCAACGTGTCATTAGAATCAATTTCTAGATTGTTCTCGTATTTTGACGCATCGATATATCCATGTTTAACATAAACTTGGTATCTTAACCTGTACACATCGTTGAATTCTTCTTTTGTATCCGCGATACCAAAATAAATAGTTTTCTGAACACCTGTAGAAGAAATTTTCAATTTCCGAAGTATTTTCACGATAGTTTCAAATATTATATCATTCTTTGTCCGTGACATCTACTATATAAATGCTATTATTGCGGCACTACAAAGCATATTCATTGTTAATATGGAAATAAGTATTTTTGCTTCCATAATTTGGGTTACCGCTATTCTAATAGGTAGTCTCGACATTGTAATACTTATGGGGAGTCAAAATCGGTCATCGAAGGTATTTGCAGCTTTAACTTTTATAACAGCCATATGGGTGGCATCTCAAGGTTTTCTAATAATTACGCCTCTTCCATTACTTGCTGATTCGGTCATTAGAATTCAATCTATACTCGGAATTATCATCGCTTTAGGATTCTACCAATTCTCTGTTATTTACCCATACGACACCCCTGTATCATCAACAAAGATTACATTATCGATATTTATCGTCCTGATATTCACGTATTTGTTTGAATTTACCGCTTATCTTAACACTGGCGTCTATGAGATAGGCGGCAACGGCCGATGGGCATGGACTTTTGGTCCGCTACATGTACTTTTTGACTGTATATTCATTTTAATTTGGTTTCTCTCCATAAAGAACATCTTCAGGACATTAACAAAATCTTCGGGAATGCTTAGGGCAAACATGAAAACAATGTTATGGGCACTGATTTTTGGAATTATCCCTCCAACATTAGTTAACATCGTTTTACCGACATTTGGATATTACTCGTTAAACTGGTTAGGGCCTATCAGTAGTGCCATCTGGGTCTTCATCATCGCCTACTCGATCCTAAAGTACCGCCAGATGGATGTACGTGCGGTCATCACCGAAGTATTGGCCATAGCCATGACGGCCATCTTCTTTATCAACATATTCATCAATACTCCGTGGGGTGTATGGGAAGATGTAGGGACATTCATAGTCTTTCTGATACTGGCCATCTACCTAGTCCGCGGCACTTTGCGCGAATCGAAGCAACGGGAACAGCTAGCAGACCTCAACCTGCATTTGGCCGAAAAGGTGGCAGAACAGACGAACGAGATACGCACAGCATACGATTTGGAGAAAGAAGCGCGACGGGAACTGGAGAAGTTGAATGAGGCCAAGAATCAGTTCATCATGATCACCCAACATCACCTGCGCACACCGGTCACGACCATAGAACGAGAGCTTGGATCAATGCTAGATGGCGATTGTGGCAAAACCACTCAGAAACTGAAGGTAGCCGCAGGCCAAGCTCAAACAGCAACCTCGCGGCTGAACCACATCATTGACGATTTTCTGAACATCACAACAATGAAGCCGGGACAGAACATCCTGACCCCTTCGCGTAACAGCTTGAAACCGGCGATCGAGGAGATCCTTCTTGTGCTTAAAACAGAAATTGAGCGTAGACACATCACGGTCAGCTATCAGCCTGATGAATCCGCTTGGCCAGAATTGATGATCGACTTCGGTAAAATGCGCGATATCTTGCTCATCATTATGGAAAACGCTATCACCTACAATCACGACGGTGGTCATATCAAAATTTCCACACAGGTAGTCAATGGTCGATTCAGTTTGATCATAGAAAATTCTGGCATTGGCATTTCCTCGGAAGAAGTCTCCAAGATCGGTTCTACCCTGTTCTACCGGGGCGAAAATGCGCGCAAGGTTAACAAGATCGGCATGGGCGTCGGCCTTTCTGTTGCCAAGGCGATCATAAAAGCGCATCACGGAACATTTGGGATCGAGTCGGATGGAAAAGACGCAGGGGCGAGAGTGATGATAAATCTACCTATTTCTACAATATGACCAATACTATATTAATGGTCCCATTGGCTCTCGTTTTGGGCGCGATCATGGTGATCTTTATCTATCTTGCTTGGAAAACTATGCTGGCGCTCTATGTTATCTTTTGGATATCCAAGCGGTTTGAGTAAATAGACAAATACAAAAGCGGCAGTATTACCTGCCGCTGTACGATGTCACATCATTGACCATTATGAGTTTCGGGCGCTTTTCTGGCAATACTTCTGCCAGTACGGAAGCCATTGCTCTTTGAACAGGCCGAGAATGATCTCGTCCCAATAACGACCATTCCTGAAATGCTGGCTCGAGAGCGTGGCCTCAATTTTATAACCACACTTCTGGCTATAAGCTACACTTCGTCTATTGAACGCAATGGCCGTGGACATGATCTTGCGGAGATTCAGAGTGTTGAAGGCATAGTCGAGCAGGACCATTTTGGCGTCCGTGCCATAACCTTTGTTCCAATATCTCTTATCTCCGATGACCGCTCCTGTCGTAGCCGTGCGATCCTGCCAATTGATGCGATGAAGTCCCATAGTCCCTATCGGAACTCCTTTGACTTCGATCACGAGTACGACATCCGTAGACGACTTCTTGGTCAAGCCCTCTACCCATTCACGTTCACCGGCTTCCGTGACCGGGAATATTGTCGTAATGAATTGCCGGACTTCCGGATCATTGAACCAGCGCAGAAAAAGTGGAATATCTTTTTCTGAGACTGGCCGCAGAGTCACTCTCTTGCCTTTGAGAAAGGCGATGATACCTATACTGCCCTTGATTATCCTAACTGTTTTGCTCTTTTTCATATATCCTATTCTATTTTGGTGTTAATGTACTATGCTCCGGAATCATCCGAAGGCTGTCTGTTGGCACGGAAAACAAAATCCCGGCTTTCGTTCAGCCGGGATATTCCTTGAATGAGATGATTGGACTCTGTTAGATGGAAATAGAGAAAGTCATACCTCGGCTGCACAAAATATAGCTGTTGCGGCAATCGGCAAAAACGCCGGTACCAACAAGCTTATTGGTGATCGGATACATGGACTGTGCAGTTGTGGTGTATGTTGTCATACGGGATAACGATACCATTCTTTAGGTGATTCGTAAAGTGTAAAAAACCTTCTTCGCCGTTTGCACTATTCAGTGAATATTCAAAGGAATTTACTTGTTTATCTCCATCACAAAGCTATTCTCAGCCTCACTTAGATCTACATTAAAATGATTTCGGAATTTCGTTCTGAACGACGGCTCATAAAAATTCTTATCGAGATCTTTGACTAGTTCTATGACTTTATCAAAAGTAAACTTATCGATCAGGTATTTTGTGAACAAACGCGCTAGCAAATAGGCGCCGTACTTCACTCTGGCATCCCAATCATAGCCAGACGAGAGTTTAGTGGTAAAATTCGATTCGATGAATAGCGGAGCGAGTTCGCCATGAGAACCTTCCTGATGCGTTAGATAATTCGCCAGACCTTCATTGAGCCAATGCGGTATATAGTGATCCTCTGCCAGGGCTCTGAGATAAACATGAACGACTTCATGTTTCAAGATCGATGAAAATTCACCTTTCTTGTGCGTCGAATATTTTTCAAATGCATCGGGATGAAGGATATCAATCTGACCATCACGTGAAGCGTTGCCGACTTCCCATGTCTCTGTCTTCTTATTGAGCCGCTTCTCATAGCTATCTCTCGAATCATGGATAGTGATCGTCAGAGGCGGACGATCCCCCATTTTGAGAACATCATTCAATTCAGCCGAAATACGAGAAGCTATGGATTCCAACGCCTTTTTGTCTTCTCCTGACCAATTTACGATGATTGAGTTCATTGGGGTCATTATATAATTATAAATAAAATCGGTAAAGACGGCGATATAGCTAAAAATAAATGCAACCATAATCCGAGTGGATAGCTAATAAATAGGTTACCGTAGTTTCCATATGAACATGGAAACAAAAAATCAAATATTTGAGCGCTACAAGGATGAATACTTCAAAGCCAGAGCTGATCGAAAAAGGTCAATTTTGACTAGAATACTCGATCTAGTCTGTGAAGCGGTGCGTATGAATCGTAAAGCCGCGATCCGCAAGTTTAGCAATCTCCAAGGAAAAGATCCTTGCGCCGCAGAATCAAGGGGCCGGAAGGTGTATTACACATCCGATGTGGTCGCCGCCTTGAAAGATGTCTGGGAAGCCGGTAACGAGCTATGTGGCGAATTGCTTTTTCCGATGGTAAGCGAATACGTGAACATCCTCCGACGTGCAAAGATGTGGGAAAATTCGGATGAAGCCACTGGCAAACTCTTGGCCATGAGTATGGCCACGATGAAAGCAAGGGTTGGTGAGTTTTTGAAGGCACGAAGAAAAGGTCGTGGATTCTCACTCACTTCACCATCGAATTTGAAGCACATCATTCCGGTCTTCACCGGACCGTGGGAAAATAAATTGCCAGGAAGCGGTCAGATCGATACCGTAGCACATTGCGGTTCTACATTGCTCGGAGACTTCGTATATACCCTTAATTACATTGATATTCCAGTCTTGTGGGACATTGCTCGGGCACAGTGGAACAAAGGCCAAGAAGCGACTGTAGCAAGCCTCATAAATATCAAGGGTAGCCTTCCTTTCTCGCTGTGTTCAATTCACCCTGATACTGGTAGCGAATTCATCAACTGGCTTTGCAAAAGATATTGTGATACCAATGATATTAAGATGACCAGAAGTAGACCGAATCACAAGAATGACAATGCGTATGTTGAAGAAAGAAACGGCCACATTGTCAGAAAATACGTTGGATATATTCGACTGGATTGCAAAGAAGCAGTTCCCGCTTTGAACAATTTGTATGCGGTGCTTTGCCCATACCTGAATCATTTCATTCCTTCAAGAAAATGCATTGAGAAGGTGAGGATCGGATCGAAGTACAAAAAAGTATACGAAAAAGTTCCCAAGACCCCATACCAACGAGTGTTGGAACACCCGAAGATTTCCGAGGAAGTTAAAGAAAAACTACGTAAGGAACACGCGACACTTAATCCGGCAGTTTTACTAAAAGAGATTGAGAGGCTTCGAGCCGTGCTGTATGATGTGCAGAGGAAACACGGAAGCCAAAATCCTGAAAAATCAGGAGAAAAATCCTAACGGACTATGGTTGCAGTTTATTATTAGCTATTGCGGTCATCAGGACCGATCGTTATGACAAGTGGGCGATCGCGTCGGAGAGAAGCCCTAGCGACATCCATGATAGGTTCGGTCATATACAGGTCTTTACCACCGTAGCTACCCGAACAAACCTTTGCAGACATTCGACATCCTGCTTCACAAACCATTAAGGCATTGCATTTACGACATTCTGGCGGAAAGATTTCCGGCGAGGACCACTCCGACATTGCGGCCCAGACCACGACAAACTTGTCTGGAAGAACGCTGCCATAGCAGACGTCCGAATGTATGCATGGTCTCATGATCCCTGATGCTGAGATGGCGCAAGAGGAAACAGCCGCAGAACAGATTCTGTTTCCAAACAGCCCCATGAATTCCGCTTCATTATCGGCGCTAAATATGCAACGGGGCAGAGGCTCGAGAACATCGACCCTCATGTCTAATTCCTTACCGACGGCGATCAGTTCACGCAGGCACTGAATACATTCCGAAGGTGAAAGGCATAGAGGGATATTCTGGCGACATGACGGTATCATCGGACCGGCACAGAACGTATCCGCACCGATTTCCTTGGCGATAAGCGCCGTTCGTCGCAAATACGCGAGACTTAATTTCGACACCACCATATTCACAGAAGTGGATATTCCTGATTCCTTGAGATTCCGCATACCTGATAGGGTCAGATCGAAATCGCAAGCTCCACCACCGATATCATTATGGATATCTCTGGGTCCCAGTAACGAGATGAGAGCGTGGTCAAGTCCGGATTCAGCCAAATCTTTGGCCGTACAGAGATCAATGAGTGTCGCATTGCTATTCAAGCCAGTCTCTATACCATTTGAATGCGCGCATGCAATTAGATCAAGTACTATGGATCTACGGAGCAAGGGTTCGCCGCCTGTAAAAGTGATCGTTCCAACATTTGCTGCTGATGCTTGCTCGATGACCGACATGAATCCCGCTGATTCCAGTTCGCCTACGGGCTGGAGTAGTTCATGGCGCCAGTAGTTGTAACAATGTTTACAATTCTGATTACAACGCTCAGTTACTTCTAACTGAACGTCCAACGGAGCTAGGAGTCTATTCATACTATTTTTTCACTTTCTACGGGGTAATTAGCCACGTTTTGCACTTCGAGTATTTCAGAGTGCTGTGTATATTCTACTTCTCACATTATGACTTATAAACACCGCTGTCAATCCAATCATTCCTGCTCGCCTTTTTCCGTGACTGGAAATATTGTTTGTGTGTTTTCAACACAATGCTAGTATAACGTATATGTTATACTATGCAAAATATGTTTTACCTCACACCACCGCGCCAGCTTTCACTCCATGTCTAACCGTTTCGATCTGCTCCGACGGCTTCAGTCTCTTGACCTCATCCATCACTTCATTTGCGTAAGCCTTCAGGTCATCGATGGACGGTGACGTGCCAAGCTTCTCTCCGACATACATGGGTACGCCATAGGTGACTGACAAACGTCGACGACGCAAGAGAAAATCAGCGAACGACATCCTGTATGCGCCGTTCAATCTGACAGGAACGATGGGGACCTTAGTGATGTATGAGAGATACGCCACGCCTCCTTTGGCTGGCTGGATATTGCCGTCTCGAGTGATGCGCCCTTCTGGAAATATGCACAAGCTTCCGCCGGCCCTGATTATTTCGATGTGATGCATAAGTGACTTCTCATAATTCTTCAAACCAGCAAAGACTGGATATGAGCCCCAGGCCTTGAAGAATGTCCCGCCATAGAAATGTCGGCGCCAACCGGAATTCTCGTAGAAAGTCTCCTCGCGAGATGTATAGAATATCGGCGAAAATCTCGACCAGAATGGAAGCGTGCCAGGAATGAGGATGGGATCGAGTTCGCTAGTGTGATTGCAGGCGAATATAACGTTACGACCGATCCCCTTCAGGTTCTCCATACCGCGTACCTCTATGCGGCCAAAGAAATATAGGGATATCTTGGTAGGTATCCAGATAAGCTTTTGAAGGATGAGCGGACTGATGAAGAAGGATCTCATGAAATTTAAGGTTTGAACCTAATCAAGTTTTTTTCTCAATTCTTCGAGAGTCTTTCCGTACTTAACTTTCCATTCCGGAATCATACCCTCTATTTCTTTAACCTTCGCCGAGTATTCATCGGACAGGCTGACTCCGTACGAATCACAAATGGACAGCAAGCTAAAGAGTACGTCGGCACATTCTTTACCAATATTCGCTCGCTTCGGCTGGCCATACGTTTCGATTTCCATGACCTCTTTGGCTAATTCCCCGACCTCTTCAAAGAAGCCCAAAATATTTCCTAATCTTGGATGCTCGATCCCTTTTTGCAGATCACCATGTTGTTGTTGAATTTCGGATAATGTCTTCATAATTTATGATGCGATAATAAACGCCAGTTTAGTGACTCATAGTATATCAAACTTTCGGTCAACAGTACCTATCAATAATGATTCTACACTAGCATTTCATTCCAAAATCCCTCAAACTCCCCGTCCATACTGACAACAACATCCTTATCCCATTTCTTGTATTTGCCAAAGAATGAACTCTCCGCTAAACGCTGATAAAGCGGAAACTTATCTGAAAGAGTAACCTCTCTGCAGGCAGTTTCAAAAAGTTTCAAATACTCGGGATCGTTCTTCCTCAAGTATGATATAGCATACTTCTCACCCTCCCAATATATGCCGCGCATAGCAAAATATCCGACCAAAGCTTCGGCGAGAGAGTACAAGAGACGGATCTCCAAGGCCGCCTGATAAAGCTCGTCTCCGGATTCAAAGTATCTGGTATTCGTCAAAAGATTATAATTGACCTTGTACTCGTAAGTCTTAGCCAACGGCTCATTATCTGTTTTCCGGATATCCCTTCTAGATCCTTGCAATCTCGTCAGCGCGCCGGATCTGTCAAAATATATATTTCCGGTTTCGAGCCACTTCAGCAACCAGGTCTCCGGGCCATCATTGATAGCTTTCTTTCCTAAAATGGATTCTATTTCTGCTGTGGTAAAGAAGAAAATATCGGCTGGTACACCGCCTATCGATGCGAACATCGATTCCAACTTCTCCGGCTTATTCTTTACTATGATAACCAGATCATAATCGCTGCTCGCTGTCCGAGTTTGTGAAGCTGTTGAACCGAAAGACAGAGACGCGTCGACATTGTCGTTCCTCTCCAACCGCGAAATTATTTCTTCAAATTTATTCTCTTCTTTTTTCATACATGATTCGATGCTTATACATCAAACGAATGATACCAATATTTCAGGAATATGACATCCACTAATCGATTCTGACACCGGTGGTATATAAAGCTTTTAAATATTCCGAGCACTTCTTTGGTAACGCCGTAGGATGCCCTGTTTCGAGAGCCTCCCTCATAATCGAATTTTTGCTAGATATGACCAGGAAAAAAAGCGACACCCGTTCGGATGCCGCTTGATAAAACATGCTGGTCAACTACGACAAACTCGCAAACCATGTCATGACATTTCTTGACGCACATCGCCGAGAAATTCCGATATGGGCATATCGGGATTTGGCAATTTGCTGCTTCCAACCGACATAGGAATAGAAATCCGAGGAGCAGCGCCAAGTAAGTCCATCGGCGTGATCTTGCGATCGTTCAGTTTGTCCAGCACATGGAAGATCCCACAGGCTTCATCTAGACATGTACGCGAAAATGAGTATGCATGTTCCTCGGGAATACTGGCCCAATCGACAGGATCACCGAATGGAAGAACGTATGGGAAGCAATACGAAAGGCTGTCATGGGTGTAGTACGGCAACATATCGTCACCGAATGGCCCACCGAAGACACGACCGCAATTCGGCGCGAACGGCACGAAATCATGGTCAGGTACCCAATCGTAAGGCTTTTCGACCTCCTGAACGATGACAAGCTCGCCGGTGAATTCCTTCCTCAGGCGTTCGATAGCATGTGGAAAACAAATCCCGGCCGTAATCGCAACGACATTAACCCTGCGATTACGTAGTTGGTTCAGAAGATAAACCAGCGTTGAACCAGTGAATATGCCGTCTTCGACCAAAACCACCGGATTACCGTCAGTTACAGAGGCTATTCCATTGAGTTGCTTTTCCAAAGTCACGGCTCCAGGTCGCGGGCCAAGGCCGATGGGAACACCGTTCTGGTTGGCGATCCTGTTTATCTCGATAGTATGACCACGTCGAGCTGTGGCGAATTCCGCACAACTACTGATCACGATGGCGTCTTTCAAGTTCCTCTGCACTCGTACCGCTTCAGCCCAGACATCATCAGCCAATCGCTTCATGTCGAATGAGACGACTTTGAGCTGAGGGAGCGCTGTTTCAATGGCACTTTTTATCTTCCGGTGAAATTCCAAGAAGATATGGTCGGTCGCCTTGGGAGTTTTCAGACCGAGAGACCGTAAACCTTCAATCCGTTCTCCAAGGTCGTTAGTTATTACATAGGTCTGTCCGTCATAATGTCGACCTGTCACTGTCTTTTTCATAAACTATTCTCACTTTCTATTGTTTTGTATTTGTTTTTGACTATGCACACAGCTTTTCAAAAAGCTAGGCTGATTTATTCCTATCATAATAGTCATTCTCTGTCAACAGTTTGACAGAGAGATTCCAGATAAGGTAATATGCATCTCAATGAAATACGATAGGTTTACAATGGGTTCCAACAACCATCATTGCTATTACACATAGCATTGGTGTTTGGTATTACTTAATAGCATGGAGTCAATAAGATAAGAATAACCAAACGCCTCAATTCGAGGCGTTTAACAATACAACAAAGATTATGACTAGAAAATTACAAATAGGAGTTATGGGTTCTGCCGCTGACATTAATTATTCACGGGAATTAGAAAAAATGGCTGAAGAGATCGGCAGTTTTGTGGCAAAGAACGGGGGCATCCTTGTTTTCGGCGCTGAAAAAGATTACGACTCGCTTTCCACTGCGGCTTGTCGTGGAGCAAAGAAAGCTGGTGGTACCACGGTCGGTATCACATATGGTAAAGGATTGGATATATATGAAACAGAGAATGTGGATGTGGTTATCGCAACTGGCCAAGAAAGAGGCGGCGGCAGAGAAACATCTTTGGTATTGAGCTGTGACGCAATCATATGTCTAAACGGCGGTTCAGGAACTCTTACGGAAATAGCGATTGCCTATCAAGCGAATATACCTATTGTGGTTATAAAAGATTCTGGAGGTTGGAGCGAGAAGCTAGGTGGCCAGTATCTTGATACCAGAAAAAGGGTTCTAGTTGAGACGTCGATTTCACCTCGTGAAGCAGTTGAGCTTGCAATAAAAAGAGTTACTTCGTCCCGGAGTACCGTGTTCTCTGATAAGGTTATGTCATAATCAAATAATCTAATTAAATTTTTATGGAAGAATATCAACCGCACATAAAATGCAAGAAAGGAGATGTCGCTGAGACCGTGTTTTTAGTAGGCGACCCACAGCGCATCCCGCTTGTGACAAAATATTGGGATGAAAAGAAGATGGTCGCTGATCATCGCGGTTTGCCAGTATGGACAGGTAAATACAAGGGCATTCCTGTTTCAGTCGCCAACACCGCCATGGGCTGTCCTTCCGCGGCTATTGTCATTGAAGAACTCGCGAATATCGGGGCTAAGACGTTCATCCGTATCGGTACATGCGGTGGATTAAAAAAGGAGATCAAACCTGGAGATCTGATAATTCCGACTGCCGCAATCAGGGCGGAAGGGACGACTAAGGAATACATAGAACCCGAATTCCCTGCCATTGCTGACATGGGTCTGGTCATGGCTTTGGAGAAATCGGCTCAAACCTTAAAAGCTAAATATTGGAAAGGCATCAATCGAACTCACGATGCATTTTACGAGCGACTTGATAACCTAAGTAAGTGGGGTAAAGCGCATAAAGATCCGCGAATGAAAAACTGGAATATGCCAATTGTAAGCTCGGAGATGGAATGCAGCGTTGTTTTCTTGCTACCCCTAATGATGGGCCTGCGAGGCGCGGCAATTTTATCGGTGAACACGACAGAGCCGTTCGAATCCATTGAAAAGGATCCCGGTTTGATTTATGAGCTCATTGAAGAACCCAAGACTGACGACGGGGTTGATAAAGCTATCCGTGTAGCCTTAAATTCTCTCACTTATCTTTAGCGAGAGGTCAATCTGTGTAGACTGAATTCTCATTCTAATTGCATAGCGGTTTGCAGGCTAATTGCATACCCCTTTGAAAGGCTCATACTCCAATTCATACTCATAATTTGAATTGAATATGTCACATACTCAGATCGGCCAGGAAGACTGGTCTTGTATTT
>CAIQIZ010000021.1 GCA_903872035.1 uncultured bacterium | reverse complement strand
TTGTCCTGATTTATCTTCCTCCTGTTTAATATCTATATCCGACCCTTCAATTGTATTCATGGTACTATATTCTCATAAATTAGATGTTTTTAACAGTGTTTAATGCCAGAAAGGTTCCAACGTTGTCCCAGACGGCGCACAGAACGAGCGATCCAGCTCCCATAGTTTAATGGATAGAACACGAGCCTCCGAAGTTCGTGGTCCAGGTTCGATTCCTGGTGGGGGCACAAATTGAGCGGAGCGAATTTGTGCCCCCAAGCGTGCGCTTGAGAGCCTGCGGCCAGGAATCGAAAAGGTCGAGCATATTTTCGAGTCCCGAGATATTTAGTTATTTCTTTTCGATAACTGGTGTTGGTTCACCAAACTTGCTGCCAGTCAATCTGTTGACCAGTTTGATGACCACAAAAATCGAAAGGCCGACTATCAATAGGTTCAGCAAATTATTCAGAAAAGAACCCCATTTGACCGCACCCCAAGCCAGGGCACTGAAATCCGGTTGTCCGAAAATATTCGCGATCAGGCCGAGGACTATATCCTTGACCAGGGAATTCACGACTGCGTTGAAAGCGACGCCGACTACTACACCTATGGCTAGTTCTACGACACTGCCTTTGATAATGAACACCTGGAACTCTTTGATGAAGTTTTTCATGCTTTAAGTATAAATCGCCACTTCCTTTTTGACCAGATTGGTCCGGCGTAGTCGACACCGACACGATGTGCACGCTTGATGCGTCGAGATTGAATTTGCTCACCAGCTTCTACCCATAAGCCTGTTGCTTTGCCGGATTCTTTTCCGTGAAGCCTGCCATCGAGACCAAGCTTCTTGGTGATTCTTGCTGGTCCATTGGTCGCTTCGCCAGTCGAATCTTGAATGCCGCGAATAAGCACACCAGCCGGATAACCTTCAGGTCCTGCGACGAAATTCATGAGCCAGTGCATACCGTATGTGAAATAGATGTAGATCAGTCCAGGCTTACCAAAGAGTACCTCCGTCCTTTTGGTCCGGCCCTTTGAGGCGTGACAAGCCAGATCTTTTGGCCCATCGTAAGCTTCTGTTTCGGTTATCAGATAGCGTTTGATTTTTGACCCACGTTTTCTGACCAAGTGGCAACCGATGAGACCGTGCGCCACTTCAACTGTTGGTCTATCGAAAAATTTTGCAGAAAGAATTTTCATACTTCATTCTTTATACTTAATACCTTATACTTATCTTATGTTATACACCAGAAAAGGGGATAACGGAACAACCGCTGATTTCAATTCAAAGTCTGGCGATCGAAAGTCGAAAAGCTCCTGTCAGACCGAGTCTCTGGGTGCTTTGGATGAGCTCAATTCATTTCTGGGATTGGTCAAAGTCAAATCCGCAACGATATCTTGGAAATTACCAGTGCGTTTCGATGACGTAGGCTCCAATCTCTCGGAAGTCATCGGTGCCGTTCAGAACAATCTCTTTTCTGTTCAAGCCGAGATCGCCGGAGCAGATAAGCGGGTGAGCCAAAGCCGGACTAGCGAGATGGAAGATCTTATAGATGCAATAGAAAAGGAACTGCCGCCCATCAAAACCTTCTTTGTCTCCGGTGGCACTGAATTGGCTGCAATGCTGGACGTTTCGCGTACTCTAGCCCGCAAAGCCGAGCGCCGGGTCGTGGCTGGAATGGAGCAAAAAGAGTTCATGATCGAGCCCGCCACTCTCTCATTCCTGAATCGTCTCTCCTCGTTGTTATATGCTCTCGCTCGACTTACTAACCATAAATCTGGTATAAATGAGTCTGCGCCGACTTATAACTAAAACAGTCAGCGGAATGAGCTATATGGTGCCTATGGTGTAATGGTTAGCACTGAGGTTTGTGGAACCTCCAGTACGGGTTCGAATCCCGTTAGGCACCCACGATAAAATCCGCGCGAGCGGATTTTTAAGTGGGTGACTAAGCAAGTCGCAAATGCGACTTGCGGACAGGATTCGAAGACCTTGAGCATATTTTCGAGAAGCGAGCGTCGCGAGCTTTGAGAAAATGCGAAAGGTGTACTGAAGCTGTAAGCTTCGAATCCCGTTAGGCACCCACGAAAAATGACCATCTTAAGTCGTCTCTTGCGCCGAAATAGTCAAGTCACTGGTATAATACATGTATGACTCTACTCGTAGTTTCGTTTATTGCCGGCGTACTCACAGTTTTGGCCCCTTGCGTGTTGCCACTCTTGCCGGTAACCTTGGGCGGTGCTGTGGCGGAAGCAGGAAATCGGAGGCGCCCATTGGTCATCATAGTCTCATTGGCCGTCTCGGTTTTCATCTTCACTCTTCTACTCAAAGGCTCAACTGCGCTTATCGGTACTTCGCCTACATTCTGGTCATATGTTTCGGCAGTCATCCTTATTATTTTTGGTCTGACGTTACTCTTTCCGATCACTTGGGCCAAAATCGTGCTCAAATTGCCCGGCCATAACAAGCCGGAGTCCTGGGTGGCCAAGGGCTATGAGAGCCGTAGCTATTGGTGGGGAGACATCATTGTCGGTTCCGCGCTTGGGCCGGTTTTTACTACGTGCTCACCGACTTTCTTCGTTATTCTGGCCACGGTTTTGCCACAATCGTTCGGCAGGGGTATCGTTGATTTGCTCGCTTATATCGTGGGACTGTCACTGTCGCTTCTTCTCATCGCCTATGTCGGCCAAAGGTTAGTCAACCGGTTGGAATGGGCAACTAATCCTAATGGTTGGTTCAAGAAGTCCTTGGGCGTCCTATTTATTGTTGTGTCTATATGCATTGTCTTCGGCTGGGATAAACAGATAGAAGCCGGCATTTTGAGTAGCGGCTTCTTCGACGTGACGACGCTTGAGCAATCGATCCACCAATCCCTTAATCAGATTTCGCGTACCAGTCTCTCTTCGTCGCAGCAAGAACAGAACGAAGGGCATTATGTCGAGATCGTCGATCCGGCTGGATTCGTCAACAGTGCACCGTTCAAGCTAGCCGATTTCATCGGCAAGAAAGTCATTCTCATAGATTTCATAGACTATTCCTGTATCAATTGTGAGCGCACTTTTCCATACCTCGAGAATTGGTGGAATAAGTATGGGAATCAGGGTTTGGAAGTCGTAGCTATTCACACGCCCGAGTTCGCTTTTGAGAAAGACATCGCCAATGTGACGGCTGCCGCCAAACAATTCGGCCTGACATTCCCGATCGTGCTTGATAATAAGTACGGCACATGGAACGCTTATCGTAATGAATACTGGCCGCACAAGTATCTCATAGACATCCACGGCAACGTCGTATATGACAAGGTTGGCGAAGGTGGCGACGCTCTGGTCGAGTCAGAGATCGTCAAGCTCTTGAATGATCGGCTTCAGTTGCTGGGCCAGAACGGGACCATTGATACTGGTACTTCGACCATGCCTGATTACACCGTCAAGACCGAAAGCACTGAAACATATTTTGGTGCTATACGAAACGAATATTTCGGTAACGGCACTCCAATGATTGTTGGTGATAATGTCTATCAAACACCTGACCGATTGGCACCAAATCAGTTCTATCTTGGAGGATCGTGGCGTATAGACCAGGAATACGCACAAGAGAAAGCCGTTGGAGCAAATCTTTCCTATGAGTTCACGGCAACTAATATGTATTTGATCGCGACGACGCTCGACGGCACGCCGATCACTGCCACCATTCAAATAGATGGCCATCCGATCCCGGCCATTTGGGAGGGAAGCGATGTTGTTAATGGTACGTTGACGATCGATGCGTCGCGGCTCTATCACCTATATTCAAACCCGAATCTAGGTCAGCACCGCATAGATATCATCTTCAATAAGCCTGGCGCGAAGGTTTACACATTCACATTTGGATAAATCAATTCCGATTTGAGAGTCAAACATGGTAAGCTTTGTTATACTAATTAAGTGAAAATAGTCCTATTTATTACGTGGTTAATTAAATAATATTTGAATATGGCAAATCCACAATTGCTCGATTATATAAATCAACAGGTATCAAGCGGCGTAGACATTCAGTCTGTAAAGAGTAGTCTCGTAACGTCCGGATGGTCTTCTGTTGATATTGAAGCAGCGATGGCTAGTTTTAACGGACCCACTCCTGTAGCACGTGCAACCACCGTTGCTTCAAAGCGCCCATTTATGTGGCTGATCATCACACTAGTCTTACTCATGTTGATCGCCGGGGCATATATCATAGTTCATTACGCTTCAAAGTCAGCGAATGTGGCCAGTCCTTCAGTCACTCCGGTTGCTCAGGCCGCCAAATTATCCTGGTCTGCAAAGATGATAGGTACAGGTATAACTGAAGATGACAAGGCTCAGATCGTGAAGGCAAATATAGAAGTAGCGACTATCCTTAATGTTGGTGATGTTGCAGGATTCAGGAAATATGCGGTCGCCTTGCTTTCTCCGCAGCAGATGAAGCAAATTCAGAATGTGTCGGACGCGCAGCTGGCGGATCTTATGAAAGCGAGTGGGAAGCTGATAGCAGGCTCTCTAACTTCGCAAGTCCTGACCTCCTCGAAAGCCACGTGGACGATCAAGGACGCTGATCACGTGGAGATCAAGATTCAAGATAATGCTAATAGCGTAACTACTGTACAAGCGGTAAGGATAAATGGTATCTGGTACTAGGGTTTGGGTTACGACTATGGGGTATCAAATAGCTATACGTCAGAAATGAATAAGATCAAAGTAAATGAAGAGTCTCGTATCGCACGGCGTGTGATTGGTGCGGTCGGTATCATCACTACCGCTTTGATAATTATGTTGGCTGTACAGAATGTGGTTGGCAGGGGAGGAAATAGTTCGAGCTCATCACCAGTTGTTGCAATGCCGTCGTTCTCTGCTGGGAGGATAAAATATACTGGCCCGATCTGGCATGTCTTCTTCCATAGCCTTGTGATTTATCCTGATCAGGCATTTAAAAATGATGCAAGAGGAAAAATGTATGAAGATTATATGATCACGAAGCAAGAGTTCGTCGATTTCATCGATGAGCTTTATAAAGATGATTTTGTCCTTGTCGATCTTCGTTCTCTCTATACATCAGATGCGACTGGAAAAGTCATGCGATCCGACCTATATATTCCAAAGGGTAAAAGACCGCTCATCATTTCATTAGATGACCTCAATTATTATTCTGCGATGTCGGGACGTGGTTTTGCCGATAAGCTCGTTATAGATCAACATGGCGATGTTGCTACGGAGGTGAATACTCCTCAAGGATCTAAAGTCATCACTCGCGACGGTGATGTGGTCCCGATACTCGATGATTTTGTAAAAATGCATCCGGATTTTTCGATTGATGGCGTAAAAGGGACTATTGCAGTGACTGGTTTTGAAGGCATTCTCGGTTATCGTACGCAACTATCGTCGCCTGATCGCGCAACTGAGATTGAAAGTGCGAAGCGAGTCATCGAGCGGCTAGAGGGAACAGGTTGGCAGTTCGCGAGTCATAGTTATGGTCATGATGATATATTCCAGAATGGCACGATCACACTGGATGAACTGAAAAAAGACACTGAACAATGGAGGAACGAAGTTGAGAGCATAGTTGGACCTACGGAAATCTTTGTCGGTCCTTTCGGCCAAGTCTTCAAACCGAATGATCCTCGTCGAGATTATCTCGTCAGTCAAGGATTCAAAATGTTGTGCGGCGTAGGTACAGATTTTTACCTGCAGTACACGCCGACTTATGTAATGATGGATCGGGCTGATATTGACGGATATCGCTTGCATAAAGACCCGGCTCGACTCAATGTTTTTCTGAACACTTCAGCTGCCATAGAATCGTTGATGCGATATTTCAAGACCCGATAGTCTCTTCAATGTCATCCTTCGTTTCCTCCCACCTCTCCCTCAATCGGTCGAGGAGGCCATCTATGTCATCCCGATCCAGTTTCATTATCTGATCACGTTTTTCTTTCAGTAACGAGGAGAGGCCTTCGGATATCTCCTTGGCTGTTTCAGCTAGTTCCTCACCGCTGCTTTGCATCTTTTCTTTTACCTCAATGGCCTTATCTTTCATCTTTTTTGCGGCACCTTTGATCTTTTGGCGGATCTCGTATCCTTTGTCCGTCTTGAAGAGAAGGTATGCCGCTCCTGTGGCGACAGCCGCTATGACCAGTCCCTTCTTGAGGCCTCCTTCGCTACCACACCCCTCTCGCTCGTATGAATGTCTATGGTGATGCATATTTGTTTATAGATTAGGATTGATAATTTCGACGTCATTTGTTTTTTCTTGAAAAGAAACGCGGGAACAATTTTGCAAAAAGCCATATTCCGGATAGCGCTGCTTTGGTCTGGTGAAACATATCGTTGACCTCCTTGATCATCGAATCGCTTTGCGCGATAGTTCTGTCGGCCAGCTTGCTCATCTTGGAAAGGATCCTGATAGCCATGATGAAACATATGATCGCCAAAATCGTTATTAGCACGAAACCTATCGTGGAAATAAAGAAAAAGATATCCGCATCCTGTAATGTAGTCATCAGAAATCTATACGAAGCATCGTTCCCAAAGGATGCACCGAATTCAGTGACGACAAAGTATAGAGTGTATGCCAAAGTTCCGAACAGATGAATTGGCGAACTATTATCAGCAGCTAACATAAAAACATATGAAAACAATGACTTGTAAAGAGTTGGGGGGCGTTTGTGACGAGAGATTACAAGCCGGATCGTGGGATGAGATGGTCAAGACCATGACGGAACATGTCAAAGAAAATCATCCCGATGTGGCAAAGGATATGGAAAAGATGCATAACGAAGATCCCAAGAAGTGGAGCAAAGAGATGAGGCCGAAGTGGGAAGCGGCTCCCGAGCACTAATAGCTCGGCCCTCTATTATCTCAACGAAGTCTTTATATCGCTTATGATCTCATCTAGGCGATGGTTGCTCTTTACGTAGTATTTGCTGATTCCCAAATCTACATATGAATTGATAGTTTTTTGACCTTCGGTATTCGACACCACGAAGATGGGGATGTTCTTCCAGCGGCCCCCATTGGCTTTAATTTTCTTCACCAAATCGAGACCGTTCTCTTTGCCGAGAAGGTTGTGGTCGAGCCATATAGCGTCGATCTGTTCCAGATCATTCAAATAGTCGAAGGCTTCTTTGATATCTTTCACGCTGATGATGCCCAAGCCATTTTCTTCGAGATTGGCATTGAATACTTGGTCGACGCTCCGAGCGGCGATGACACCAAAGCCATTCTTCTTGAGCTTAGCATCGACGACGGCCAGGAGCGGGCGCTCATCCTCTATGACGAGAATAGTCTTCTTCTTGATGATGAGAGACTTTTTGCTGGCGATGGCAGTTTTCTTTTTTGTTGTTTTCATTTTCATCTTTGGTTTTCGGTTACGCCCCTGATTGGTAATGTCACATAGAAAGATGTGCCTCGATTCTCGTGCGGCGATTCGAACCAGATCTTTCCCCCAGATTGCTCTACGACTGATTTGACTATATAGAGACCTAGACCGGTTCCGTCAGTGTCCTTCTCTCTGACATTGTCTGCCCGGAATAGCTTGGTGAAAATTTTGCCATGCTGCTTTCTTGGGATGCCGTAGCCGGTGTCGGAGACTTCTATCTGTATATGTTTTTTGTCCGCCAAGGTTATAGATAATGCAACTTTGCCTCCTATAGGTGTATATTTCACAGAATTCGAAAGCAGATTCTGCATGACCATGCGGAGCAGCTTTGGATCTGCCCTCATCATCGATTTCTCCTTATAACAGGAGAAACGGAATTGGATCTTTCTGGCCTCGATCTGAGGTTTTTGTTCATGTATGACATTCCTAGCCAGTTTGCATATATCAGTCGACATCGGTTCGATGACGAAAGTCCCGAGCTCTAGACTGGAAACGTCCAACAGAGCGTTGACCAGCTCAACCATGCGCCTATTGCTGCGATAGACTTCGTCGAGATAATTTCTTTGTTTGCTATTCAATTCGCCAACGTCTCCTTCGAGGAGCATCTCCGCATACCAGTTAACTGTGGAAAGGGGAGTCCGGAGCTGGTGAGAAGCCAATGAAACGAATTCTGTCTTGGCCTTGTCGATCTCGCGTTCATAGGTGATGTCCCGGAAGACCTTGATGGTTCCAACGACTTTTCCCCCGAGAACTACTGGGGTTACCGTGATAGAGACTGGGAATATAGAATCATCTTTTCTCATATTGTAATATGTCGTACCAGTAGTTTTCGTGCCTCTTGTGAGGGCTAAATTCACCGGGTGGTCCTCTGGTCGAACTGGCGTTCCTTTTTCATCGGCGAGCAGTATTATCTCGGAATAATTCTTTCCGATCACTTCTTCCTTTTTCTTCCCGAGCAGCCTTTCCGCAGTCTCATTTATGAGAATAATCTTACCGTTCTGGTCCGTCGCAATGAGTCCGTCGCCGATAGATAGGAGGATAGCTCCTTCTTTGGCTCTGACGACTTCCAAGCTTTTTGTCCTTTCGAGGACCTTGGCTTCCAGAGTCTTGTGCGATATCTCGAGATTTTTGGCAGTCACGACAAGTTTTCGTCTGACGCTCTCTTTCTCTTCCGCTACTACAGCCAGCTGTGTGGCCGTGACAACAAGTTTTCTTCGAACGCTCTCTTTTTCTTCTGCGGTTATGACTAATTTTTGCCTGACGCTTTCTCTCTCCTCCGCGACTACAGCCAGCTTGGCCGCGGTAGCCGCAAGTTTTTTGGCGGTAGCCGCCAGCTTAGCCGCCGTTACTACCAATTTTTTTCTAGCACTTTCTTTTTCTTCAGCCAAAACCTTCAGGTTAAGAATAATGTCATCAGATGGGGAAGTGAAGGTTTTTTTGTTCATATTCGTATTAATTTCAATTACCTAGAATCTCCTCTATTTTATTTACGATATCGCGGAGTTTCCAGTCTGATTTGATCAGAAAATAGGTCGAAGTGTGAGTCAGAGCATCGGTTACGGCTTGATCGTTCGTCGCGCTTAGGTTGGTCAGGATGATGATTGGTACGTCCTTGCCCCAAGAGTCTTCTCGTATCTTTTTCAAAGTGGTCATCCCGTCCATTTCAGGCATGATAAGGTCCAGCAAAATCAGTTGTGGGTGTTTGGAAAGAGCCATCCGCAGGCCTTCTTTGCCGTTCCGGGCTTCTATGGGTGCAAAATCCTTGAGACGCAAAATGTCTACGAGGGCGCCGCGGAGGCTTTTCTCGTCCTCAATAATGAGTATCGTTTGTTTATCTTTCACGTGTTTATTGTTTAGGTGACAGCATTCTATTCGGAATAGTGGCCGTTATCAGACATTTCGGGTCCGTAAAAAGGTTCTGTCGATATATAGCCGTTCAGAGCCCAATTCCATTACAGGGATCGAAATATCTAACTATAGAGATCTGATCATATTCCAATGCTTTTGCGTATCCATAGCTATGGAGCCGTGGCAGGACGGGTTTTATGACAGTGCGTTGCGATGACTATTCAGCATTAACCTGATAGACTTTCTATATGAATGAATCAAATCATTTTGTGTCCCATGAATTGAATAAACCAATCGAAGCAAGTGCCGATGTTCAACAAGAGGACAAAGATGGACAGGAAACAAAGATAGAACAATTTAGAAAAGAAGTTGATGGCTTTTTAAGCTTTTTGGAAAGTCCTGATTTGGATGTTAAAAAAGTAAAGAGTGCTCGTAAGAATTTATCATCAGCGATCGAGCATGAATGGATCACGGATTGGGAAAAGGATTCGGAGGAAACTGTCGAACAGGGGATACTGCGAAAATTATCGGAAATGATCAATACTAGAGTCAATGAAGTATTTCAAAGATTGTTCGATGGAGAGATGTTGGGTCCTGAACATGTGCGTGCAGCTGTTTCGAACGAACAAGTCGAAATCAATGCAAATTACTCGGGGGACAAGACGTTGCTCATGCTTGGACGTTTGAGTGACCAGAAAATTCATGAACAATTAGCTCGTCTTTTGTATTTGGACAAAAAATATGACATATATCTTGAAGACGCGCCGTCACTACAAGACATTGAACGTATAATGGAATTACGTATTTCCCTTGCATCGGCAAGTACTCCCGTAACATATTCAGGCGAGATGCCGAGCGCAAGCGGCCTTGAGGACGTACGAGAAAATATGGATATCTTGTGGCGCATTCCTGGCATCTTTGGCGAGCATGGGATCGAACAGGTGAATACGATTGAAGCGCACGAAAAGGGTCATTCGGTCAGAAAGATTCATAGTTTGGCGGCTGGGGTGTATGTGAGACGAGGTTTCGATCTGAAGCAATTGAACATCTCACAAGAGCGGGTAGGACCCCTTTTGGAATACTTTAAGAAACAAAATCCTGAAGAAGATGTGACAGCTGAGATTGTCAAAGAAGCCATCCTGTATTATTTGAATAACCCGATGGAACTTGTCGAGCGTATGTCACAATTAAAAAATTACTTTGGAATGAGCGGCAGTGAGATATTTACAAAAAAACATCTGTATTATGCCAAGGAGCATTATGTTCTAGATACGAGAATGGATAATTTTATGACAGATTTCTTTAACGTCATCACTCCAGAGACGGAGGATGCTTTCATTGAGGTAATGAATAATTGTGGTATTTGAGCGCATAGTAGTGGCTTATGGTAAAGCGGTTGTTTTAGAAAAAAATTAAGCTTGCATAACTGTTACGAAAGAATTAACCTAACCTAGTAATTATCTCAAATGAAAATACGTATCATAACTGTGGGCAAGAAAAACGATTCGAGCCTCGATGAGTCGATAAATGATTTTACTCAAAGAATTTCCAAATTTTCTCATATCGAATGGTTAGTTATACCTTCGAGTGATATCGCTAAAGAAAGCAAGGAGATTGCAAAGCATCTCGATGCAAAAGACGTCATTGTTGTTTTGGATGAGAAGGGAAAGGAGATAGAAACCAAAGACCTGGCGGGCTTTATTCAAAAGCAACTTAATAGCTCCGTTCACAGGTTGGTTATCATTATCGGCGGCGCATTTGGTGTGAGCGATGAATTAAAGGCATCCGCACAATACGTCTTGAGTTTGTCCAAGCTCACATTACCTCATCAATTAGTGAGGCTTCTTATTGTGGAACAAATATACAGAGCGTTTTCAATATTGAACAATGGCAAGTACCATCACGAGTAACAACAAATGGTACAATGTTCCCATGAAAATCATTTATAGTTCCTGGTCTTTTATAAAAAAGTACCGGTTTATTATCCTAAGCGCGATCATAGTTTTTGCATTTGTCGGCCTTGTAGAATACCTTTCTGGCCGTTCACCGCTCGGTCCCGATGGATACTTCGGCTGGTGGGATAACAATATCTGGGGCAACGAGACTTCACAGCGTGTGGCCGATGTCTATTCGTTCTCGCATATCATCCATGGAATGCTGTTTTACGGTTTCTTGTATTTTATTTGGAGTAAGTTACCAAAGCGTCTTCAAGATAAGTTTCCGCGGAAATGGTGGTTCTTGATAGCGTTACTCATAGAGGGTGGTTGGGAATTGCTGGAAAACTCTCCGATCATCATCGACCGCTATCGCTCCGCAACTATTGCCCTCGGCTATACTGGTGATTCTATATTGAATTCTGTCTGTGATGTTGGAATGATGGCCTTGGGCTTCCTCATCGCCCGTTTTTCCAAAGTTTGGGTCGTTATCGTCCTTATCGTCGTATTTGAATTGGGCGCGCTCTGGTGGGTGAGGGACAACTTAACATTAAATGTGCTGCAGCTGGTGTATCCTAGTCAGACCATAAAGGAGTGGCAGGCGGAAGGGCATTAGAATTTACTAAAATATCAGTTTATAAAGTATGTCAGAAATCATAAACATCAGCGCCGATCAGTTCGAAAAAGAGGTGATCAAATCAAAGGTTCCGGTCCTAGTAGATTTTTGGGCTACGTGGTGCGGGCCGTGCCTAATGATGGGTCCGGTGCTCGAGGATATAGCGAAAGAGCTCGGTCAGAAAGCCAAGATAGTGAAGATCGACATAGATGAGTCGCAAAATAAGGTGCTAGCTCAGTCGTTCCAGATCAGAAGCATTCCCTGTATGAAGATATTTGTGAATGGCAAGGAAGTCAATGAATTCTTGGGTGTAACTGGAAAAGATGAACTGGTGGAAGGGATTAAAAAGATAATTTAGATGTATCTTAACTTTTCGGTTCCGAACTCTTGACACAACAAACCGGAAGCCATATCTTTGAATGTGGAAAGGATGGTGAATGATAATGGATACAGCCGATTTGTCGCTACAGCAATTTTTGATCAGCGAACTGCAGTGCGAATCAGTCCAATCCGGGATTGTGTCATTAGAAGCACTGCTTGGTTGGCAGAGTAATCTACCCCGAGAAATTCCCACCGGTGAACGTCGAGAAATTCAAGGCGTGAAGTTAAAGTCGGAAACCTACAGTCACTTTAAACTGCGCTCGAACGATTGTGCATCGTTCGAGATAGTAAAAGAAACGATCAGACGTTATCTTCGAGAAGCGGGGTACGACGTTACTTGTGATTATGAATCCGAGTGTCGATATATCCTAGAAGCTACACAGGCTCATGATACTGTTCAGATATCGTGTAAGTTTAATGAGCCAAACGTAATCGATATTCTCGTCGTCTAATTACCGCCAGATTGCAGCATGCAATAGGGCGGTTGTTTTTCTCTTTGACGCTAAAACCGCTCACCATAGTTCTAACTTATGCTATATTTAACCTGTGAATAAACAAAAATCAAAGAAAACCGTGATAATCGGCCGTGTTTCGACGACTGCCAAGGGGGCGGGTTATATAGATGATGCTGATCCGAAGAAGGATTCCATATACATAGAACCTGGCTTTTTGAATACGGCTTTGGATGGAGACAAAGTCGAAGTGGCGGTTGGTACATCGCATAGCAGAGGCAAAACAGAAAAGACAGGCAAAGTAGTGAAAGTCGTCGAACGTGCCAGGGAATCATTCGTTGGGACGGTCGCTATTGAAGACGATGGACGTTGTCTAGTCATTCCTGACGATAGAAAGATGTACACGAACATCTTTATCTCTGAACAAAATTCCGCAGGTCTCAAGGCTGATCAGAAAGTTTTTGTAAAACTTCTCGAATGGATCGATCCAGCAGATATGCCGGAAGGACGAGTAGAGAGGATCATCGGCGCAAAGGGGAATAACAATGTGGAGATGGAATCTATCGTCTTGGAAAGTGGATTTGAAGTAGGCTTTCCGGTGAATGTTGAGAAGGAAGCCAAAGAATTAGGAGCGAACAAATCTATTTCAGCCGAAGAGATCGCCAAGCGTCGTGACGTGAGAGGTACGCCAACATTCACCATAGACCCATTCGATGCCAAGGACTTCGACGATGCCATTTCCATAAAGAAACTGCCTGATGGATTATTCGAGATAGGCGTACACATCGCCGACGTCTCCCATTATGTTCGTGAAGGAACATCTTTAGACAAAGAAGCTGTCAAACGCGGTTGCTCGATATATCTGGTTGATCGAACGATACCAATGCTTCCGGAGGTGCTTTCTAATGACGTTTGCAGTCTGAATCCCAATGAAGACAAGCTCTCATTTTCGACGATCTTCACTATGGATAAGAATGCCCGGGTTCATTCTCGTTGGTTCGGAAAGACGGTTATGAATTCGACTCATCGCTTCACTTATGAGACAGCTCAAGCTGTTATCGACGGTAATGCGTCTTTGGTAGTGAAATATTCTAATAATATTCAGACGACAGCCTCGGCAGAAGCGGGAATGAAATATCGCGAGGCTTTTGTCGACCTCGATAGATTGGCCAAGATCCTAAGGAAAGAAAAAACCTCCCAAGGCGCCGTCGAGTTCGAACAGGATGAGATAAAATTCCGGCTGGACCAGACGGGGAAGCCCGTCGGCATCGTCAAATCTCTACACTTGGATACTCATAAACTTGTCGAAGAGTTCATGTTGCTCGCCAATCGCGAAGTAGCCAAATTCATCTTTGATTCTATAAAGAAGAAAGGCACCCGCGACACTGGGGCCATATATCGCATTCACGATGTCCCGGACAAAGACAAGATCATGAACCTGGCCACATTCGTCAAAGCCTTAGGGTACACATTGAAGACTCATGATGGGGTAGTGACAGGTCATAGCCTGAACGATCTTCTCGATCAGATCGAAGATACGCCACACGAATCGCTCATCCGGACAGCCGCCATCAGATCCATGCAGAAAGCCGTATATTCCACCAAGAATATCGGCCACTTTGGTTTGGGTTTCAGTTTCTATACACATTTCACGTCGCCCATCCGCCGCTACCCAGATCTCTTGGTTCATCGAGTTTTGGCCAAGCATTTGAATAATGAAAAATTCGGCGATCGCGACGTGGTCGTCTTCCAGAACATCGCCGAAACTTCCACTGCCCGCGAAATCTCTGCCGCCGAAGCTGAGCGCGCCTCAAAGAAGCTGAAGCAAGTCGAGTATATGAGCGAGCGGATCGGGGAGATGTTCAAGGGTACCATTACCGGCGTGACCAAGTGGGGGATATATGTGGCCGAGATCGAAACCATGTGCGAAGGCATGATCCACATTTCCAATCTCGGTGAAGATTATTATACCTTTGACGAGAAGACCTATTCCATCGTCGGCCAGAAATCCGGCACGAAGTTCACTCTTGGCGACACTGTTACATTCAAAGTTAAAGCCGCTGACATCGACAAAAGGATGCTAGATTTTGGGTTGGTGTAGAATGTGAAAGATTGTTTAGGTTGATATTACATTTTTCTATGAATAGACAAACATTTTCTCGAGAAGGTTTTATCACCGATTTATCACGGAGAATTCTTGAACCAGAGGAAGTAATAGGCGGTGAGGAAGGAGTGAAATATGCCAATCGGAAGGATGATAGAACCTTAACTTTTAGGATGGTCGCCTTCGATGTTGTCGAGCGTGCTCATTTGACGGTTGATTCACGTATACTTGAGGTCTGTTGTGGAGCAGGTCAATTGGTTCATGAGCTTTCTAAATTTGTTAAACCGCAGAATATAATTGCTGTCGATGGAAGCAAAGAACTGATTGAAATCGCCAAGTCTAGATATGGTTCTGATGGAATCCGTTTCGAAGTTCAAAATGTGCATGACCTGAATGTTCCGGGAAATTTCGATTGCGTAGTATGTAAGGATTCGTTCCATCATTTTCCCGATCCCAAAACGGCGATAGTAGAATTAATGAAGCCACTAAAAAACGGAGGGCTATTGTACATTTTTGACCTTGTGAGAAATGCATCAGACGAGAGTATTAATACGAGGCAGTCTGCAATTTTGGATGATCATGAAGCTATGCGATTTCTACGGTCTGTTAACGCTTCGCTGATAACAAAGGAATTTATTCAGGTCGTAAGCGAGTTGGGTCTCAATATTGAAGTTATCTATCCGCTGACATATTCTGAGGCGAATAAAAAGAATAACGAAGAATCGATTAAATTGGATAAGATCAAGGAGATAAATACTGCCGATCTTTTTGCTGTATATTTATTGAGGAATTGAATCAAGGAAGCAGTTCTCAATGACTTCCTCCCTCTAACCTGATAGACTGCGAAATATTTCATGAAAGACCAAGCTGACAAAGAATTGGCCGCGAAGCTTGTGGCGGCCACGGAAATACTGGAAAAAGCCTCAGTAGATAGACTGGCACTGGCCAAACTCTCGGACGAAGACCGTGCCAAGCTATTTTCGGCCACCAGGAAGATATTCTGTCCCGACGTGGCCGAGCGACGGAGACTGGTCAAAGCCAAGTCGCGCCTACGGAAGACGGAAAAGACGGAGCGTCTGCAATCTAGGCTCAACCAAACAGGTATTCGGGCGCTTCGAAGAGAGAAAGTCTTTATGACACCTAATGTCTTTCCACCGGCGAATTTTGCGCAGAAAGAAGTCGTTGGTGATCCGGAATTTCGAGAGGTCATAGAACCGCAGAATTGTTATATCTGCAAACAGAATTATTCGACCATACATCATTTCTATGATCAGTTGTGTCCGACTTGTGCCGATTTCAATTATGGCAAGCGCACAGAAACTGCCGATCTTCGCGGACGAGTTGCTCTTCTTACCGGCGGTCGTGTCAAAATCGGTTACCAAGCTGGGATCAAACTTCTTCGCGCTGGATCGCACCTAATAGTGTGCACACGATTTCCTAAAGATGCGGCATTGCGATACTCTGCCGAAGCTGATTTCAAAGAATGGGGAAATCGCCTGGAGATATACGGTCTCGATCTGCGTCACACTCCGAGTGTGGAAGCTTTTTGTCACCATATCATCTCTACTCATTCGCGTTTGGATTACATCGTGAACAACGCATGTCAGACGGTTCGTCGGCCACCGGACTATTACAAGCACATGATGGAAGGGGAACGCGCGCCGATTACAAACCTTCCCAAAGAGGCGCAGAAATTATTGGGCGCTTACGAGGGATTGAGGGGCTATCACATATTACCTGAAGGGAATTCAAACGCTTCCGTTTCGGCGGATGTGAAAGATGTGAAGATCTCTAATGGTGCCGTGCCAAAGTCTTCAGCCGACTTGTCCCAAATAATTCTCTTACCAGAAGAACTGGCGGCGCAAAAAGGTTTGTTTCCTCAAGGGAAGCTGGATCAAGACTTACAGCAAGTAGATCTTCGTGATCATAATTCCTGGAGAATGACTATGGCCGAAGTCTCTTCAGTTGAACTTCTCGAAGTTCAGCTCGTTAACGCAGTTGCACCATTCGTTCTCAATGCTCGTTTAAAACCGCTTATGCTTCTTACACCGGAAAAAGATAAGCACATCGTCAATGTCTCTGCAGTCGAAGGGCAATTTTACAGAAAGTTCAAAACCACCCGACATCCACATACGAACATGGCCAAAGCCGCGCTCAATATGATGACGCGCACAGCGGCCGCTGACTACCACGCTGACGGAATTCATATGAATGCTGTAGATACCGGCTGGGTTACCGACGAGGATCCAGCCCACATCGCCGCCCGCAAAGTCGAGGAACATCGTTTCCATCCGCCGCTAGATATCGTGGACGGGGCCGCTCGCATCGTCGACCCAATAATTTCTGGCGCCAATACCGGCGTGCATATTTGGGGTAAGTTTCTCAAGGATTATAAGGAGACGGATTGGTGATGGGAGTCAATGAAATTTAACGCTCACCCGCGTGGTATCATTTAGGTATTAACCGATAACATACACCAAAATGAGCCTAGAAAACCCACTTGCGAATACTCCGCCATTGGAAGATGCGTCGGAGCAGGAAGTAAAAGCTGAGGCAAAGATAAAGTCCCGAAATAAATTAGGCGGACTGATCAATAAAGTCAAAAAGACGGCCGCATTGGCTGGTGTTGTTGGTGTTGGCTATTTCGGCTCGATGGGGAGTGGTGAAGCAGCGGATGCGAGCCTACTGGAAAACACACCCAATACCAAGCATGAAGAAGTCACGGAATCTTCGGCTGGAAAAACTATGGAAGCGTCTGAGCTATTTGAAGTTCTATACAAGGAGACCAAAATTACTTGGGGAGTCGAGTATGTCAAAAAATCCAAAGAGGGTCGGAATTTTCTGGCACAGCGTTATGTGAAGATCGACGATGCGACTGGAGTCGTGACTATCTTAGGAGAATTCGACAATGTCATAGAAGCCAGCAAAGGACTAGCCAAAGTGGCTGATGTTCCTGAACAAATCGTGAAGCATGCGCAACATGAGGCTGGTGCTGTGGAGATGGAGCGAAGCTTTCAGGCTTCAGGTTTTACAGAGCCGACTGGTGATGCTAGCGGAAAGACCCATGTAGAAGAGAGACATTTTAAGGGAAATGGTATTGATGCCACGAATACGGTCGAAGTCGACGAAAAGGGAAAAGTTGTGCGTCTTATAGATTCTAAATTTTAATATTAATCTATTCAAAAACCATGAAAGGATTTCACTCAAATATAGAGAAAGATACTTTAGATAACAACGATTTCCGTAAGGTTCTTTACACAGCCAAGCATTGCCAGTTGGTGTTGATGAGCTTGCGGCCCAAGGAAGAGATCGGTATGGAAGTGCATCCGGATAACGATCAATTCTTTCGCTTTGAGAAGGGGCAGGGAAAAGGATTCATAGATGGAAATGAATATGAGATAAGCGACGGGATGGCTTTGATCATTCCAGCTGGATCTAAACATAATATCGTCAACACTTCAGACAAGATAGATCTCAAGATGTACACTATCTATTCACCAGCACATCATCGTGATGGGATGGTCCACAAGACCAAAGAAATAGCCGAGGCTGACAATGAGGAGTTTGATGGTATAACTACAGAGTAGTTTGCCTCACGCACCAACTTCGTGGTCATTTTCGTAACAATGACAACGAGGTAGCCCATCTATTTAATAGTATATAAAATCATTACAATGCAACCATTACTCGGTGTTGTCTACAAAGGAAAAAATTTGATCGTCATAAGCCTCCTTACATTGTCGGCTCTATCGTTCGTCCCACAGTTTTTGCTTGAAAGCCAGCTCTCATTCAAGCTCGATGAGCTACTGGTAATAATTTTGGCGATCATAGGCTTGCTTTGGTATTTCAATGGGGGAAACTGTTATGGCTTTTCTATGGTTCCGGCGATCTTGGTAACTGCGGCTTTAGTGGCAAAGATAGCTGGAATATTCATCGAAATAGGTGACGCAGGAGATGTGGCAAGCGATATCGGAGCGCTCATACTATTGTTGTCAGCTGCCGTCGTTGCTTGGTATCAATACAGAAAAAGGGAAGTATTTACGACGCCGATTAAGCTGTAGACTTGTTCATGTAGTGTTGACACCGATGAGCGATTGTTGTATTATTGAACATTATGAAACAAACAAATCTTCAAAAATCAATATTTATTGGCGTTGCAGCTATGTTTATGGGCGTTTCTTTATTGCTACCTTCCAAGGCCTTTGCGCAGTATGGAGGCTACGGTGGTGGTTACGATCACAATCAAGGAAGCTCTTACAACAGTAACGGCTATTACGACCAGTCGAATTATTACCATCAGCCGAATTATGGCTATTCAAATTATGGATACAGCAATGGCTGCAACTACGGATGTGGCGGGAACAACTACGGAAATTACTATAACAACGGATACAACAACAATTGCTGCAATAACTACAATGGGTACAACCAATATTATTCCGGAGGATATTATCCACAACCGACTTATTACAATCCTGGGTACTCTTATAATTACTACAGCTACAGTCCAAACTATTATCCCAATTACGGTTACGGAGGATACTATCGCTAACAAATAGGGAGCGCTTCTAGAGCACCCGCTGTCCTCTGATCAATCGGACGAGGATCATTATTATTGCCACAATTAGAAGCACGTGAATAAAACCTCCGATCGTATATGAGGTTACCACTCCAAGGAGCCAGAGAGCTATAAGGACGACAGCGATGAATGTTAACATGGGATTTATGTTATTTTAATAATGCTATACAACATTGCCGTTTAACTTAGATGGCCATTACAATCCATAAGTTGTAATGATCCTAGGTGATGCTCGTCACCAGACTGATGAGAACAGAACAAGACAAACAAATAAAACCGGCGCAGCCAAGCTTGGTCTGCGAGACCTATACTTCGGCCGACGGGATTCTGCATTGTGATTGTGAGAAGATCTGATCAGGATTGGATGATCGGCTGATGCAGGGCGTATAGGATCTTCAGCTTGGCGATGCCGCGATGCACCTGCACAGCCATAGTGTTTCTGGTTTGTCCGGTGATGAGCGACATCTCTTGGAGCGATAGGTCTTGGATGAACCGCATGCGCATGATTTTGCGATACATTTCAGGGAGTCTTTGTATCAAAAGGACGATAGCTTTTCCGTCGAGCGTATGGATCATATGTTCAGAATCGTCGTCACCCGGGTCGAATCCGTTTTCTGCCAACGAATCCAAGGAGGCTGTTTTATGTTTCCTGTATTCGTCGATGATCAGATTGTTCAGTATGTGATATAGGAAAGCTTTCATAACATCTATCTTTCCACCTTTGACCAAATACCTCCAAGTCTTCATGAAAGTGGTCTGGACCATATCCTCGCCAGTCTGACGGTCATGCGTCTTGAAAAATGCGTGAGCGGTCAGCTTTTTGGCAAACTCGTGGTGAGCCACGGTTAACCTTGTCGATTCTAGGGCTTGTTGGAGTTTGGTGAGTTTGGTCATAGTAAATAATAGGTGACGGTTCCAAGCGGACAATATTACAGTATGGCACATTCGCTATCGAATAACGTATATTTAAAGCCATAATTGTGTTGTAATAATTTAACGGCGATTACATTAATCGTACGAGATGTTATGGAATATAGTTGCATTGCAATGATATTACCGGGTCATCGTCTTTGTGTTATATGGACACAACCAAAATAAACATGATCGAACAAGTTTGGGAGAATAGCTGGACATACATCAAGACTGTCGTTGATGTTGTCCATGAACCGATACTAATTTTAGATAAAGATTTGCGAGTTATGGCGGCGAATGAGCCTTTCTATCGAATGTTCCAAGTCGAGGAAAAAGATACTGAAGGAAAGATAGTATACAGGTTGGGAAATGGGCAATGGGATATACCAGCCCTCCGTAAGCTCTTGGAGGATATTTTGCCCAAGAATACTTTTTTTAAGGGTTTCGAAGTCACTCATGAATTCCCATTCATCGGAAGGAAGGTCATGCTCCTCAATGCTCGCCAGATCCACGTGCAAGATAGGCCAGGTTCGGAAGCGTTCCCGCCGATCATTCTGTTGGCTATAGAAGATATCACCGAAATGGTTTCGGTGGCCGAGAAGCTGGCGGAGCATACGAACACTTTCGAGATTAGGCTTACGGAGCGTACACAAAAATTGGAGACGTATATATTGAAATTAGGGAAAGAGATTAGCGCGCTCAAAGGCAAGGCGTGATGGCTTCGCTGTAATATTTCACTCGTCGAGACGGCACTAGACTCGGAGACAGAAATCATGGCCGACAATATCTAGTCGAATCTTTACGCCATCAGAAATAGAAATAAAATTATAAATCTAAATTAATTCAATACTAAAATAAATCATGAAAAAATATATAACAGTAGTGCTATTAGCATTTGTAGTGGCTAGCGGCGTAGGGGCGGTAGCATTAGTACACGCATCGACTATTGCGACGATGCCGCAACTTTTCAATCAGAACGGGTTCCAAGTGAATAGCAGCGGTTACTTGGTGGCAGGCTATTATTACATGGGAGGTGGACCATCCGCAGGAGGACATCAGATCGAATATTACGGAAATGGCACTTACTATGATCCTTCTATCCGGATGTATGGCGGAAGCATCACCAATCAATATGGTACGGCTGGAGTTTCGCTTGGTTATGTTGCATTTGCTCCGAATGAAGAGTCAGACATCGTCCTGATGCCGGCCCTCTATAGCCAGACAGGAATACAGGTCAATACTGGAGCCTTTTATGTCGCCGCGGGATATTACAATCTGTCAGGCGGACAACAGGTCTACTACTACGGAAATGGCACGTACTACAATCCAGCGACTAGGACTTATGGAGGTAGCGTGCTCAATTCGAGCGGCAAGGCTGGTGTGACTGTTGGTTATAGCGCCTAGTTATTAGGATTGATTTTAAAACAAACACGGTCAAGATTGGCCGTGTTTGTTTGTATCTCGACTTCGTCTGGAGTTTATTGTAGTGTTTGAATCGGACAACGGTAAAACCAAGAAAGATATTTAACAAATGAAAAAGATCGAAGCGATCATCAAGCCTTTTAAGCTTGAAGCTGTGAGAGAGGCGCTCGTCGAGATCGGTATCGGTGGTATGACTACGACCGAAGTCATGGGTCTAGGACAACAAGTCGGACAGTCGGAATTCTACCGAGGAGTGACGGAAACATCGGACATGGTTTCGAAGATTATGGTTGAAACAGTCGTTCCTGACAGTATGGTGGAAGATGTCATCAAGGTCATAATCAAATCCGCTCGGACTGGCAGGATCGGTGACGGAAAGATCTTTGTCTCCAACATCGAGGAAGCTATTCGTGTTCGCACCGAAGAAGTCGGGGAAGACGCTCTCTGATTCGCTGGCCAGACGGAGTGGAAAACCCCCTTTGACTAATGACCTCAATGGGTATTGAATATTAGTAGAGAGAGTGCGTCGCACTTTCGCAGTCAAACAAAATCCTCTGCAAAAGGGGAACAGAAAGAGAGTTTATGGCAACAAAACCTACGTTGGCGAAAAGCGACTTCAAGGATTGGAAGACGCATCAGTGGAATGTCATAGCATCGTTCACTCTGACAGAGTCCCTGGTGGGAATCGTGGTCGGTGTGATAGCGGTGGCAGTGTCGGTTTTGGTTTTCCTGTTGGTCTTCAACACCGAGGCATCGAAGATTCACGCCGTAGCCTTGTACGGTTTCCTGGGGTGGTCCGGAGCGATCGGCTTGGTCGCTGCCTTCGTTATCCTGGTCTGTTTTCTTAAGTTTTTCGCCAAAGGAGCTGGCGACAAAGCGTAAAAGAAGCCAGGATCGTGACAAGATGCAATATGTTGCGGGACAGGGCTGGTGATGATCTCACTAGCCTTTTTTGTTGTGTTTAATGCCGCGGGAGATTTTTTTGCGCACCCAAATTCTGGTGTTAGACGTATGATATCCAGCGATCTATGCAAGGATAAATGTCGTAGTCCTTTAGTCGAGAATCAACATTATAAGTCTAATAATATTTAAGCTTGATCGCGTTTACTAATTTAAACAATCATGAAAAACATAAATAAATACTTGGTAGGAATGGTCGCCATGCTGGGTTTGCTCTCAGTTGTGGCAATACCGGCATTTGCACAGACGAATCCGCCTACAGGCGGGAATAATGGCAATGGTTGGGCTAATGGACGATCAGGAATGATGGGTAATCGTGGCGCGAGTGGTCAAGGTATGCGTCCGGGGATATTCGGCACAGTAGTGTCGGTCAATGGGTATACTTTAACCGTTAACGGTCGTGGTCCGGGAGCGAATCAAGCTACGACCACGTATACGGTAAATGCGACAAATGCGACAGTCGTAAAGAATAACGCGACTAGTACGATCGCTGTTGTGCTCGTCGGAGATACGGTCTCGGTGAGGGGTACGGTGACAGGCACGAATATGGTTGCCACATCTATCCGTGACGGGGTTATGGTGCGCGGACCGGGATATGTCGGACCTGGTGGAACCAGAATGCCCGGCGCTAATGGTCAACCGACACAGAACCCTATCATCAAGGGTAATGGTCAGCCGGTGGTTGCGGGAACCGTAGCGACTGTGAATGGCAACAGTCTGACCATAACTACCTCGAGCAATGTGACCTATACGATCGATGCGACCAATGCAACGGTCGCCAAGGGTAATGTTGCTAGCACGATCTCTGGTATAACGGTCGGCGATTATGTAGTCGTTCAGGGAACAGTGGCTGGTCAGGCTGTTGTAGCTTCATCGGTCATCGATCAGCCGGCGCATCCAATAACAGGGAATGGTTCTGGAAATACGCCAGGTAACGGTGAAAGCCGCGGACAAGGCGGTGGGGTATTTGGCTCAATTGGGCAATTCTTTAAGCACCTCTTTGGGTTCTAGAGATCAATTAATAATCAGCTCAAAGCGGGGGGGATAAGGGCGAAGGCTCTTGACCTCCTGTTTTGCTATACTATATACATCGATAACATTCACTATAATTCAATAGGCCAATCTTTGGAGACAACCTATTCCACTGAAGTCAGGATGGGGATTTTCTTACTTCTTTTATGTTTGGTCATTTTCGGCCCAACCTTATTGTTCTATAGACCGCCGGTGCCGCCGGTTATAACAGTACCGAATCTGCCGGCCTTTCCTGTATCAGACAAGGAAATTGTCCGTGGTGACACGACGAAAAAACAGGTTATCTTCACATTTGATGGTGGTGATGGTGTCCAATCTGCCGACCAGATCTTGGATGTGCTTGCGAAGCATCATGTGAAGGGAACATTCTTCTTGACTGGAAAATTCATCGAAGCAAACCCTGTACTGGTAAGGAAGATGGCTTCTCTGGGAAACGAGATATTCAACCATACGTATGACCATCCTCATTTGCCGCTATTATCCGACGAACAGATCATGCAAGAGCTCGGACAAAACGAAGCGGTTCTGGAGGAAACCGCCAGCACATCGCCTCATCCGTACTTTCGAGCGCCTTATGGAGATAGGGATCAGAGAGTTCTCAATGCGGCATTCCGGGCGGGGTATGAATCAATCTATTGGACTATTGATGCGCGTGACTGGGAGGAACCAACAGGAGAGACGCCCGCACAGGTGCACGATAATATCATGTCCAATCTGGCGCCAGGGAACATCTATTTGATGCATATAGGCGACACTATTACCGGCTCGATCCTTGACGGAATATTCACGGAAATTGAACATCATGGATACAAGATTGTCTCGTTGACGCAGGGGTTATAAGCTCATATACTGTACTTTACTATGAATACAAAACGCATTTTCTTTTGGACATGTTTTATTATCGTGTTGGCACTCATTATATGGGGTCTTATTGTGGCTATGAATAAGGGCGCGCGGCCATTAAATTTGGCGGCACCGGCTCCTGTCGCGGCTGCTGACCATGTGCTTGGTTCAGCGAATGCGTCAGTTACCCTCGTCGAATATAGCGATTTCCAATGTCCGGCCTGCGAGAATTTCTATCCGATAGTAAAGAGGCTCTACGATGAGTCTTCATCGACCATGCGCTTGGTCTACCGCCATTTTCCTCTGACTCAGCATCCTAACGCTGTACCGGCGGCTATGGCCAGCGAAGCAGCATCTGTTCAAGGGAAGTTCTGGCCTATGTTTGACCAGCTCTTTAGCAACCACGCTGATTGGACGGAACTCTCTGATCCGACGCCGATATTCATCGGATACGCGACAAAGATCGGTTTGGATGTGAATAGATTCAAAGCCGATCTAGCCTCCAGCACTCTCCGCGATATCGTCAACGCTGATCAGGACGAAGGCATCCATCTCGGAATCGATCAAACTCCTACATTCTTTATCAATAGCAAAGTGATAGTTAACCCCCAGAGCTATGATCAATTTAAAGCGCTTATTGACGCGGCGGCTTCAAGCAGTCCCCAATAAAGTCATCATAGCCGTCTTGGTGATAGCCTTGCTCGGTTTTGCTGACGCTTCATATTTGACGATCGAACATTTCCAGAATGTCATTCCGCCGTGCTCCATAGTCGGCGGTTGTGAGAAAGTCCTTACCAGTGTGTTCAGCACTTTGTACGGCATTCCGGTGGCTCTGTTCGGCGCTATTTATTATCTGGTCATTGCCATAGGGTTGTTCTCGTTTTTGGAAAGCAAGAATCATGAAGTGCTCCGAGTTACGTTGCTCCTGACTATTCTTGGTCTTTTGGCTTCGCTCTGGTTCGTCTTTTTGCAAGTATTCATTCTCCATTCATATTGTGTCTATTGCATGGGATCAGTCGTTACCTCAACGTTATTATTTATTTCAGCGGCGGTCATATTTGAAAGATATGAGAAATCTTTAGAACTGGAAATTAATAATTAGAAAGTGCGCATACGAAAAATGAACAAGATTTCAAATATTCAGATAACAGATTCCAATCCGGATTACGAGCTGCTCGACTCTGGAGAAGGGGAGAAGCTGGAACGTTTCGGCCAGTTCACTTTGGCGCGACCTGATCCACAGGCTTTGTGGCACAAGAGATTGTCGGCTGATGAATGGAAGAAAGCTGATGGTGCATTTACGAATAGCTGGAATATGAGAAAGACTACTTCTGACAAATGGCAGATCGCATTTGGTGGATTGAAATTCTGGATCAGACCTTCATCGTTCAAGCACGTGGGACTTTTTCCAGAGCAGGCTGTGAATTGGGAATGGTTGAGGAGTTGCATTGAAGCAGGCAGGAAGGAGGAAGGAGGAAGGAACGGGTCCGGTGAGAGCGCTGTGGGCCAGCGGCGAACCGGAGCCGTTCCGGACGACGTCGATGGAATTGAAATTCTTAATTTGTTCGGCTACACAGGCGGTGCTTCGCTGGCTTGTGCTCAAGCTGGAGCCAAAGTCGTTCACGTCGATGGTTCCAAAGTCGCTATTTCATGGGCGCGAGAGAATGCTGAATTGTCGGGATTGGAAAAGAAACCGATTCGCTGGATCCTCGACGATGCTCATACTTTTGTAAAGCGTGAAGTCAAACGTGGTCGCAAGTACGCGGGTATTATTATGGACCCGCCTGCTTTCGGTCATGGTCCTGACAATGAATTATGGAAGATCGAAGAGAGCCTGCTACCTCTTATCGATGATTGTATAAAAATTCTCGCTGACAAGCCGTTATTCTTTATAATAAATGGCTATGCCTCGGGATATTCCCCGGTCGCTTATGAGAATATTTTGAAACCGCTTGTGGAGAAATTTGGGGGAAGGATTGAGATGGGAGAATTGGCTATTGAAGAAGGAGGGAGGAACGGATCAGGTTTGAGCGTTGTGGGCCAGCGGCAAACCGGATCCGTTCCGGACGACGCCCATGTAAATTATCAACAACATCGTTTGTTGCCTTGTGGAATATTCGCCAGGTGGTCGGCGTAATATGAGGTGTGCTAGACTATTTTTATGAAGACTATAATTCTCGACGGCAAGGCCACTCGTGATTCCCTCATCCCCGGACTAGTAGAGAGGGTCAAGGCGCTTTCGTATGTGCCGACGCTGGCTATCATTCAAGTCGGCGATAGACCGGATTCAACTGCTTTTATAGGAGCTAAAAAGAGATTTGCTCAAAGGATCGGTGTAAAGGAGAAGCATATCCAAACAACTGAATCGATTTCGCAGGGCGAATTGCTCGATATCATCAAGGAATGTAATGCTGATGGGGGTATTCACGGCATCATTGTGCAGTTGCCATTGCCGATTCATCTTGATCGAGACGCTATCATCAACGCCATCGATCCAAAGAAAGATGTCGATGCATTGACAGCTTTCAGTGTAAAGCGTTGGTACGAAGGTCGAGAAGATGCCATCTTGCCTGCGACGGCACGGGGGATACGTACTCTGTTGGAGGCCTACAAGATCGAATTATTTGGAAAGAAAGTTACGGTCATCGGCCGGTCCATGTTGGTGGGAAAACCGGTTATCACAATGTGTTTGAATGAAGAAGCGACAGTCACGGTCTGTCACAGCAAGACCAAGGACTTGGCCAAGGAGACCAAATCAGCAGATATAGTGATCGTAGCAGTCGGCAAACCCGGGCTCATCACCGCCAAGCATGTGAAAAAGGGCCAAGTGATCGTCGATGTTGGAATAAATAAGGTGACTGGTGAAAAATTGGATGATGAGATAGAAGGTGCTCGTTTGGTCGGAGATGTTGATTTCAAGAAAGTTGCAAAGAAGGTCTCCGCCATAACACCGGTGCCTGGGGGAGTTGGGCCGATGACCGTCTATTCATTGTTCGAGAATCTAGTGGATCTGTGCACGGGAAGAGTTTGACGGCCTTATGGCCGCGAAGCTATTACCAGACAGAGCGCCGAAATTAGGACATGATTCGTATTTTACAAAGAGACCCAAGGGCCTTATCATTAGAATTAACAACTATTAATAATTAATTAGATAAATTGTCATGAACATACCAACCAAGTTTTGGAACGCTGTTACAACCGCATTTATTTTACTGGTCGTTTTTCTGGCGGTAGCTTCTATCAAAGAACTTAAGTCCATTTCATATGTCGGTGCCAATCCGAGTATGACCAATACGATCAACGTTTCCGGAACTGGAGATGCTGTCGCCATTCCGGATATTGCAACATTCTCATTTTCTGTGACTGAAACGGCCAAGACCGTTGCTCTCGCTCAAGCAGCCATGACTACCAAAGTTAATGCCGCAATGAAGGCGGTAAAGGATGGGGGAGTAGCAGATAAAGATATTCAGACGACTTCGTATTCGATCAATCCTCATTATGAATATCAAAATAGCGTTTGCACAACTTATAGTTGTCCGCCCTCTAAATCTGTTTTGACCGGGTACGATGTCAGCGAGTCGGTCCAAGTGAAGATCCGCGACCTAGCAAAAGCCGGAACCCTGTTCACGACTATTGGAGGACTCGGTGTGCAAAATGTTAACGGTCTAACATTCTCTGTTGATAATCCGGACAGTGTCAATGCCGAAGCTCGAGCGGAAGCGATTTCCAAAGCACAAAGCAAAGCCAATGAATTGGCCAAACAGCTCGGTGTCAGCTTGGTTCGGATCGTCAGTTTCTCAGAAAATAACAATAGACCTTCTCCTATGGTCTATGGTTTGGGCGTGATGAAAGCGGACTCCACCGCTTCAAACCAAGCGATCGCTCCAGAAATAGCGACTGGTGAACAGAAGATCACAGATACAGTGGATATCACTTACGAGATAAGGTAGCAGTCGGGCTTGGAAGGCGAAAGAAATCTTTTCGTTTGAGCGCTGTGGGCCAGCGGCAAACGGAAAGATTTCTGGAGACTTCAAGCAGGCCTTGATTTACTGTTATCAGCATGCTACTATACACATGTTATCCCCCTGCGGGATTTTTTAATCAAAAAGCGTCTAAAAGGACCAATACCATGAATAGATTCAGCAATTATGTTAAGGAAACACGTGGTGAGATGAGCCATGTCAATTGGCCTACACGCGATCAAACTATCAGGTTCACGTCTTTGGTGATCTTGGTTTCTCTGGCCACCGCCGCTTTGCTTGGTCTGTCAGATTTCGTTTTTTCTAAGCTTCTGACACTATTGTTCTAAATTTCAATCTTTAATTTTAAATTTGTCCCCATGACCAAACAACAAACAACTGGAGAACGAAATTGGTATGCCATCCATACCTATGCCGGCTACGAGAATGCAGTGGCGCGCAATCTGAAGCAGCGCATAGAGTCTTTGGGCATGGAAGACAAGATCTTTGCAGTTATCGTACCTACGGAGAAGAAGATCAAAGTCAAAGGCGGCAAGCGTGTCGAGGAAGAAGAGAAGATCTATCCCGGATATGTCCTGGTCGATATGATCGTGACGGACGATTCCTGGTATGTTGTTCGCAATACACCGCGCGTGACTGGATTTGTCGGTGCCGGCGTTTCGCCAGTCCCATTGGATCCTAAAGAAGTCGAGACTCTATTCGCTCGGATGCAGAAAGGTCAGACTGAACACTCTATCGATCTCACTCCTGGCGATCTGGTCAAGGTGGCCGACGGTCCATTCAAGGACTTTGAAGGCAAAGTGGCCGAAGTCGATACTCAGCGCGGCAAGATCAAGGTGTTGGTCTCTATGTTCGGTAGGGAAACGCCAGTCGAGCTAGATTTCTTGCAAGTTAAGAAGGTTTAAGGTACAGTGCATCAACATTTCTAATAAACATCCATGGCCAAGAAAATCATCAAAAAGGTAAAAGTCATCGCTCCAGCAGGGAAAGCAACCCCAGCGCCTCCGTTGGGCCCGACACTCGGACAGGCCGGCGTGAACATTGGCGATTTTACAAAAAAGTTCAACGATGCTACTAAAGCTATGATTGGGGACATGATCCCAGTAGTCATTACAGTTTATGAGGACAGAACTTATAGCTTCGTTTTGAAGACTCCGCCAGCTTCCAGCCTCATCCTCAAAGCTTTGAAGAAAGAGAAGGGTTCTGGTAAGCCGAATACTTCGAAGATCGGCACGATCACCAAAGCTCAGCTCAAAGAGATCGCTGAAAAGAAAATGCCTGATTTGAATGCAAATACTATTGAAGCAGCTATGAAGACCATTGCTGGTACGGCCAGACAGATGGGAGTTGAAGTAAAATAGTCAGAAAGTCTTTAAAGTCTTTAAAGTCTGTAAAGTTAATGAAGAAAAAATGGGGCGAAAGCCCTGTTTTTGTATAAAAAAAGCGCGATCCTTGCCGCGCTCTCTGAATGCTGACGAAATTCTAACTCAGGTTAAAGTCTCCTTCTGGAGGTGGGGACCCTTTGGATATACCTCTCAAAGTACGCGCGACGTTCTGGCGTCCAGACGGTTTTGGTGAAGCCGGGAAGCTTCTTTGCAATCTGATCGAGCTGTGGTAAGGCGCTCGAGGCAACATCTTCGAGGACTTCAACCACATTTCGTGTGGCACATTCCTCGGCATAATAGAGATAGTCCATCACCTGGATTCCTTGGAAGGCCAATGCCTCGAAATATTTATGCCGTCGCAAATCGTTAGCGATCTTTCTCGCGTCTTTGGGGAAGATCCTCGGGACTTTGAGAGCGGTCTGAAGCAAATATGCTCGATGCATCGCGACCCAGACAGTTTTGTCTAAAGTACTGAAATGCTCGCGAAAGGCGCTGTACTCGTCGAGGTCGTCCTTTTCGGTTTTGTTGGGCGCGAGGACATCTCTTCCTAGTAGTCCTTCTGGAACGTCGTGTAGGTGGAAGCACCAGCTCACCAATAGCTCGTCCAGCGACACGTACGGACGTAACTCGATGAGTATCTGCATGCAGAGAAAACATACCGAGGCTTGGTGTTGAAAGCCATTCTGCCAACGCAAGCGCTTGTCGTATTTGTTGGTATAGCGGCTGAAGCGAATGATTGAGCTCTGACCGGATTGTACTTTTAGCCAGATCGGCAAGGACGTTCCAAGAACGCTTCCTGGGAGGGTGCGCCTCAAAGCGTGATTATTGCAATGTTCTTTCATAGATTATGAAGCTACCTGTTCTGTGCCAAGTCTAACTCGAATAAGCACGATGTCAATTCATCGCACATTCAAGAATATAGCCAAAACCCTTTAGGTTAAAGGTTATTGGTTGTCTGAGATTGTCGCAAGGACATCATACTCTTGTAGAAGCGTCCCATTCTCAGTCTTGATAGATTCCACGAGCTTCAATTTGAAGTCCATATCTTCTTTGAATAGCCTGATGCCGCTGCCGAAAATGACCGGTTCGATGGTCAGAAATAGCTTGGTCACAAGCCCTGACTTCATGAACATTGTGTATATTTGCGAGCCGCCACATATGGCAACTTCTTTGTGACCGCGCGACTCTAGGTCTTTCAATAGGTCTGCTGGGCTTTTTTCGGTGACTTCCAAGCGCTCGGTCGCTGGCAATGGGGTGGGGGAATAGACGATATTCAAGCGATCTTTCAAAGCCTTGCCGCCAAGTGTGTTCCAAGTATTTTGACCCATGACGACTACGCCAGCCTTTTTGGTCAGCTCAACAAAGCGCTTTTTGTCTTCTTTGCTCGTCCAGACGGTCGATGGTGCCGTTGGATTCTTGGCGATATATCCGTCGGCAGATAGGGCGGCGATGATGAAACAGTTCATGTGGGTGTGTCCATATTGTAGCATGAGAGGCGATATGTTAACTTAATGGCACACTAACTTCTATGTCCATAAAACGATACAGCACCAACGGAGGAATATTCGGGGTCAACTCCAATTTCAAAGACAGATTTGTTCCGGATTATGGACGTCTAAAACAGCTCGTCGAGCATTGCAAGGGCATAGGCTTGAAGATCGTTTTGACCCAAGGAACGTACGATATGGTTCACATCGGCCACGCCCGCTACTTTGAGGAGGCCAAGAAGCACGGGGATCTGTTGGTAGTCGGAGTCGATAGCGACAAAAAGGTCCGAGCCAGAAAAGGTCCGGATAGGCCGCTTGTCCCGCAAGCCGAACGGTTGGAAATGGTGACCCACTTGCGTCCGGTAGATGTTGTGACGCTCAAAGAGCAGAAGATGCCCAAATGGCATCTGATCAAGACCGTTCAACCCGACGTTCTTATTGTTACTGATGAGACGGTCAAAAAATACGGCAAAGATAAAATGAAAGAAATGAAGAAATTCTGCGGCGAGATCAGAGTATTGGCGCCGATGGCGACCACTTCGACCAGTGCCAAGATCCGCCGTCTCCAGCTCAAGCTGGCCAAACGCTTCGAAAAGGCCATCATCCCCAAAATGGCGGATATGATAAGCAACACTCTACTTGGTCGCCCCGATCTCAGGCAAAAGAACTGATTATGAAAAAAAACGGCGACAAAAGACAGGTCATCGTCGCATACGTGCCGGTGTTGCATGAAGGGTATGCGCGATTTTTCGATAAGCATAGAGAAGCCAAGGAGCTTTTTCTTATCGGTCCGGAAATCATAAAAGATTACAAGGCCCTTACTAAGGATATCCGGGCTTTGGATTTGAAGCTTATGCTATTGGCTCTGAAGTCTTGGAAACGATTCAGATCTATACGTATCATCGGTCAGAAAGATTTTCGGTCATTGGCTGCTGCAAAAACAACGATTGTCATGCCTGACGAGGAAGTCATGCGCGATATCAAGGAGAGATATTTCAAGGATACCAAGGTCATATTCGACACGATCTTTCTTCGTTGGGACAAACACAAGTCGTTTGAGAATCGGCCTATTGAAGCCGATCAAACTATCTCTACGTCCGGAACGGATCGGGAGATGATCTCATCATTAAAAAAAGAGGCAGAGAAAAGCTCTGATATCTGGCGCCAAATTGGGGCGGCCATAGTCAAAGATGGAAAAATTCTAAGTATGCTTCACAACCACGCAGTTCCGTCCGAACATTTGCCGTATGAAGAGGGTGATCCTCGCTCGGACTTCTCAAAAGGCGTGAATATTGAGCTTTCCACTTCGTTTCACTGCGAGGCCAGGCTAATCGCTGAAGCTGCTCAAAAGGGAACATCCCTCGAAGGCACATCGCTATATGTCACTACTTTCCCTTGTCCGGCTTGTGCCAAGCTTGTTGCTTATTCAGGTATCAAGAAAGTATATTACTCGGATGGCTATGGTGTCTTAGATGGCGAGAGGATATTGAAAAATAGGGGAGTCAAGATCGTTCATGTGAGAATGAAAAAGGCGGCTACATCGTAGCCGCCCGATTTATTCTTCGAAATCGACGTTCCAGAATTACTCCAAACGATCTTTGACGAGCTCGTACTCGTTGCCAGGAAGCTCCGCGACCATTGTCCCGGTTCGGAGCTTCTCGAAAATTATTGCCCGAGCGACGCCGGCGGCTTCCTCTTCTGGAGTCTTACAGAATGGTGATTCAACACGACCAGTCCCGTCTGGCACCATGATGTGGATGTGGAGGTGTTCGATGGTCCCGGCTGATTGGGTCGCGTCACCATCGCGGATCAGGATGCCGCGAAAGTTGAAGCTGAACTTATTCGGCAAGTACTCCATTACCTCCCAGAACGCGCGTCGTTCCTCGACAGAGAGTTGACGAGTGTCGGTGATATGCCGCACTGGGCTCATTAGGAAGTGGAGCCTAGTGAATTTCTCTGGCGGATTGCAGTACCAGACTCTCATCGCGTTGACACGTGGAACTTCGACGAATCTGGTATTGCTCTGGTCGAGGCTGCAAATTGTGCATCTGCCCGCCAACGCGTCCTCGACATATTTTCTGTACTGTTTGAATTTGCGGGCTCTGGCGATGCAGGCCAATTTTGCCGGGTCGGAAATACCCGGGATCACTAAGGAAGGTTTTTCATTCACAAGCTATTATCTTTCTTTGTTGAAGGTTGACTGTCTAAGGCCATACTAGCCATTATGCAGGCATTGTCAAACCTACACATTCTTTTTCTTATAGTCCTTCGGTTGGCCGAATTTGAAGCGCCAAGCCTCGTCCGATTTCAAGGCTTTAAGATCAGGCTCGAACAGGTGAGCGTGAAGGTGTAGGACAGAGCTACCATAATTGCCATCAGGGCTGCTGCCGAAACGCATTGCGATCCCACCACCAACGACACCTCTCTTGATAGATTCATCCTTGAACATTTGAAAGAGTTCCGCCGCTGCTTGGGGGTCGATATCTTTGATGTGCTCGATATGAGTCTTGTAGATAGCCAGTAGCTGATGCTTGGTGTTCTCGTAGGGCCACTGATTTTCTGTGAGCAGCCAGAATTTTCCTTCTTTCAATATCGGCTTCTTGTGATATTTAGAAAGATTCTCTGGACAAAAAGGGCAATGGTCGTTCTTCTCGATCTCCTCCATTACTTTTCTCTGGTCTTCTCGGCGAATAGTCGCAGTGTTGATGAATCTGGTCATTTCCTTGGCTTATATGGCGACTGGGATTTTTTTGATACCTGGATGCGGGTCGTAATCTGTCAGGGTGAAATCTTCGCGTCGGAAATCGAACAGATCTTTCTTGGATGTATTCAATGTCAGTGTCGGCAAGCGTCGCGGTTCGCGGGCAAGCATGGTATTGACTGAGTCTACTTGATCGACATATATATGCGCATCGGAAAAGCTGTGCACATATTCATAAGCCTCCGTTCCTGTGACGTGTGCGATCGCCAAGGCCAAAGCGGCGTACTGGATCAGATTTTGTGGCAATCCGACTGGAACGTCGCAGGAGCGCTGGATCATATGGAGAGTCAGCTTGTTATCGATTATCCTGATATGGATCCAACCGTGGCACGGACAAACTACGACCTTCTGTTGCTTGCCTTTTCCTCGCATCATGTACTGCGGTATCCAAGGTGTGACGAAATGCGTGCGTAGATGCGGAAATTCTTTGATCTGCTCGATGACGTTCTTGAATTGATTGTAAGGTGCACCTTCGTTTGTAGGGAAGTCATGGAAAGCCGCGCCGTATGAACCGGGTCCGAGATCGCCTTCTTCCAATCCGCGTTTCTCGCATTTTTCCTTGGTGACCCACCAGCGCCACCAGTAGCAACCGAATTTCTCCAGCTCTTTCTGTGTCCGTGCGCCATTCATAAAGCCGAGTATTTCTCCGATGGCTTGTTGCCAGATCGTGACCGGAAGCGTATCTGAAGTCTTCGGATTGAGATTTCGTTCAGTGATCAAGGGAAAACCATTATCAAGTTTGAAATGGAGGGAACGCGGGCCGATGACTGTCAGCGCATCCACGCCCTGTTGGCTAGGAGTACGTACACCCGTTTCCAAAATCTCTCGGAGCAAGCCCTGGTATTGCGAGTCGGGCGTTCGTTCGGCGTATGTTTTCATAGTGGTATTTTGTAATGCTTAGATGTTAGTATAAGCAATATTACCACGATGCGGATAAAAATAAAGAAACTAAATCAAGCAGCGACTACACCCTCATACGCCCATCCTGGCGACGTCGGACTTGACCTCTATTCACTGGAAGACTATTTATTGAAGCCTAGCGAAAGAAGGATATTTTTTCTTGGATTTGCTCTGGAATTTCATGAAGGATATGCGGCTATCGTTAAGGATAAAGGCAGCTTACCGAAGAATGCCGGCATCCACACTATGGGAGGCGTCTATGATGCGGGGTATAGAGGAGAGTACAATGTGAACCTGATCAATCTCGGCAGCGAGCCTTATCAAATCCATAAAGGAGATAAGATCGCTCAGCTTGTGATATTTCCGGTAGCTATCGCTGAATTGGAAGAAGCCGATGGGCTCGGAACGACCAGTCGTGGAGAAGGGAGGTTTGGAAGCACTGGTAAGTGATACGAGGTCTCACTTCGCGAGATCCTGCGAGGCTCGCCGCCTAGCTTCATCTCGTATAACATCCTGTGGACAACCTGGGGATTGCTTTTTTTGACCACAGGAGTATTGTTGCAATCAGCGGATTCTGGCGTTGGCTGGAATACGAAATAAGCCCTCACCGGGCTTCATGGTGGATAACTAACTCCACTCCGGCTGGCAACATGATTGATAGGTATTCATTCGGATAATCGATTTAATGAAGATTGTTTGATTGTGTTGCCGCCGGTCAATTTCTTTCGTTGTTTGTTGTTTCTAAATGTTGAGGTCGGGTTTTTTCACCCCGTATCTCGGTTGGGGGGTCACGGTTTGCATTTCCGTGACCCCTTTTTGTCTGCCGACATTTACTTATGGATATGATACGATTGTTTATATGAAAGACACACAAATCAAAAAACTCATAGAGGCTGAGAAGAAGCGTCAGAAGAAAGCTATCAATCTCATCGCTTCGGAAAATTATGTTTCTCGGGACGTACTGGAGGCTCTCGGTTCGGAACTGACCAACAAATACGCCGAAGGCTATGCCGGCAAGCGTTACTATGGTGGCAACGATATCATCGACAAGATCGAGGAGCTTTGCATCGACCGTGCTTTGAAATTATTCAGACTTGATCCAAACGAATGGCACGTGAACGTCCAGCCGCTTTCCGGTTCGCCAGCCAACTTAGCTGTTTTCACTGCTCTGGTTCCGCGTGGCGGAGTCAAACAAGAAGACGGGACGACGAGCGTTGCTGGAAAGATCATGGGTATGTCTCTGGACCAGGGAGGTCACCTCACTCACGGTCAGAAAGTTTCAGCTACTGGTAAATTTTGGCAGCAGATACCTTATGGGCTTGACCCGGTTACAGAGACTATCAATTACGACCAACTCCGTGAGATAGCTATGAAGGAGAAGCCGACTATTGTCGTTTCTGGTTATACAGCGTATCCACGGATCATCGATTGGAAGAAGATGCGGGAAGTGTCTGATGCTTCCGAAGGTTTAATGATGGTGGACATGTCTCACATCGCCGGATTGGTAGCTGGGGGCGTCTATCCTTCGCCATTTGATTATGCTGATGTTGTCACTACTACCACGCACAAGACTTTGCGAGGCCCTCGAGCTGCTTTGATATTCGTAAAGAAGGATGCGCGTGAATTATATAAAAAGATAGACAAGGCAGTATTTCCAGGCTTGCAGGGCGGCCCACATGCCAATCAGATCGCCGCTGTCGCTGTGGCATTGAAAGAAGCATCTACTCCAGCTTTTAGAAAATATGCCAACCAAGTTGTGAAGAATGCCAAAGTTTTGGCAGAAGAATTGGAGAAGCGCGGCTGGCGTCTCATTTCCGGCGGAACCGATTCGCATTTGATATTGGTGGACACGTGGAATGACGGCAAAAAGAGGGAACCTCTTGTTAAGGATGCCGCCGGTAAAGCTGAAGCGGGCGCCGGTGCAATTACTGGTAAAGAGGCTAGCGAGCGTTTGGAAAAACAAGGGATCATCGTCAACAAGAATGCCATTCCATTCGACAAGCGACCCCCGGCTGATCCTTCAGGAATCCGGCTTGGCACGGCTGCGGAAACGACTCGTGGACGCAAAGAAAAAGATTTCAAACTTATCGCAAAGAAGATGGACGAGATCTTGAGAAAATAGTTTCTAAGTATCAGATATGCATATACGAAAATGCGCAGGGCTCTCGGAGGAGGAGAACCCTGCGCTGATTGCCGACGAAAATGAAAGAAAACGTCTAGCAATCGAAAGGGGAAGGCGCGAGGGATCGGATAAACCTCGCGCCTAGGTTTTTTGACGGGCTTTACTGCTCGGAAGACTTTCAGGCTAAGTGGCTGGAGTGCACAGCGCAACGCGAAGATATCAGATGAGGAACCGAAGCCGTTTAAGGAACCTTCCCAATTTACAAGCATTCCCGTACGATGGGAACGGTGTTTTCCGGGCAAGTCTTCTTGAGCCCGTGTTGAAGGTGCGTTCTTGTTGTATTGTAAGATTAATTTAGGAATTGTCAAGTCTAACTAAAGCTTTAGAGGCAAATTGGCGACATTTTTGCTACAATATCGAGATGAAAAACGAAATAGTAAAGCGGCTGCAAGACATAATGAACTGCCTAGGAGTGGCCGATGATTTGGCTAGTGGAGGGGTAGTGGTAAAGATCGATTACCCAGAAAACCCGGACCATGGCGACTTTACGACAAATGCAGCTTTGGTTTATGCAAAAAAACTCGGCCAGTCACCAAAAGCCTTGGCGGATGCGGTTGTCGAAGGATTCAAGAAAAATATGCCGGTCACGATCAAAGATGTCTCGATCGCCGGTCCAGGATTTATTAACTTTACAATTAAGGATGATGTTATGGCCAAAGAGGTATTGAAATTTGTCGCGGCTGATTTACCTTTGACGGATTCGACCGTGATGGGTTCGGCTGTTGCAGGTGGGAGAACTTCCGCCGCGAAGCACTTTAGTCAACTAAAGTCGCACGAAAAAAGCGGGCCGATCCTTGTCGAATACACCGACCCCAATGCTTTCAAGGTTTTCCATATTGGGCATTTGATGTCGAATTCTATCGGCGAATCTCTTTCGCGACTTATCGAATCATCGGGTGCCAAGGTCATTCGTATATGTTATCCATCGGATCAAGGATTGCATATCGCTAAGGCTATTTGGGCCATACAGAAACATTTGGCTGAACTCCCAAAAGATTCAGCGTCTATTCAAGAGAAAACGGCATTTCTAGGGAAGATGTACGTCGAAGGGACGCGAAGCTATGGTAAGAAGGATGCCAATGAAATTGGCAAGGATCAGCCAGTCATTGAGACTGAACAATCAAAGGCGCAGGTGGAAATAGACGCTCTCAATAAAGTTTTGTACGAAAAGTCTGATCCGGAGGTCAACAAGATCTATGAAAAGGGTCGCAAATGGAGCCTGGATCATTTCAATGAATTGTATGTGACACTCGGAACTGATTTTGATGACACCATATATGAGAGCGACATGGCTCCGGTCGGACTGGCCATCGTCCAAAAATTCTTGAAGAAGGGTGTTTTTGAGGAGAGCCAAGGAGCAATCGTATTCAATGGTGAAAAGGCTGGTTTGCATACACGGGTATTTGTTAATTCAAAAGGCATTGCCACATATGAAGCCAAAGATGTCGCTCTAAACGTCACCAAGTTCGAGAAGTACCCCGATACGGTGCAGTCGATCATCATCACTGCCAGCGAACAGAATGAATATTTCAAAGTTTTGTTGAAAGTCTTGTCGCTTATTGACGAGAAGAATGGCGCCAAGACAAAACATATTGGTCACGGCATGATGCGTTTCGCCGCGGGAAAGATGTCTTCACGAACAGGGAATGTGGTTACGGCGGATTCATTGATTGGAGATATCAAAGAAATGGTGATGAAAAGGATCGCTACTCGGGGATTTGATTCCGTCGAAGCAGAAGAAGTTGCGACGATTATTGCCATCGGCGCTATAAAGTACAGCATCCTGCGTTCTTCTATCGGAAGTGATATCGTATTCGACTCAGCCGCGTCTATCTCATTCGAAGGTGATTCTGGACCATATCTACAATACTCGGTAGTCAGAGCGTCGGCAGTTTTGGAGAAAGCAGGCATTTCAGCTGGCTTGGAAAATCATTCCGCTCTTCCTGATAAAGTTGGTCTTCTTGAAAAACTTCTTGCCCGCTTCCCGGATGTTGTTGAGCGTGCACGAGTCGAATATGCTCCGCAAGTCGTGGCTAACTACTTGATCAACCTTGCCGGCGCCTTCAATAGTTTCTATGCGTCGCAGACGATCATCGACGAAAAAGATCCGCTGTCGCCGTATCGCTTGGCGTTGACGAGAGGCTTCAAAAACATTATGACGGAAGGTTTGTGGCTGTTGGGGATCAGAGTTCCGAAAAAGATGTAGTTTGCGGAGGTGTCACCTCTGCAGATTTATCTCACCAACCCATTCACGAACACGCCGAGATAATACGGCCAAACCACTATTGCCAGAACTCCTTGCCAGAAAGCTAGTTGCAGGAAGCCGATGGTGAAGAGCCATCCGATCATCCAGATGCCTCCAAGGAAGCTGTGTTGTTCAACTTTTACTAGTGCCATGGGAATTTTGATAGTTATTCTATTAATACGAATATTGTAACATGCTGATGTATGGTCTAAATATACATTGAAAAGGAGCGCGATTTGCCGTAAGCTGTAAGTCATGCAAGCAGATTCTGAACACAAGAAAAGCCAAAAGATGCCTACGGAGCAGAAAACGCCGGTCGTCGTGAAAAATCCGCCGATGCCCAAAAGCTCTCACGCCGAGCGCGAGGAGAAGATCATGGCCTTCTGGAAAGAGAAGGGGATTTTTGATAAGACTCTGAATAAATCACAAGAAGGAAAGGCGCCCAAAGGTGAATTCGTTTTTTATGAGGGTCCACCAACCGCCAACGGTCGTCCAGGCATCCATCATTTGGAAGCCCGTGCTTTCAAAGACGCCATTCCTAGGTACAAGACAATGCAAGGATTCCATGTCCGCCGTAAAGGCGGTTGGGATACTCATGGATTGCCAGTAGAGATCCAAGTCGAAAAGGAGCTCGGCTTCAAGTTCAAAAAGGAGATCGAAGAATACGGCATCGCTGCTTTCAACGAGAAGTGTAAAGAGAGCGTTTGGACTTACATGCGTGAATGGGAACTTCTTACCAATCGTATGGGTTACTGGGTGGATTTGAAGAATGCCTACATCACCTACAAGCCAGCTTACATAGAAGCGCTTTGGAATATCATGCGGACGGTCCACGAAAAGGATCTGCTCTACAAAGATTTCCGAGTCGTCCCTTGGTGTCCTCATGACCAAACTGTTTTGTCGTCGCACGAATTGGCGCAAGGATATGAGACGGTCAAGGATCTTTCAGTCACAGTGAAATTCAAGGTCTTGAAGCAGGAAGGAGGGAGCAGTAAGGAGGAAGGATCAAGCGAGACCTATTTGTTGGCTTGGACGACGACGCCGTGGACATTGCCGGGCAACGTTGGCTTGGCGGTAGGGGAGAAGATCGATTATGTGAAAGTTAGAAAAATGGAGGAAGAAGGAAGCAGTAAGGAGGAAGGAGATTCAAAAAACGCGACCACGACATACATTCTTGCCAAAAATCGCCTGGAGGCAGTTTTTAAAGACACGAAGCCGGAAATAATCGAGACCTTCAAAGGCAAAGAATTGGTCGGTCTCTCATACGAACCCCTTTATCCATTTCTCAAAGAATCTATTTCCGGTCCGGAAAAAGAGAAGCTGTCGAATGCTTACAAAGTATATCCTGCTGATTTTGTCACTACTGAAGATGGGACTGGAATAGTGCACACCGCTGTAATGTATGGTCAGGACGATTTTGAATTGGGCACGAAGGTAGGCCTGCCGAAATATCATCTGGTAAAAGAAGACGGTACTTTCAAAAATGAAGCTGGATTTTTGGCCGGCAAATTCGTCAAGAATGAGGCGACCGACGTGGAGATCATCAAAGACTTGGCGCACCGTGGCATCCTATTCAGTAAAGAAAAATACGAGCACACCTATCCTTTCTGTTGGCGCTGTCACACACCGCTCATCTATTTTGCCCGTGATTCGTGGTACATCAAAATGTCGGACTTGCGGCACAAGCTGGTCAAAGAAAATGAAGGCATCAATTGGGAGCCGGAGCATATAAAGGAAGGTCGTTTTGGTGAATGGCTCCGCGAAGTCAAGGATTGGGCCATTTCCCGCGAGCGCTATTGGGGTACGCCTTTACCAGTCTGGGTTTGCGACAAATGCAAGAAATGGAAAGTTGCTGGATCAGTGGCTGATGTCTCCAAGAAGCCGCGCAATACTTACTATGTTATGCGGCATGGCGAGGCGGAGAATAATGTAAAAATGACTTTGAACAGCGGTTTGGAGATGGTGAGCCATTTGACTGCGTTGGGTAAAGAAAACGTATCAAAAACCGCCGAAGCCTTAAAAAAATCAGGGATAGATTTGGTGATAACTTCACCGATCATGCGGACCAAAGAGACCGCCCATCTTGTCGCTGATACGCTCGGTCTCAAAGCTGGGCAGGTTATCGTCGATGAGCGAGTCCGTGAAATGGGGATGGGCTCTTGGGAAGGCAAGGATATGGCGAAATTCGATAAGAAGTTTCCGATAAACGAAGACAGATTCAATAAGGCTGATGATGGGGTTGAGAGTTGGAGAGATGTCAGAAAGAGGGTCGGAGATTTCCTCTATGAAATGGAGAATAAATATCAAGGCCGTACGATTTTGATCGTTACTCACGGATGTCCGGCTATGATGCTTATCAGTGCCGCCGCTGGACTAGAAAAGAGCGAGGCGGCTGATTGGAATAAGTTGAAGTATGTTCAAAAAGCGGAAGCTAGGAAACTCGACTTTTCGATCCTTCCTCACAATCCTGATTTTGAGCTCGACCTTCACCGTCCTTATATAGACGAAGTAAAATTGACCTGCGAATGTGGTGGAGAAATGAGCCGAGTCAAAGAAGTCATGGATGTCTGGTTCGATAGCGGGTCTATGCCTTTTGCCCAGGATCATGTTCTTGGTGGCAAAGAACACGGCTTGATCGGCAAGGAGAAATTCCCATACCCAGCTGATTTTATTTCTGAAGCCATAGATCAGACGCGTGGATGGTTCTACACATTGCACGCAGTCGGGGTGCTCATGGGCAGAGGCAAGGCTTATAAGAATGTCATCTGCCTCGGTCATATCCTCGATCCTCAAGGAAAGAAGATGTCGAAATCTATCGGCAATGTCGTCAATCCTTTCGAGATGATGGACGCCTATGGAGCTGATGCGCTGCGGTTCTGGATGTATTCTGTCAATCAGCCTGGTGATTCCAAGAATTTTGATCAGAAGACTGTGGATGAGATAAATAAAAAGGTCTTTAATTTGGCGGGGAATGTGCTGTCGTTCTATAAGCTATATGTGGATGAATCGCTTGAAAATACTTCCGCCTCGCCGCTGGCCCACAGCGCTCGGTCCGGAAACATTTTCAAGCTTTCAAATACATCTCATGTTCTAGATCGGTGGATCGTCGCCAGACTCAATCAGCTCATAGAAACCACGACCACCGGATTGGACAACTACAAATTCTTCGAACCTGCACGAGCGATTCGAGATTTCGTCGGAGATCTTTCCCAATGGTATCTTCGACGTTCCCGCGACCGATTCAAAGGAGAAAATGCTGAAGACAAGCAAGCGGCTTTGGCTACCACACAATTCGTGTTGCAATCATTGGCGAAAGTCATGGCGCCGCTCACGCCTTTCTTTGCTGACTTCTTGTACCAAGGCGTTGGAGGCGAAAAAGAAAGCGTACACCTCGAAGAATGGCCGAAAGCAGGGAAAGTCGATGAGAAATTATTGACTAGCATGGAATTAGTCCGGTCTATCGCTTCCAAAGGTTTAGAAGCCAGGATGACGGCAAAGATAAATGTACGTCAACCATTGGGTAAGTTAAAAATTAAGGATTCAAAAATTAAGGATTTAAATTCTGAACTCCTTGGGCTCATAACAGATGAAGTTAATGTAAAAGAAGTTGTATTCGACGGTGGTATGGAAACCGATGTCGAATTGGATACTGTCCTTACTCCTGAGCTTAAAGAAGAAGGCGAGCTCCGCGAATTGCTCCGTAAGATCCAAGACCTCCGCAAAGAGAAAGGATTGACGGTCAACGATATGGCGGTATTGGTCGCGACGGAAGACATGAAATCTTTGATCAGTAAGAACGAACAAGCTATCAAAGCGGCTACCCGCTTGTCAGCTATTGAATTTGGTGAGAAGTTTGATATTAAGAAGTAATGCGCAAGGAAACATTCCGGCTCGCCGCTCTACCACAGCGCTCTCGCCGTAACGTTTCCTTGCGCATAACCTATGCATCACATTCACACAACTCCAGGATTCATAATCCAAGCACGACCTTATGGAGAAGCAGGGAAGATGCTTTTCATATTCACACGTGAATTTGGTCTGATAATGGCTGCTGCCCAAGGGATCCGTCTGGAGAGATCAAAGCTGCGATACTATACCCAAGAACACGCAATGGGAATGTTTTCGCTCGTAAAGGGAAGGGAGATGTGGCGGCTCACATCTGCCGCCCCCTTTTCGCTCCGGACGTTTCCCCTTCGTGCTACGCAGTCGGGGAAAGTCCATCCGCGAAGCGGGGGCGAAATGGCCATTTCTCAAAGTTTAATCGCAAGGCTGGCGCAGCTCTTGAGACGGTTACTTCAAGGTGAAGAAGCACACCCTGAAGTGTTCGATGTTATAAAAGCTTGCGTGGACTTTGTTGGTGAGCGTGAAGATTTGAATGCTGCTCAATTGGCCGCTATCGAATCATTGACGGTCGCGCGCATCCTTCATTGGCTGGGTTACATCGGCGATGATTTGGAACTGAGCGGCCACATCCGGTCGTTTGAGATCACTAGTGATCTGGTCGATCTGCTTAAAGAGAAGCGGACGATCCTCAACAAACATATAAATAAGGCATTGAAAGAGTCGATGATGTAATTGGATTTTGTTAATTGAGCTCCGCTTTGACTATTAGTGGCGAATGATCTGAAAAAGCCGGGCTATTAGGGATATGGCAGTCGAGAACCGTAAACTCTTTACTTAGGAGTATGTAATCTAACGAGTATTTAGAATCCCACGAAGGATAAGTCTTCAGAGTGCATATTTGTTTGAGAGGAGTTTGTTGAAGGAGTATATCAAGTGCTCCCGGGCGCCTTTCATTGAAGTCACCGGCTAGAATAATAGGGCCAGTTCGATCTTCAAGTATTTCAATGATTTCACTGATTTGGATTTGGCGAGCACGCTTGGTAAGAGCAAGGTGGGCGATGAAAATGGAAATCTTTTGGCCTTGAATTTCAACGGTCGCTTCTTCCAAAGCCATGCGCATATTGAGTTCGATGTGCAGGGGATGTGAGATCGGATGAGAAATCGGATATTTAGAAAGCAAAGCATTGCCCTCATAAAAAAAGAATTTGCCGAGCTTTTGTGAAGAGAAGAAATTCCAATTATTTAAATCAGCACTGGTCGCCAAGGTTTCTGTTTGTGATCGAAATCCCGATCGCAATGACTTCTCTGTGATTTCGGTTACACACGCGATGCCTATTTCTTCTTGTTTCAACATTTCTCCAGCTTGTCGGATCGGTCTATCTGAATGAGGCAACCAGTATTTCCAACCAGTCAGAACATAATGAAGGATGCCTTTTGTTGTGGCTACGCCCGATTGGAGATTGATGGTTGCGATATTGATCTTCATAGTGAGAATACGAACCTTAAAGCAAAAGAGATGATTGAATTTCTAATCAAAATGATATCACGGGTCGTACCTGGCAGCATTAAATGTGTCTCATAAAATAAAATCGCCGACCAGATGGGCCTGGAAGGCGAGCGAGAAAAGTTTGTTGCTTCACTGCATTATCCAATGGTGTCGGATGTAAAGCAGCAACAATGCTGCGGCGGGACAGAACACCCAATGCCCCGGAATGTTCAATCCGAAGATCGGTGGTAACCAATCCTTGAACCAGTCGAAGTCTTTCTCTAGCACCACTTTGCGCAAGGCATGAGGCTCGTGCCAGCCAGTCAAAGATTGGATTATGAAGTAAAACATGTCCTCGAATCCGGAATTGCCTAGCCAGACTGCGATGAATAGTGTGATGAAAGATAGCGATTTGATGAGTCGAGATGAGTCGCTCGGCCATACAGCATAGTTGAGCGCCCAGCTCCAGAAAATGATGCTCAGTGTGAATACCACAGGCAGCACCTCCAAGAACAAGACGGCGTGATACCGCGAGATGTACTTGATGAAAGGGATCGGCCATCTCTGGAGGATCTTCTCCTCCCAGTACGGGTTTTTGAATTTAGTCTTACCCCACGGACCTACCTTGTGCTTCATATCCAGGTTGATCTCGAAGATGGCGACGGCCAAGGTCGGTATACTTAGAATGAATACCCAGAACATTATGTCAGAATTCAAAGTGCACTCCTTTCCTTTATTGACCGTTCATTGACGGTTATTTTTAGCTTTTATAATTATAACACAAAATAATTGGTGGTTCAAGCACCTCGAATGGCTTAGCAGGGAGGTCATATTGTTGTACAATGACGTCTGTGCCTCCTCAGGAAGACAAAAGCTACATTGAAGAATTGAAGAAGTCGCTGTACTCTCGGACGGCGCCTGAAGTGCGCACCAAGAGGAAGCTTCGATTCACCGAGCCGGTGACCGAGGTCAAGACGGATTGGGAACATCCAAAGGAAGAAGATGTCCGGCCGAAGACCTTGAATCCGGAATACCAAGAGCATCATATGTCATTCTTCAGCAAACTCCTCATCATCTCCGCCATATTCTGCGTCATTGCAGTTGGGATCGGCGCGTATCTGTTCTTCAATGGCGCCAATCTGATCTCTGCTAACAACATCAATATCGTCATAAGCGGACCAGTTTCCATTCCTGGGGGAGTCCCGGCCACATTCGATGTGACCATTCAGAACAAGAATAATGTGGCTTTGCAGTTGGCCGACATGTCTGTGGACTTTCCATCTGGTGCCACTGATCCAGATAAGCCAGGTACGCCGCTCACCAATCTAGATAAGATGATCGGCGATATTCCGGCTGGCAGCACGATACATGAGAGTGTCAGTGTCATCATTTTCGGCGAAGCAAATTTGCAGAAGACGATCAAAGCTACTTTGACCTATGGAGTCAAGGGCACTTCGTCTACCTTCACCAAGGTCCAGTCTTATGATGTCCTCATCAATTCCTCGCCGATCAACGTGACGGTGACTTCATTCAAAGAGATAACTTCTGGTCAGGAATTCGATATGAAGGTAGACCTCAAATCAAATTCTCAGCAAGTATTGAAGAATGTTCTCCTCAAAGCTGCTTATCCGTTCGGTTATACATATATGAGCTCAAGTTTTCCAGCGCTTTCCGATAATGCCACATGGAAGATCGGCGATATTCCGGCCGGTGGGAATCGGGTGATCATTGTTCATGGCAAACTTACAGGCGAAGATAGCGATCTTCGGGCTTTTCATTTCACTGTCGGTGCATCGAGCCCGTCCGATCCAAAGAGCGTCGGAACGGAATATATGGTCGTCGAGCAGGATATGACCATTCAGAAGCCATTCATTTCAATGGGCGTTACTGTGGATAACGACGCTACCAATAACGACCATGTTGGACAATTCAATTCAAATGAACGCGTGGTCGTCAACTGGTCTAACAATCTGCCGGTTTCTCTTTCCAATATGAGCATAACTATCAAACTGTCGGGAACGGCATATAGCAAGAACGACGTACAGTCTGGGCAGGGAATATTCGATTCGCTCAACAATCAGATCGTCTGGAATGAGCAGACCAACAACGAATTTGCCTCAGTTGCGGCTGGTGATACTGGTCACATCTCGTTTACCATCACACCAAAGGATCTCGGTACTCCCAATAGTCCGGTCGTCAATCCGACTTTGAACTTCGCGGTCAGTGTCATGGGAAATCGTGCCCAGGAAGCCAATGTACCGTCCATACTGACTTCGGCTGTGACTAAGAACGTGAGGATCTCTTCCAACGTTTCGCTTTCTGGCCGAATGGTGCGCACGGTCGGCCCGTTCGCGAATAGCGGACTGGTCCCACCTAGAGCTGAAAGGGCCACAACTTATACAGTCATCTGGGATGTCGATAATACTTCGAACGCCATAAGTAAGGCGCAGGTGACCGCAACTTTGCCGGCTTATGTGAAGTGGTTGAATACAGTCAGTCCTAGTTCGGAAAATGTCACCTATGATACCCATAGTGGCACGATCACTTGGAATCTAGGGAATGTCGGGACTTATACTTTGAATTCGTCGCACAGGAGGGAGGTAGCATTCCAAATATCGATAACTCCGAGCGTCACCCAGATCGGCCAGATCCCGACCCTGGTCAACCAGTCGACTCTCACGGCCACTGATAATTTCACTGGGGCCCAGCTGGAGAGCAAGCAGGATGTTTTGACCACACGGTTCAGTACAGACCCGAGATATCAGGTTGGGAATGAGTCGGTAGTAAGATAGTCTTCTTTGGTATAAGATATCGATATGGCGGAATCAAACGACAAAACCGATGTTATGGAGGCGATCATCTCGCTCTGCAAACGCCGCGGGTTTATTTTTCAAGGCTCTGAAATATATGGTGGATTGGCTGGAACATGGGACTACGGCCCACTCGGCGTGGCTTTGAAGAATAATATCAAGAACCTCTGGTGGAGGCGTTTTGTCGATGGCCGTCACGATATGTTCGGCGTAGACGCGGCTATCCTTATGAACCAAAATGTTTGGAAAGCTTCCGGACACGTTTCCGGTTTCAGTGACCCTCTGGTTGAATGCTCCAAGTGCAAACATCGCTTTCGTGCCGATCAACTAGCCGAGGCGGGGAAGTGTCCGGATTGCGGCGGCAAGGTCGGGGAGCAGAAGCAATTCAATATGATGTTCCAGACTCACGTTGGAGCTGTTCAAGACGAATCGTCTATTTCTTATCTGCGTCCGGAGACCGCTCAGGGCATGTTCGTTAATTTCAAAAATATCCTCGACACGCAGCATCCACGATTACCTTTCGGTTTGGCTCAGATAGGGAAGGCTTTCAGGAATGAGATCGCTCCCAGGGATTTCCTTTTCCGTGCACGAGAGTTCGAGCAGATGGAGATAGAGTATTTCGTGAACCCAAAGGAGTGGGAGAAGTCTTTCGAACATTTCCAGCAAGAATCAAAAGACTTTATGGCCGATGTCGGTTTGGATGGATCCAAAGTCCATGAATTGGAAGTAGCGGACGGCGATCGCGCTCATTATTCCAAACGAACCATCGATTTCGAATTCGATTTTCCATTTGGCCGAAAAGAATTGTCTGGTCTGGCTTATCGTACCGACTTTGATTTGAAACAACATTCCGAATCAAGCAAAGTCGATCTGTCATATTACGACGAAGAATCCAAAGAAAGATTCATCCCACACTGCATCGAGCCTTCATTTGGGCTTGATCGTATGCTGCTGGCAGTTCTCACCGACGCTTACAAAGAAGACGACCTTGGCGGAGAGAAGCGTACTTATTTGAAATTGTCTCCGAATGTGGCGCCGTATAAAGTCGCTGTCTTTCCATTGCTTCGCAACAAGCCAGTTCTAGTTGAAAGAGCTCAGCAAATATTCAAGGCCATAAAAAAAGAAATCCCAGCCACGACCTTCGACGACAACGGGAACATCGGCAAGCGCTATCGCCGCCAGGACGAGATAGGTACGCCATTTTGTGTGACCATCGATTTTGATACTATTGAAAAAAATCCGCCAGCTGGCGGAGGCGTAACGGTGCGCGACAGAGATACAGGTAAGCAGGAGAGGGTTGGTGAGGCGGAACTACTTGACTTTTTGAAGCAAAAGGTGGTATAATAAAAGGAGGCAAATAGGGCTCCTTTACAGAGCAAATTGTGGAGAAATATCCATTTCGCCATGGCATTTTGGGTCTTGAGATAGGACCTGGAATGCTGTGGCGAACCACTTCTCTTTCTGATTTTTCTTGTGCGGGCTTGATATGAATCAAGGTGTGCAAGGATTTGAAGGAGCATTGCGATACCTAGCAAACCAAAAATGAATAATCAAACGATAGCAACCGCCGGTGCGACTCTCATAACCTGTGTCAACTGGAATCGGACAGATCTCGTCCCTCAAAACATTATTGATGCGGCTAAGTCCGGTCGCCTTCAAGGACCTCTGACCGATTGGCTCGCTTCTCAATCTTGGAATCAAGGCAAGTTTGTTGTCAGGGATCACTTCAAGGTCGACACCAGCCGCAATGCTAAGGTGAAGATCTGCGAAGTCCGGAACAACTTCATGAATTGGTTCTGGAACACGGTTGAAGATCTCCCGCCGACGAAGGCACCCAACGTCTTCACCTTGCCCAGGTACATGTATGACAAGGACATTATCCTCGAGCTGGGCGGTGTGCCCAAAGCCGTCTCTTCTCTTGGTGAAATGTTCCGCGACATGGAGAATCAACAGGACGGTCCCAAAAGCGCCGCTGGTCTGCTTCTGACTAACGGGTATGCGAATATCCGCTACATCCCCCAACCGGTGAAGAAACTCGATGACAAGCGTTTCAGCTACGTTGGCCTTGAAGGAAGGGAGATCTTTGAAGAGGTCAAGGATTCGCAGTACCTATTTGAGATCAAAGATCAATGGTTTGTGCTCCGCGCGGTCGACGTGTGCTGGTACGGCGGCGGCTGGGGCGTGCTCGCGGGTCCGGTTGGGTATCCGTGCGGGTGGGATGGTGGCGTCCAGGTGTTCTCCCGCAATTCCGCTCTCAAACCCTCGGAAACTCCGGTTCCGGCGACAGCCTGATCCTTTGTTCCTCGGACACTTTGACCCTCTGTTTGCTCCGCCAGCTGGCGGAGGCAGGCGGGGGTCAATTTTTGTATATGACCTGGTTCAACGGAATTACCTATTGGGTGATATACTAATGCTGAAATCATGCGGCACGCGGCGGACATGGCTTCCGCGTCATGGTTTTAGGATATTTTCTTCGAGAGTCGCGTTGGGTATAACTCCTTGTTGACGGTCAGGCCTCGCGCGAGAGTGGGGAAGGTCTCTTCAAAAAAGAATAGAATTGGTGCATGGGACTGGAGGACTTCGATGTCCCGAACAAGATTCAGCTCATCATGGTTTGGTGGGCGGTGATGCGGATGGTCTCGTGTACGATGAACTCCGGTGTGCTCCGCGCGGTCAACGTGAACTGGTACGACGACGGCTGGAACGTGAACGCGAATCCGGTTGAGAATCCGAACAGGTGGAATGATGGCAACCAGGTGTTCTCCCGAAACTCAAGTCTTTCTCCCCGGCTCAAGGTTGGGGAGTTTTGTTTGCAGGCCTTTCTTCCAGCCGCCGAGCTGTCGACCGATTTCTTCTAACATGAGAGATAGTGCTATGTATTGCTCGTTTTGTATAAGCTTGTTTTCCCACGATATTTGCGTAAAGAACTTTACGATATCCAGCCTTGTCATGGCCTTGTTCAAAACAGGGATCTTTTGTTCAGGAGGCAGGTACGCGCCGACAAATGTCCATTCCAAGAGATCGAGAAAGGCCGAGTCTATTTTCCGGCCAAGACCGAGCCGTTCTGTCCGGGGAAAATTGTGATGAAGCCTGACCCATAATGAATATGCTTCTTTTTGCTTATGCACGACTGTCGGTATTTTTGATTGCGGGGGGGGGGCATCATGAGAGAATGTGTATATAGATCTATACCAAACAATTATATCGCCGGATAACCTTTTTGTCGCATGGCAGGAATTTTTATGTGGCAAAAGTGGTCGGAAGGACGTTATGGAATTTTCCATGCATTTGTCAGAAAATATATTTGATTTGCACGCGGATCTGAAAGATAGGACGTACGAACACGGCGGCTATGAGGAATTCAACATTTCCGACCCAAAACCTAGAAAGATTCACAAAGCGACTGTTCGAGATAGACTTCTTCATCACGCCGTTTACCGGGTATTGTATCCATATTTTAACAGGCTGTTCATCCACGATTCTTATTCATGCCGGAATGAAAAAGGAACCCATAAAGCTATAAGAAGGTTTCTGGAGCTATATCGGAGAGCTAGCCGAAATGATAGTCAAACCTGCTGGGTCCTAAAATGCGATGTCAGAAAATTCTTCGCCTCCATTGATCATGCGCGATTGTTTGAGGTCGTAAAGCGACATAACGTCGGCGATGACACGCTCTGGTTATTGAGAAGAATCGTCGAGAGCTTCGATTCGGTGATCCCCGGCAAGGGATTGCCGCTTGGGAATCTGACTTCTCAACTGCTGGTCAATATTTTCATGAATGAATTTGACCAGTATATGAAGCACGAGGTTAAGGAGAAATATTACATACGGTTCGCGGATGACTTCATTGTCATGAATACCGACCGAGCCGTTATCGAGGAAGTTTTGAAACATATCCGCGCGTTTCTGAAACAGAATCTCTTGCTGGATCTGCATCCTGATAAAGTCTCTATCGCGACATACTCATCCGGTATCGATTTTCTCGGGTGGATCAATTTTCCCAGTCATAGAATATTGCGCACAACTACAAAACGTCGAATGATTAAGGCCCTCCTAAACAATCCAAAGCCGGCGACGGTTGCTTCATATCTGGGAATGCTAAAGCATGGAAATACACATAAGATTGTTTCATCATTGGGTATGAAGGCACGAAAATAGATTATTACAAAACGAGAACGCAAATGTGTAAGCTTGCAATCTTTTTATTGAGGAATAAAATGTACTGGCCTGTCGGTATGCCTATACCGTTTTCGCCTATTAATAGCTTTCTAACCAATTAATCTATGATTCAAGAACAAACAAATTGTAATTCAAATGATTCTAAAGTCACTATCGATGATCTGGCTATTATGATCGCTAAAGGATTCAAGGAAACTGACGACCTTGCCGTTACCGTTTCTGGTCTTGCCGTTACAGTTGCCAACGGTTTCAAGGGAATGGATAGTTTAGTCATCAAAGTCGACAAAGGTTTCAAAGAAATAAAAAAAGAAATCTCGGGGATCAAAGAAAATATGGCCACTAAAGATGATATCGAACGCCTGGAAGTGAAGTTCGATTCTCTCGAGAAAGTCGTTTTCAAAGATCATGCTCCGCGTTTGCGCCGCATCGAGTCGAAACTTCAAATAGCCTGAATCACAGCCTTGTGATAAAGTGGCAACATGAAATTCCAGAAAACCATCCTCTCAAATGGCTTGCGTCTTATCACCATTCCGATGGCCGACAATCCGGCTGTGACTGTTCTTGTACTAGTTGAAGCTGGTTCAAAATATGAGACGAAGGAGTTGAATGGCCTCTCGCATTTTCTCGAGCATATGGTATTCAAGGGGACGACCAAGAGGCCCAAGGCCATAGATATATCCCGTGAACTCGATTCCATCGGCGCCCATTACAATGCTTTTACGACTCAGGAATTTACTGGCTATTACGCCAAAGCTGCTTCGCGACACCTCGACACGGTCCTCGATATAGTCTCGGATATGTATGTTGACCCGCTCTTCCAAGAAGCGGAGATCGCCAAGGAAAAGGGAGTGATCGTCGAAGAGATCCGCATGTATCAGGATCTCCCACAGCAACATGTCCACGATGTATTCATGGAGCTTCTTTATGGCGATCAGCCTGTCGGCTGGAATGTGGCGGGTACCGAAGTCAACGTGAAGTCTTTTGATCGTCAGCAATTCATAGCTTACCGCGGGCAGCATTATGTCTCAAAGGCGACTACTGTAGTTGTTGCAGGCTCTTTTGATGAAGCGAGCATCACCAAAGCCGTCGAGCAAGCCTTCAAGAAAGTTTTGACTGGCGACAAGCTCGGTAAGCTCGCCGTCAAAGAATCTCAGAGCGCGCCGCAGGTCAAGACGGAGTTCAAAGAAACTGACCAGACTCATATTGTCATCGGTACACGGACATTTTCGATCTTTGATGAGAGGGTTCCGGTCATGCATGTTCTATCGACTATTCTTGGCGGAGGCATGAGCTCACGTCTGTTTTCCAAAATGCGTGATCAATTGGGGATTTGCTATTACATAAGGACGAGCGACAATCCATTTACAGATCATGGTTTTCTATCCATTTCTGCTGGCCTCGATAATTCCCGCGTCGAAGAAGGGGTGAGGGGTATTCTTTCAGAATGTGATCGTTTGAAGACAGAGCTTGTCCCGGAAGCAGAGCTTACCAAGGCCAAAGATTATATCTCTGGTACGACTCTTCTCGAGCTGGAGACTTCCGATTCGCGAGCCGAATTCTGCGGTTTACAGGAAGTGATGAAGCACACCATCGAATCTCCCGATGAGATCATTAAGAAAGTGAACGCCGTTACTGCCGCTCATGTCCAGAAGTTGGCACGAGAGATATTCGTCAATGAGAGTCTCAATATGGCGGTGGTAGGGAAGTTCAAGGATGGGGAAGGCTTCAAGAGCTATTTCAAGTTCAAATGATGAGTTGGGGATGAAGACTTACAGTTAAATTATTCTATGAATGAATCTGCAAAATTTGAGGATCAGGGTTTGGAAGCTTTGATAAGTGCATCAGATATAGCCGTGAATGAAAAGAGCGGTTTGGCTATCGTTGTCATCAAGCCGGATGCCTTTGCCAAGAAGGGCGAGATTGTCAAGAGACTTGAAGATTCTGGTCTATATGTCGTTAAGACAGTTACAAAAAGATTGCCGGATGATTTTGTCGTCGGTTCGATGTACAAGGGGTTGTCTAAAGGAATAGAGGAGGCGACCTTGGAGCATTTCAATAACGGCCCTTCAGAGATCGTTCTGCTCGAAGGAGGTCCTGATTTGTTGCAGAAAGTAGTGTCAGTGACAGGTGGCGATACAGACCCTAAGAAATGCGACGAGGAAAGTATCAGGTATATCTTCGGTGAACATTTCGATCGGGCCACGAGCGATGGGGGAATCTACCATAGAAATGCGGCTCACCGCGCCAAGGATCCGGTCGAACAGAAGAAGGATTTGGATAGTTTTGAGCAGTGGTTATAGAACATTATGATATAATCATTCCATGCCCCCATCACGCGATATCCACATAAACGTCACAACAGGTACTATGGTGCGGTTTGTAATGATCGGCGTGCTTTTGTTCGCCATCTATCATCTCTCCGATGTCGTACTTGTTGTGCTAGCCGCAGTTATTATCGCTTCAGCTGTAGAACCCGTTGTACGTCGCTTGAAGATATTAAAGATCCACCGGATCATTGGCGTCATCATAGTCTATATTCTCATGGCCGCCGTCCTAGCTAGTATCCTGATCTTCTTTGTTCCGGTGGTCGCTAAAGATGCTGTTCAATTTCTTAACAATATCCCCCAGAATGTTTCCTTGGAAGATCTCTGGAGCCCAGTGTCCAGCTTGGGAGTCAATTTTGGAACCACGGTCTCCAATGCCTTGGAGGCTCATACTGTTTCTATGGCCGATCTGGTCAATGGATTGCAGAATATCATCGTTGGCACTTCAGCCAGCGCTTTCAAGACGGCTAGCGTGCTATTCGGTGGCGTCTTTTCTCTCATCCTGATCGTGGTTCTCTCATTCTATCTGGCAGTGCAAGAGGAGGGTGTAGCTGATTTCCTTCGTATAGTCGCACCGGTCAAACACCACGAGTACATAGTCGGCCTTTGGAAGCGTTCCCAGAGAAAGATCGGTCTATGGTTGCAAGGTCAGATCATTCTTGGCCTAGTCGTCGGACTTCTTGTATACCTGACGCTAATAATTGTCGGCATTCCGCACGCTCTCATACTGGCGGTCTTCGCCGGTCTTTTTGAGATCATTCCTGTCTTTGGCCCAATCATTTCTTCTGTGCCTGCCATACTCATCGCTTTTTCAGAAAAGGGTATCGGCACAGGCGTTCTTCTGGTTTGTCTTTACCTCATCATCTATCAATTTGAAAGCCAACTCTTTTATCCGCTAGTAGTCAAGAAAGTTGTTGGAATATCTCCGATCGTAGTTATCTTGGCATTGGTCATCGGCGCCAAGTTGGCCGGAATCCTTGGCGCAGTGATCGCCGTGCCTCTCTCGGCAGCTCTCATGGAATACATCCACGATATCGAAAAATATAAGAAACAAGAAACAGCTGAAAGGGCCATGGCGGGGAAAAGTGTGGAGTAGGCAGTCTAGAAAATCATATCAAGTTTCATTTTCTGGCATCCCGAAATATTTTTAAGGAAAGGGATTTTCCTTTGATTTTCTGCTAATATAGCCACTACATGACAAAAAACCCTTCAAAAACGGCCACAGGATCAAAGAAACCACCATTTTACATAACCACCACTTTACCTTATGTAAATGCTGAACCGCATATCGGTTTTGCCATGGAGCTTATCCGTGCCGATATCATCGCTCGCGCCAAGAATTTGGCTGGTCACGAGGTATTCTTTAATACTGGAACAGATGAACACGGATTGAAAATATTCCAAAAAGCCAAACAAAATCACAAAGAGCCGCAAGAATATGTCGATGAAGCAGCCGCCAAATTCAAGGAATTGTTGCCGTTGCTCGGTATCGCTGAAAATGTAGCAGGGATCACATTTAAATTCGTCCGTACAACCGATACTGATCATATAGCTGCGGCGCAGGAATTCTGGAAGATCGCCGACAAGAATGGCCTGATCTACAAAAAGAATTACAAGATCAAATATTGCGTCGGCTGTGAACTGGAAAAAACAGAATCGGAGCTTGTCGAAGGCAAGTGCCCGCTTCATCCTTTGATGGAATTGGAAGTCTATGAAGAAGAAAATTATTTTTTCCGCTTCAGTGTTTACCAGAAACCTTTAATGGATCTCTATGGCCGGGGAAGCGTCTCCGGCTCGAGCGGAGTGGGAGAGCGGCGAGACGGAGACGGTTCTCCTGTCACGACTCCATTCGTCGTACCAAGTTCTCGTTTAAATGAGATCAGAGCTTTTGTTGAGCGTGGCCTAGAAGATTTTAGCGTCTCGAGATTGGCCACAAAGATGCCTTGGGGCATTCCGGTTCCGAACGATCCAGCTCATGTCATGTACGTCTGGTTCGATGCTTTGGTCAATTACATTTCCACCATTGGTTGGCCGACTGATATGAAGAAGTTCGACAAATGGTGGGTCGAGTCAGGTGGTGCTGTACAGTATTGCGGAAAGGACAATCTTCGCCAACAGTCAGCAATGTGGCAAGCCATGCTCATGGCCGTGAAGCTCCCACCATCGAAACAGATCATCATTGACGGATTCATTACAGGTGAAGGGGGAGTCAAGATGTCCAAATCTCTCGGTAATGCGGTAAACCCATTGGATATCGTCAAAGAATACGGAACGGATGCTCTGCGTTATTACGTTGCGCGTGAGCTCCATCCTTTTGAAGATAGTGCATATTCGCCGGATAAATTCAAAGAGTCTTTCAATGCACACTTGGCTAATGGGTTAGGTAATTTGACCAGTCGGATTTTGAAGATGGCCGAAACCAATGGCATCAAATACGATTTGGTGGCAGAGAAAGAATTTGCTGAATCTGCTGAGTACAAGACTTTGTTGGAGAAGTATTCGGAGGGCCTAGATAAATACGATATTCAGCAAGCCAGTAATTCCATTTGGGATCTTATTGGAGCCACTGACAAGATCGTCCAAGAACGACAACCGTTTAAGAAGATCAAAGAAGACAGAGCTGGTGCAGAAAAAGATATCAAGGAATTACTTGCTCGCTTGCACATGATCGGAACGATGCTGTTACCGATCCTTCCTGAGACTGCTGCAAAGATCGTTGGACTGGTGGAAAAGAACAAGATGCCTGAAGCACCGCTCTTTATGAGAAAATAAATCAGTGTTCTTATGTCAAAACCATATTCTTACATAGACATTCATGGTCACGTGAATTTTTCCGCCTACGATTCCGATAGGGAGGAGGTCATCAAACGTGCCCAAGAAGCGGGGGTGGCAATGATCACCGTCGGCACTCAAATCGATACCTCGCGGATAGCCATTGAATTGGCTCATAAACATGAGAATATGTTTGCTGCTGTCGGTCTACATCCCATTCACACAACAGCTTCCCATCATGATACACAGGAACTGGGGGAAGGTGGTAAAGAGTTCACATCAAGGGGAGAAGCTGTGGATAAGCAAGCTTATGTCGACCTAGCCCGTGACCCGAAAGTCGTGGCTATAGGTGAATGTGGTCTGGATTATTATCGCTTGAATGAAGAGTCTACCAAGAAGCAGCGCCAAACATTCGAAACGATGATAGATGTCGCAAATGAAGTTAGTAAGCCGTTGATGCTTCACTTGCGCAATCCGGAAAAAGCATCAACTGGGTCGGCTTACAATGATGCTTACCAAATCATCAAAGAGAGATCCAAAGTCAAAGGTGACCTACATTTTTTTGCTGGAACCATAGAAGAAGCTAGGCCTTTTTTGGATCTTGGCTACGCATTCTCGTTTACTGGCGTGATCACCTTCGCTCGCAATTACGACGAAGTCATCAGATATGTCCCTCTTGATCGCATTATGACTGAAACCGATTGCCCGTTCGTTGCCCCGAAACTTTACCGTGGCAAGCGCAATGAACCCGCCTATGTCATCGAAGCTGTGAAAAGTTTGGCCATGATCAAGTGCCAATCAGAAGAAGTCGTGGCCAAACAAGTTCTAGCGAATGCGAAGCGATTCTTTAAGTTAGTATAAGCGAATGGCTATGTCCTGCTTCAGAACGGTGGGCCCGTTTGAAGTGGGACATGGCCATTCGCGTTCCTCTTCACGCTTTCTTGAGACATTTTTTATCGTTTCTTGAGACAATTTTTAACCTTTCTTCATACTGATTTAGTAAGCTCTTAGGGCCTCTAGCTCTTGCAGGGCAGGGCATTTGTGTGGTAGTCTCGTGAATACATTAATAACAGTACGTAATCGCAGTAAGTCCTTGATTTTGCCACTTGGGACCCATCCCACCTGCCGGAGATGGTCTCAATGCGAATAGAGGTCCTGTAAATAGACAGGTAGCTGACTGCAAAACAATATGAATGATATTCATGATGACCGCCTAGCGGTCTACGAGATAGGGTACCTCATCATTTCGTCGGTTCCGGAAGATCAAGTCGGAGCTGAAACTGATAAGGTTAAGAAGATAATCGTTGATTCCGGAGCTGAAGTCATAGCCGAAGAGATGCCGCATCGAGAGCATCTGGCTTATACGATGCGTCGGAAGACTGTTGCCGGTTCGTACGAGAAGTATGAGGAGGCATATTTTGGATGGGTCAAGTTCGAGGTCTCTTCTCTCAAGGTTGAGGCTGTAAAGAATGCCGTCTCGCTCATCCCGACTGTCTTACGAATGCTCCTCATTACCACGGTTCGAGAGAACACTTATCTCGGCAAGCGCGCCGCTGAAGTGGTCGCCAACCTGACCTTGAAACGGCCAGTTATCAAGGGAGTTGATGCTGCTCCAATCGAGAAGAAGGATGCTGCTCCTGCAACCATCGAAGAGATGGATAAGAGCATAGATGAAATGGTCAAAGAGGTGTAATCACATTAACAGTTTATAAAGTTCATCAAGTTAGAAGGTTCATAAAGTCCGGCATAAAATAACTTGCAACTTTCAAACTTGTAAACTTTCTAACTTATAAATAACATGTACCTAAATAAAGTATATCTCATAGGTAATCTGACCCGCGATCCGGAATTGAAGGCCTTGCCATCCGGAACGAAGGTCGCCAATCTGAGCGTTGCCACCAATCGAAAATATAAGGATAAAGAGGGTGTCCTCAAGGATACTACTGAGTTTCACAACGTTGTAGCCTTTGCCAAACTCGGCGAATTGTCAGCTCAATATTTGAAGAAGGGGCAGCAAGCTCTCGTCGAAGGCCGCCTCCAGACTCGTTCCTGGGAAACTCCAAATGGCGAGAAAAGATATCGCACAGAGATCATTGCTGACAATATACAGTTTGGTTGGAAGGGTCCTGGAAGCGCCGGTTCAAGCCCATCTAATGCTACCAAGGCGGCGGTTTCTGAAGGGGCTGTGCCAGAAGGTATCTCTGATGAAAAGGGAGCCGCGCCTGGCGAAGCCATCGAATATCCGAAGGAAGAGATCAATCCTGACGACATACCGTTTTAATCCTATAATCAAATCATCAACATGAAGAAACAATGCTATTTTAGCCAACACAACATCAAATTCATCGACTACAAGGATACAGAGATCCTGAGGAAGTTCTTGAATCCGCACGGACGCATCCTTAGTCGCAAGCGCACTGGCATCGCCGCCAAGTATCAGCGCCAACTCGCCACTGCTGTGAAGCGTGCAAGGTTCATGGGACTTCTGCCTTTCGTAGCTAGCTAAGTGAAACTTGCGGAGGTGGTCATTCAGAGACACGAAAAATCCCCGGGCAGGGGATTTTTCTAATCCTCGATGAGTTCTAGCGCAAAAATCTTAAGCTCAGCAAACAAGGTCTTCTCACCTCCTCGCAAGGTCGCCATTCCAAATTGCACCCGTATGTGCTTCCAAGGATTCAGCACATACGGGCAATTTGTTCATGGCTCAAATCGCATTGCGACTCGGCTCGAAGACTTTGTTTGCTGAGCTTCTATTTCCTAAACTCGCTCTCGATACTCTCCCGTGTCCGTATTGATCTTAATCACATCGCCTTCGTTAACAAAGAGGGGAACGTTGATGGTGGCGCCAGTTTCCAAGGTGACCGTCTTCTGGCCACCAGTCGCTGTATCACCTTTGACATTTGGTGGAGCTTCGGTGACTTTCAGTTCGGCATTTATAGGCATTTTGAAGCCCATAGGCTGGTCTTTGAAGAGGAGTTGTTCAACGACCGTATTGGCTTTGAGAAAGCGTCCTTGCGGACCCACGTTCTCGTTGGTGACTTTGAAGCGCTTGGTCGGATCTTTATCTTCGCTGAACCACCATTCGCCACGGTTGTTATACAAGTATTTTACTTCACGGGATTCGATCTCAGCTTCCTCGATCTTTTCTGATTGATGGAAAGAATACTCTGTGACCTTGCCGGACATGAGGTTCTTCAGCTTGGTAGCGTTAACCGGCTTTCTTTGCTGCTTGCGGAAGACGTGAGATGAGAGCACTTCATAAGGCTGGCCGTCCAAGACGATAAATTTCTTCTCAGTTACTTCGTTGTATTCGAGTAGGGACATAGTGTATTGATGGGTAAATGGTGAATAATAAGGTGATTGAGCCATTCTATACGGTTTCAGAGGAAAAAGCAAAATGTAAATAAAAAAGGGGTGTCGATACTCAACACCCCATTTGCCCAAAGGCGGGCTGTGCTAACTTCAATCTTCGACGAACAAAGAGTCCGGTAGTTCCTGGATGACGAAAGCTGTTGTTCCGTGGCCGGTCGCTTCGCCATTGAATTCGCCGCGCCAGCAGCGGTCTTTCTCCACGTAGGAGGCTTGATAGAAAATAGAGTCATTTCGTCTCACGTATGTTTTGATGAACGAGATAGTTCCGATTATAAGGTCAATCCTTGCGTTCGACAACGTTGCAAGGCCATTCTTGTCGATCAAGAGGGAAACGCTCTCGTCGATGTGGCCATCCTTGTGGACAAATAGAATCCCGGAAAAAACGTGTGAATTGTCTATGGACACAACTCCTGCGCGGTTCTTGACTATTGCTAGCGTGTGGAAATCAGGCTGGTTCCACCAACCTATAATGGAGCAATTCATAATGAGTTCACTTTCTTTTATTGTGCAGTTTGGGTGTTCAGACCAGACAGTAGCATAGGCGACATAAAAGACAAAACCCCACCACTTATTTGGTAGGTAAGCGAGGTGGGGAAGTGTCTGGATATCTTGATTTACGCGTTCAGTTTTTCTCGTATCTTACCAAGAATCTCTTCACGCACTTTCGGATTCTCTTTCAAGAATTGTCTAGTAGCATCATAGCCGCGTCCAAGTTTAGTTTCGCCGAATGAATAGGAAGAGCCAGTCTTTTGAAGCAATTCATATTTCTCTCCAAGAGCAATGATCTCACCCTCTTGAGAGATACCTTCGTTATACATGAGATCGAATTCAGTCTGCTTGAATGGCGCCGCAACCTTATTCTTAACGACTTTGACTCGGCAACGTCCACCCATGATCTCTTCACCTTTCTTGATCTGGGCTATACGGCGGATGTCTAAACGGACCGAAGCATAGAATTTCAAAGCCTTGCCACCCGGAGTCGTTTCTGGATTGCCGAACATCACTCCTATCTGCATGCGGATCTGGTTGATGAATATTACTATGGTTTTTGACTTAGCCACGATCGCTGTAAGTTTGCGGAGGGCTTGGGACATTAGGCGCGCTTGAGTTCCGATATGGTGAGCCCCCATATCACCTTCGATTTCAGCTTTAGGTGTTAGGGCGGCAACGGAATCGATGACGACCACGTCCATCTTGCCGGTGCGGATCAAACTCTCGACGATCTCCAAAGCTTGTTCACCTGTGTCTGGTTGGGAAATGAGCAGGTCGTCTATCTTTACTCCCAAGCGCTTGGCGTACTCAGGGTCCATGGCGTGTTCAGCATCGATATAAGCACAAATGCCGCCGAGCTTTTGGGCTTCAGCGACTACGTGTAGCGCCAGGGTAGTCTTGCCGGACGATTCCGGACCGAATATCTCTATAATGCGTCCTCTAGGCATACCACCGATCCCCAAGGCCCAATCGAGGCCGAGTGATCCGGTCGGTACAGCGTTGACGTTAACTTTAGGTTTTTCACCCAGCTTCATTATCGAATCTTCGCCGAATTTGGTGCGGATCGCATCTAGGGCATCTCTGATCCCGGCTTGGCCGGCTGCTTGGCGGTCGACGATTTTCTTGGCAGCATCGGTTGCCTTTTTTTGATTGGCGGTCTCGGCGGCTTCTTTGGTCGGCACAATGTCGGCGGTAACTAGGGAAGCGTCCTCATTTTTTGTTTTCAATTTCGTACTCGCTATTTTATTTGCTGGCATAGGTTAATTCTTGTTAGAAATTACAAAATACCTTCCGTTCTCGAGCAGGCTTCGAGTTATGGAAGGAATATTTGCAAAATAATAATGTACAGGCGTATGGCAATAATACCATTTTATGAAAAGTTACAACAGCAGAAGTTTGAAAGTTACAAGTTTAAAAGTTCATAAAGTATCGCACCGAAAGTCAGCTTTCAAAGGCTTTATGAACTTTACAAACTTTCTAGCTTTACGAACTATTGCTGCGTGCTAGTCGATGTCACAGGCGGGATCAATGAATGAGCCATCGGTAGATTAACCATTCCGACGATTTCCAATTCTTTTCTTGTATTCCTTCCGAATTGATCCTGTCCGGTCAATGTAAGGACGTTCATGCCGGGAAAGACGATGACCGTCTCGCTGAAATTGCCTTGCTGATCGACCGAAACCGCATTTCCATTCAAAAATAAGTTATTTACACGTAGGGCGCGTCCATGGATAGCGACTGTTGAGGAACTCATGGAAGATCCATTCGACGGATCGAAGACATCTATCTCGGGTCCACGGGCGTAATTCAAAGAGCGCCAGATAGCGTAAACCACTATTAATGTCACGATGAGACCGATGCCGATGAATCGGATAAGACGAAGGGTGTTGGTGCGAGTCAAAGTCATAAGTTCGTAAAGTGACAAGTTAGAAAGTTCATAAAGTCTTAATAAAGCCAGAAAGCATTTTGGACACATCTAAAGCAAGGTTATAGCATTTATTAAAATCTTGCTCGGAAATATATTTCAATTCGAGGGCCAAATATAGCATAGATCTAACTTCACCCGAAGAACCTTTTGCTATAAATAGGAATCGTTTTAATTCCACATTTCCTTTTCTTTCGAATCCCTCGGCGATATTATTCATAATAGAAACAACCGCAGATAGTATCTGATCTCTGTATTTAAAGTCCTTATTGTTCTTAAAGAGTACATAACAAAGCAAACTAAGTTCCTTAGCTTTCTGCCAGGTTATTATGTCTTCGAATCTTTCAATCTTCATGACTTTACGAACTTTAAAACTTTCTGACTTTATGAACTTTCTGTGGTTTCAGTAGTTTCAATTTTTGGAACTTCCTGCTCAAGTCCTGCTCCGACTCCGATGATCTCTCTAGGCTTAGATCCATTAGCAGGCCCGATGACACCATGTTCTTCCAGGAGATCCATGAGCTTGGCGGCCCGCGAATAGCCGACTCCCAATTTTCTTTGAATATACGATGTTGAAGCTTTGCCGGCAGAGGTGACTTCTTCTCGAGCGGCCTCGTAGAGCTCATCTTCCTCTTCCAGAGAGTCGTCTCCGGTCATGGCATCGAAAGCAGCTGAAGCTCCGGCTTCTGTCGGGGTCAAGTTGATCTCATTCATGATCTCGTCGCGATATTGGTCGGTCAGGAATTTGACGACGCGTTTGACTTCAGATTCGGAGATGAAAGCTGATTGCAAGCGGACCGGCTTGGACATCTCGCCGCCCAGATAGAGCATATCGCCAGCGCCAAGCAACTTTTCGGCGCCCATTTGATCGAGGATAGTCCGTGAATCGATCTGCGAAGAGACTTGTAGGGCGATGCGAGAAGGGATATTCGCCTTGATGAGACCGGTGATGACGTTGACACTCGGTCTTTGGGTGGAGATGACAAGATGGATGCCGACGGCCCGGCTCATCTGCGCCAACCGAACTATAGCTGCTTCCAGTTCGCGTGGGTAGGTCTGCATGATATCAGCCAACTCATCGATGACGATCACAATGAACGGCATTGTCTCGGGCAAGGAGCTAGGAGCTAGGAGTGAGGAGCCAGGATCCCCTTCCTTCTTCCTGTTTGCTCCTTCCTCCTTGCTCCAGGCTGCCAATGCCGGCGCCAAGATCGTCTTGTGGTATGAATCGATGTCGCGAGCCGCGTTCTTTTCCAAAATGTCGTATCGGCGGCTCATCTCTTTGGCTGCCCATTTCAGAGCCAGGATAGCCTTCTTTGGATCAGTGATGACTGGAGTGAGAAGGTGGGGAATCTTGTTGTACAAAGTCAGCTCCACGCGTTTTGGGTCGATCATGATGAACTTCATATTCTCGGGAGAGTTGCGGTACAAGAGGGAAGTTATAAGTGCGTGAATGGTAACCGATTTTCCAGAACCAGTAGTTCCAGCGATGAGCATGTGTGGAGCTTTGCTTAGATTGGCGAAGTGGGCCATTCCGGTGATGTCTTTACCAAGCGACATGTATAGAGGCTTCTCTGATTCCTGAAAATCAGGTGAGGAAAGAAGGGTTGCCAATCCGACGGTAGTCTTGGCAGTGTTCGGTACTTCTATGCCGACCAGAGATTTTCCCGGGATCGGTGCTTCGATGCGGATAGGGTGGGCTGCCAAAGCCAAGGAAAGATCATTGTTCAAAGTGACTATCCGAGAGAGCTTCACTCCTTCAGCCGGTTTCAGGGCATAGCGAGTGACCGATGGGCCTATGGAAATCTCATCCATTTCTACCGTTATCCCGAAGTTCTGCAGCGTTCGTTTGATTATATTAGCGTTAGCTTTGATATCTCCGGTCTCCGGCTTGCCACGATCTTTTTCGAGCAAGGTCAGAGGTGGGGGAGTGAAAGGTAAGAGATGCGGCAAGGCGACAGCCGAAAGCCCCAATGTCTTGAAGTCGGAAAGATCGTCAGTGTCCAAAGGCTTTCCAGTCTTTGCTTTCTTGTTTTCCATTGCGTCGAGACGGGCTTTGGCAGCTGCCGCCTCGGCTTCTCGGGCCGTCAATTCTCCACCGCTCTTGGCCTTTGCTACCGCTTGAGCTATGAACTCCTCTTCGCTCTTGTCTATACCAGAGGTTGTTTTGCCGACATCTTCCTTTTTACCTTTTGCTTCCAGTCTTAGCTTCCTTTCCTCTTTCCATTCTCGTAGATCGGCGAAGGTGAAATACAAGTTGAATGTCATGATCACTCCGACAATGAGGATGGCGGCCAAGAGGATCGCGCTCGCAATGGTATCGAGCAGTTTCACGAGCGGGTAGTCGATCGTTCGACCGACTATGCCACCAGCGTCAGAGTAGGCGATATTCAATAGGCCTAATCCGGTGATGAAGAAGAGAAAGACGCCGAGCACCTTGGATATCTCTATCTTTTTCTTTAATCCTTGAAGGAATGAGACACCGAGCATGGCGAAAGCCATCGGAACAAGGAAATAGCCGATGCCAAAAAGCTTTGTCATATAAGTATAGAAAAAGTTGCCGATCGGACCGGCATAGTTACTGTTGTCGCCATGATAAAAAGCCGCCAACAAGGTCAATATGGTGATTACGAAGGAGAATATGGAGAGTATCACCTGTACCGTCTCATCGCGCATCTCATCCCAAAATCTGATCTTTTTTCCCAAGTCCTTTTCTTTCTTCTTTGCCATAATCTCTAATAATAGCATATGAGAATAGAAATCGTGTTATCAGTTGCCAGTGAATGAGCGTGGCGAAAGAAATCCTTCTGTTTGAGCGTTGTGGGCCAACGGCAAACGGAAGGATTTCTGTAGCCGCTTGCAATTGAGCATACTCCGACTATAATGGACACATAAGGGACAAGGAAAACACGCGTTTTGTATAGGACAAGTGGTTCGGCGTCAAAAGGACAGACCTATAGCTATAATGGACAACAAAGAATCAAATAATCAAGAATCCTTCAATAACCCATTGAACTGGAAAACATTGGGGTTTTTCTCTGCGGAAGAATACCTATTGTACATATTCAAAAAGACAGAAAAGATTACAGCTGCTCTTTACTTGGTCTCGGGACTTCTAAAGGACGATGAGCCTATCAAGTGGGAATTGCGTGATCGTGGTATTGACCTTTTGTCCTCATCTTTCACTGCATCAAGCTCTATGCCTGGCGATAAAAATATCGTCATACAGTCACTGTTTACTGCAGCCTTGGAAACCCTCTCTCTATTGAATGTGGCCAGGATCTCCAATCTGGTATCCGAGATGAATCATCGCCTGTTGGTCCGTGAAATTGATAACATCGTATCTATGCTCCGAGATCGTCTGGCTATGAGCGCCGAAAAGGCTGGTTATGTCCTTTCTGAGTCTTTTTTCAAAACACCCGATTTATTTGTCAGCGGGTTCAAGTCAGACAGTAGGAGCACTAGGAGCCAAGAGCAAGGAGCTAGGAGTCAGGAGAATGGCCGAGAAGAGCGATACACTAAAGGACAAGGTGGTTTGCAAGAGAAAAAGTCTAATCGTCGGGAGACGATTTTGAATGTCCTAAAGACGCAGTCGAATTTGACCATAAAGGACTTCTCTAAAGTCATCAAGGATTGCAGCCAGAAGACGATCCAGCGTGAATTGCTGGAATTAGTAGAAAAGGGGATAGTCAAAAAGGAAGGTGAACGCCGTTGGAGCAGGTATTCGCTAAAATGACGGATTATAGCGCCCGCTTGGCGGAGCAGTTTTCCCGACTTGCGCGAAGCGCAACGAAGGGAAAATCCTGCGGCGCCAAAAGGGCGCTCTTATGTGGTTTTTGGCACCTTTCCTTGACTTTCGGCCGTATTTAACCTATATTTACCCAAATTGCTTGGAAACTTATCCACATGGCTCTTTTTGCAGATTCGTAGTGTTGTGGGCTATAATGGCTTGTAACGAGTGTGTAATTCCCGCCTATTAAACAAAGTAGTGCGGAAAATTGTACCCTCGTCCCAAGGCATATGCCGAAGCGGCATGCATGGGGAATGGACCTTGAAAACTACAACAAAAGTATGTTTGCAAGTCCGATTGGATTTGTCTTTTGGAAGTTGAATTATTTTTAATTTTTCAATTTTCAATCTTCAGATTCAGTCATCATGTTTCGCCCACAAATCCTTTTCGTGACGCGTGTCGATAGCGCGGATCGGGAAGAAGTGGCAATTATTAATTAGTAAGCAGTTTAGTTTACAAACCGCATTAAAATCTCCTTCGATTATTAATAATAGGAGAGATGCGTTTAATTATAAAAATAGATATGAAAAAAGTTCTTATTGCATCTGGTATCGCCGTTTTGGCCTTCACCATGATCGCAAGCGCTCAAGGTTACACCTTCTCGAACAACTTGACCGTTGGTTCGACTGGTCAGGACGTTGTAGCTCTTCAGACTTGGCTCGTCGCCAATAACTTCCTCACCATGCCAGCTGGCGTGGCCCAAGGATTCTTTGGTGCTAAGACCAAGGCTGCCGTTGTTGCTTATCAGACATCCGTTGGTCTTCCTGCGACCGGCTTCGTCGGTCCTTTGACACGCGGAAAGTTGAATGCAGGTAGCACAGTAGTCACTGGTGGAACCCCAGTCGTTCAGTGTCCAGTCGGATACAATTGTACCCCGCTCACAGGCACGACTCCGGTCACTGGCACTACGGTTGGTATCACCACCGTTGGTGTACCGGGTATCCTCTCGGCCTCACTGTGGTCTTCCCCTTCAGGTGTTTCAGCCTACAAGGGTAGTGCTTATGATGTTGCATCATACAAACTTCAGGCAGGAGCTTCCGATATGGCAGTCTCCGGCTTCACGTTTGATTTTAACAACTATATCTGGCTCTACGCAGGCACAATCACCCTCAAGGATGAAACAGGCGCTGTCGTTGGATCAGTTAACAACTTGACTGCTTCAAGCTTTGTTGAGCTTACAGCCGGTAGCGATTATCGCATCACCGTTCCTGCTAGCTTCGTTGTTAAGGCCGCACAGAGTAAGTACATCACAGTCAATATGTCATTCCTTCCGAGCTCAGATCGTTGTCCGACAGGTTCGTGCCCGATCAGTATCCTCGGAGCATCAGTCCGTGCAGTTGACGGAACCGGTGTGACAGATACAGAGACTGTATCTGCCGCGCGTTCGTTCACCTATCAAGGTTCGAACATTGGTCAGATCAATGTAAAGTCTGACAGCACTCAACCGACAACAGGAAACGTGCAGATCTCGACATCGGTTAATACCAATAATGTTCTCTTGGCTATATACGATGTCAAGTCTGCCAATGTGAATTCAACAATGCAGAGCCTGGATGTCACTATCAGCACTAACAGCAATGTGGCTAACCTTTTCGGCACGATATCTATTTCGGCGGCAGGTAAGACATATTCTGCAAGCTCGATAGATAATTCGAATGCAGCCATAACCGTAGCGCACTTCACAAGCTTGGTGATACCGCTATCTGCCGATGTCTGGACTCCGGTGTCAGTCTACGCAAATGTCAATGCCGATACAGCAGGAAGAGTTGGCGGCTCATTGAATGGTTTGATGGCCTCGACAAGCATTGTGGCTGTTGGAACAGCAGGTGCTTCTGGAAACAACCCGAGCGTTATCGACAATTCTTACAACACGCTCGCTGTTAACACGATCACCCCGAATAGCAACGTCTTGACGTTCGCAGATTCAGGTGTGTCACAGAGTGGTTTGGCTGTTACTCATGATTCTGTTCCTGGAGCAATAGCGAACGTTTCATCGTCTCAGACATTCTACTTCGTCTACAGCTTGACTGCTGGAAATAATCCGATCTTCGTAGATGCGAATTATGCCAATGCGGTCACAGCTGCTACAACGGGAACTGGAACATGGACAAATGTCAGCTTCCGCGATAACGATTCTACAGGTGATACTACAAGTGGTGGATCGGCTCACTTCTATGTCGATGCGGGTAATACAAAGACCTTCACCGTTACAGAGTCCGCAAGCGGTCTTCCTGGAACTGTAAAGGGTACTTATAGCATCACTGCTTTGAAGTATGAAACTGGTTGGAATGGTAGCGCGGTTACAGGCGCAGGTTCTCTATCGGCTCCTACGATTGGAAACACTCTATACGCTACGGCTAACTTCTAACCCATCTGGGTCAGTTAGTAGTCGTGTAGCTTAGAGTCTCCTCCCAACGGGTCACAATGTTGGAACAAAAACCGCCCTTCTAGGGCGGTTTTTGTGTTGTCCAAATCGCCCGGTTACGTGTATAATTGGTGGTGAAATGAATAAGTTATTTGTGCATACATGGCTCTCCAATAGTTCAAGACCGATCGTCGATAAAACGGTTGTCGCTATTATCTTTTTGGTGGGCATATTTATCGGCGTTACGGATCGTGTCTATGGAGCGACATGCATAAATCTGAATTCGGACATAGGTGTGGGTACAGCCGACGGCTTTTCTGGCGGCCCCGTTTATCAACTTCAAAGCTACTTGCGCGACTCGAGTTTCCTAGCCGCGACTCCGACAGGATATTTTGGACCAGCGACAGTATCTGCGGTCAAGGCGTTTCAGCTTACAAACAACATTTCTTCAACTGGTTATGTAGGTCCAATGACACGTGCCTTGCTTAGTAAAAAAACGTGCGTATCTTCAGTTCAAGGCGCAACACCTGCTTCAACTCCAACAATAAAAGTACCAGTTACGGCATCTGTGCCATCGATTCCGACCGGTTCCGTCACATCTCCTACTACCGGTCAGGTACTGTCTATAGGTAGCTCCACGGTCATAAGATGGGACAAGGCTCCGGCGGGGAATTATAATATAACTCTGGAGCAGCCCGGTGGCATGGGTGTGGGATTCATAGCGCAGGATCAATCTTCCGGAACAAACGGAAATCAATATCTCTGGAAGGTTGGAAAGATCCTGACCCCATCAGCTAATTCTTATCAGACTCTTTCGGCTGGAACGTATAGGATCCGGCTGCAGGGCACGAATGCCGGCTCCAGTCCGGCGGATCTAACGAGCGGATGGTTCACTGTCGTTGCTTCGCAATTAAGTGTGAGCAGAATAATGCCGGCGTCCGCCTTTGCCGATGATGCGACTTCAGTTGTGTTGCTCGGTTCGGGATTTACCCCTTCGGCTTCTGTCTATTTTGACGCAAACAATTCCAGTCTGCGTGCTACAAATCAGTATATATCTTCTGATGGAACTGTGTTGGTATTTACGGTTCCAGCCAATGTTCCGACTGGTCCGCATACGATATATGTCAATGACGGACAGAACTCACAGCCGGTAACATTATCTTTTACTGTTTCTGTGTCACAATAATTATGAATCATAAGATACACTCATGAAGTTCACCTCAAAAACTATTCCAGCGCTCACGTCGGGCATCGTTCTAGCGGCAATTTTCTTGCTTGTGCAATGTAAGTTGACGTTAGCCGCATCTGTTCCGACGTTGGAGCTTATAAATACCGCTTCATCGGTGAATATTTCAGTGTCTGGAGCAGACCAGAATGCGACGGTGACTTTCTATTACCCAAATTCTTATACGAACAGTACGAACAGCGTGACTTATACATCTATAGATATTGGACAAACAAACTCGGCAGGTTCCTTTACGGTTGGCGTTGCGCCGAATTCTTACGGCCTGACTGGCGGAGTCTCTGTATATGTTTCGGTTGATGGCGCCAATTCTTCCAAGGTCTCCTGGCCGGCCTCTGTCAGTTCGTCGGGCCAGACAGGCTCGTTGACGCTTTCCGATCAAAATATCTCTTTGGTCGTCGGACAGAGCAAGAATATCTTTCCTATGAATACAGGCAACGCTCTATCCGTCCAAGGGAATTCTAATTTGTCAGTGGTTTCTACTGCTGTGCAAACCTCGAACAATTCGGTGCTCGTAACCGGACTTAATGCTGGTTCGTCGACTATTTCGATCTGTGCGTCAACAGCCGGGTGCGCTACTTTAAGTGTCTCGATCACTGCTCCGACACAGGCAATCTCGTTCAGTCTGCCGCAAGCTTATGTCGTCGTTGGTCAGCCGGCACAAACGATCAGCATTTATGGCCCTGGAACATATAGTACCCCAGCAAATACGAATAAAGATGCGATCACCGCCAGTATAGATGGCACCAATTTGGTTTTGAAGGGTACCACTATCGGTCAAGCCACCGTCTCGGTATGCGCCCAGGGATATCTGTGCGGATCTATCACCGTGAACTCGTTGGCATCAGGAAGCGCTATACCGAACCAAACCGTGCTCCAGACGCCAGTCGTTTCCGGGTTTAATGAACCGCCGCAACTTTCCACTTTGACAATATCATCGAATAACTCCGGCGGGTTGTTTTTCGGCGGAAACAGTACGATCTCTCTCAATTTTGGCGCGAACGTCTCTGTCAACAATGTGCAAGTGAAGATCGGCGGATCACAGACTGCCGTGACGCAGGGAAGTAACGGACTTTATTATACCTCGTACAAGCCTTCCGCGAGTGACGTTTTGCCTTTAGCTGTCGCTATTTCTTTCACCGATCTTTCTGGTAGGGTAGGACATAGTTATCTATGGATCGGTGATTCTACACAGAATGCTCCTGTAAGCACGGTATCCGGGGCACAAAGCGCGATCGCCGTCTCGCCTGGCCAATCATTTGCCGGCAGCTTCACAAAATATTTGTATCCAGGCATGACTGACTACGGAGTATCTGACCGCGAAGTTCTGGCATTACAGCAGAGGCTAAAAGCGGACGGATTTTTTTCTAGTTCTCCTACTGGATATTTTGGTTTGCAAACAAAATCTGCCGTGGAAGCTTTTCAGAAAAAGAACGGTTTGACCGTTATCGGCGTTGTCGGTCCGGCGACTAGGGCACTCCTAAATAAGGGCATATAAAGAATGTTAAGCTATATGGAATCAAAAAAGATAATTAGATATATCACGATTGCGGCATTATTTCTCGTGCCGATATTTCCGTTGATCGTCACGAAATCTTTCATTTTTCCTTTCATTACCGGAAAAGCCTTCTTTTTTAGGGTAATCGTAGAAATAGCTTTTGTCGGCTGGGTCTCGCTGGCTTTATTGGATGCGAAATATAGGCCTAAGTTGTCGTCACTATCTATTGCCGTGAGCATATTCGCGATCGTCGCGCTTATCGCGGACTTGCTTGGAGTCGAAGTCTTGCGTAGCTTATGGTCGAACCTTGAACGTATGGACGGTTGGATAACGATTATTCATCTATGGGCTTTCTATATAGTCATAACTAGCGTGTTCGGCGCCAGTGAAGATGGAAAACTTCTGTGGCGTAGATGGTTGAACTTTTCTTTGCTTGTTGCCGGTGTCGTGGCGATCTATGGCCTATTTCAATTATTAGGCTGGGTAAGTTTCCATAAAGATTTCGGCCGATTAGATGCGTCATTCGGCAATGCCGAATTTCTGGCTGTCTATATGATTTTCAATGTCTTTATTTCTCTGTATCTATTTATTGTCGCCAAGTCAAAAGCTATCCTGTCCAACAAGAACATCGAGTCGAATAAGTCGTTTCGGTGGGCGTATATCATTCTTGTTGTCCTATTCAGCTTTGTCATTTTTGAAACACAGACGCGGGCTGCGATCTTGGGTCTCGTAGGGGGCCTTTTATCAGCTCTGATCTTGTTTGCGATATTCAGGAAGAGCGAGTCGAACAAATTGCGCTGGATCTCGGCGGGAATCATAGGCCTACTATTGATCGCGGGATGTATTTTCTGGTTGAACCGAAATGCTTCATTTATACGAAATAGTCCAATCTTGAATAGATTCGCCTCGATTTCGATCAGTGACGCCTCAAATCAGTCGAGGCTATACATTTGGCCGATGGCTCTGAAAGGCGCGATGGAGAGGCCGATTCTGGGGTGGGGACAAGAAAATTTCAGTTATGTATTTCAAGAACATTATAATCCGGCTATGGATGGCCAAGAACAATGGTTTGATCGCGCACATAACGTCTTTCTCGATACTTTGGTCGATTCCGGCATTGTCGGTCTCTTATCATACTTGATGCTTTACATATTGTTTATTATCTATATCTGGAAATCGCTATCAAGTATCGGCGAAAAAAGCATTCTAACCGGTCTTCTCGTCGCTTATGCTATAAACAATCTTTTTGTTTTTGACAATCTGGGCAGTTACGTCCCATTCTTTGCGTTGCTCGCGTATGTTAACGCATTTAGAGAAGGTCGCCAGATAAAATGGTTCGGTGCGAACCCGATGAAGCGGGAGGTTGTAAATTATGTCGCTTTGCCGGTACTGACGATATTGTTGGCGGTCACGATCTACTTCTTTTCGGCGAAACAGATCGTTGTTGCTCGGGAAATAGTTATCGCCGTTGGCACCTGCGGCAGCAAGGATGTGAATATAGAAGCGTTCCGTAAGGTTGTTGATTCGAACGTGTATATGATCGAACAGGAGGCGCGAGAGCAATTGTATTCATGTTTTGTCGGTTCGTACTGGGATGCGGATTTTACAAGAGACCGCAAACAGGAATTTACCGAATTAGCCAGTCGAGAGATGGCGAATCAAATCAGATCGACACCTCTAGACGCGCGGAGCTATTATTTTGCCGGGTTATCTCTAAATCAAACTGGTCAAATCGGTGCCGCAGAAACCTATCTTTCCAAAGCCCATGAATTATCACCTGCTAGACAGATGTTCGATTTTGAGTTTGCAGCCGACCTCATATATATGAAGAAATATGACCAAGCTGTGAAGGTCTTGAAAGAGGCATATGATGCTACTCCACAATATGTTCAGGTGGCAAAAGCCTACGCTATCGCGCTTCAGTTGGCGGGTAATGATGTTCAAGCTCATGCAATACTCCCTAATGACGCATTGTTCAACACTACTTTGAAAAATGTCCAGAGTTATGCTACTAGCAATGATTCCAATAAGCTGTTTGTTCTATTCAAAGGCGTGACGTTCTTTTCTGATGATGCGAATATCGTGATTGCTCAGGCGCAGATGGAATATTCTCAAGGGATGGTGCAACAAGCTATTCAGACGTTATTGATACTCGAGAGCGTTCATCCGGAACTAAAAACAGGTGTGGACGGAATGATCAAGCTAATGCAAAAATAGTAGCAGTCTAGACCAGGACGCTTCTCAACAAGGGGATATAGGACGACAAAATGCTATACTTTAGGCCATGGCGGTGCTATAAATGAATAGCAATGCCTAGCCGCTTTATGACTAAAAGCCACGAAAATTACCGGGAATTGGTGATGCGCATAGCCAAGACCGATTTCAAGCTCCGTTACCATGGTAGCGTCCTCGGCTATGTCTGGGTGATCTTGAAGCCGCTCCTTATGTTCACTATTTTAAACTTTGTCTTTTCGTCCATTTTCAATTTCCGTAATTCCGGTACGCCATATTATCCATTGGAACTATTGACTGCGTTGCTCCTTTTTCAATTCTTCTCTGAAGCTACCATGACTGGCCTCATGTCGCTCGTCAACAAAGCGCAACTTGTGACCAAGATCTATGTGCCTCGTTGGACTATTGTTTTGGGATCGACAATGAATGCTCTGTTCGTCTTCGGCATGAACCTGATCGTTTTGGCTCTGTTCTTTGTATATTATGGCAGAATACCTACCTTGGGCGGTGTGGCCATGTTCATTGTATACGCACTGCTCCTCTATATCTTGGCGGTGGCTTTCTCTTTCCTGACAGCGCCATTCTATGTCCGGTTTCGCGACTTGTCGACGATCTGGGAAGTGCTTCTTTCGGTCATAATGTATGCATCGCCTGTCATATATCCGCTGACATCCTTACCCGTCAGATATTGGCAGATCATCTTACTCAACCCGTTTGCTTTTATTGTGAATTATTCCAAACAAGGATTGATCAATAACAACTACACCACATTCTGGCATTTCATGGCTATGGTCGCCGGGATCGTCTTGGCCGGAGTGATCGCGTTCCTAGTCTTCCGGAAATACGAAAAGACTGTTGCCGAACTCATATGACATCAACAACCGATAACAATTCAGCCGCGAGCAAAAAGGATCGTCCCATCGCTATTTCTGTTAAGAACGTTTTCAAACAGTTCACGATCCCTCATGAAAAGATAAGCACTTTACGGAGCGCCTTCGTCAACTTCTTTAAAAGAAATTCCTACGAATCTTTCTACGCTTTGAAGGATGTCTCATTCGAGGTAAAAAAGGGAGAATTTTTTGGCATCATAGGCCGAAATGGAAGCGGTAAATCGACCTTGTTAAAGATCTTGGCTGGCGTTTATACCGCGAACAAGGGCGTGATAAATATCAACGGTCTAGTCTCGCCCTTTCTCGAGCTTGGCATAGGTTTCAATCCTGAACTTTCTGGCCGTGACAATATCTATCTGAATGCTACCGTCCTTGGCCTCTGTGAGAAGGAGATCGATGAAAAATTCGATTCTATCGTGGCATTTTCTGAATTAGAGCGATTCATTGACCAGAAGATAAAAAATTATTCTTCCGGCATGCAAGTCAGGCTGGCTTTTTCCGTGGCCATCCATGCCAATCGCGAGATACTTCTCATGGATGAGGTTTTGGCAGTCGGCGATTCCAATTTCCAATCAAAATGTCTTCGGGAGTTTGTTCGCTACAAAGACATGGGCAAGACTGTCATCTTGGTCACTCACGATATCTCCACGATGCGGAAGTATTGTGATCGCGCCATGCTGCTCCGTAGCGGCGAGGTGGTCATGATCGGCAGCGCTGAAGAGGTGGCGAACGGATACATTTATCAGAATATGTCAGATGAGGAGAGGAGGGTTATGAGGGATCAAGAGATGGCTAGGATCAAAGAACAAAAAGGCGCTAAAGGTTCTAAAGCCGAGGATGCCGAAAGGGACGGGGATGGCGGCAAGGCGGTGGTGATAACGGGTGTGGAATTTCTCGACAAGAATGGTAAGCCGAAGAATGTCTTTGTAAGCGGAGATGATATGTCGATCAGGGTCTATTTCAAGCAACACAAGGAAGTCGCTGAATTGAATTTTGGCTTGGCAATATATAATGACGATGGGAATTATGCTTTCGGGGTCAATACTTTTATGGATGAGGTCGACACCCAGAAATACAAGAAGAATGGATATTGTCAGGTCGATTATAAAAATATCCCCCTGAGAACGAATTCATATTATGTCGGATTCGCTATATATGGTGATAACGTCCATAACGCTTACGATTATGTTCCGAGGATGAAGTCTTTCCAAGTATTCTCCAAAGATAAGAATTTTGGCATGGTGAATATAGGCTATAAGTGGAACTAACAATATGACCAGAGAAGACGAAAAAGATCCAATTGTGGAGAAAAAGATCGGTGAGAGGTTCATGCAGATACGGGCCTCTCATAAGCTGCCTACTTATTATACGGGTTCAGCGTCCTATGATCGAGCATTGCCGAGGATATCCGAAGAGATCAACCAGATCGACGGATATCTAACAATGATAGACATTGGCGCGAATATTGGCGACACGGTGTTTCTTGTCACCGATAGAATCTCCGGAACATTTCTGTGCGTTGAGGGAGATGAGGATTTTTTGCCGCTATTAAGAACTAATACGAGCCGTGTCACAGATAGTAAGATCGTCATAGAGGGAAGTTATTGCGGTGAAGAGTCGCGAAAAAACAAAAAACTTGAGGTTCATCGTGAGCACGGGACCGCTAGGATTGTTCCAGGTCTTAAAACCGACACGCATAACGGTGTGAGGATAAAAAGCTTGGACAGAATGATAGATGAGCACGTTTCATTCGATAAGGCTAATCTACTCAAGATCGATACCGACGGATTCGACTTCAGCGTCCTAAAAAGCGGGAAGAACTTTCTCAAAGAGACGAAACCGGTGATATATTTTGAATTTGATCCCGAATTATATTCGGTGACTGATACTGAACCTCTGGACGTCTTCGATTATCTCCACAAGAACGGTTATCATGACGCTTTGTTCTATGACAACTATGGGATTCCAGTGAAGATCATCGATCTGTCCGATCAGAAGGAGCTCAAAAGATTGATCGGCGACATAGATAAAAAGACGGTGTATTACTATGACGTCCTGACATTCCATCATTCGAAAAGCGTTAAATATCGTCCACTATTTGAAAACGAATTATTTTCGAGCATATCGATATTCTCCAAGTTTGCTGATTCCGTCAAAGATCAGTCGGCCATTCTTGATTCAACGAAAGCAGCGCTTGAAAGTTCCAGAAAGAATTTTACCATGGCTGAGGCTGACTTGAATGATACCAGATCACACCTTGACCTGATCTCAAAAAAATTGATATATACAGAAGCACAGCTTGAAACCAAATCCTATGAGCTGAATAGCATCTATCGTTCCCGTGCCTGGCGGATGGCTCTATGCTTTAGGAAAATATGGGTATTTTTCATCCCGGGGGAGCGTATGAGAGATAGGATCAAATCTGGCTTGTCGAGTCTCATCCACTTGCTGATCAAGCGCAAAACAAATGAAAACCAATAACGCTTTTTGTTCTATATGTACTGTAAATCATGCCGCTGGTGCGGCGGTTTTAAACGACTCTTTGAGACGTGCGGGGCATACTGAACCGCACTACGTTTTAATCTTTGATTACCAAGAAAAGTACAAAGACATCATAGGTCAGTTCGACTTTACGCCTGTTTTTTTGAAGGATCTGAAAATACCGAAGCTCGATGAGCTTATAAAGAAATACTCTGCATTTGAGATGTCGAATGTCCTTCGGCCGCATTTCATGGAGTGGCTATTGAAAACTCATAAGGAAATCAAGAACCTGGCTTATCTGGACACAGATATCTATGTATATACGTCAATGAAAGAGGTCTTTGATCGTGTCGATAAGAACAAGAATATTAGCGTGTTGCTGACTCCGCACATGAGTGACTTCGAAGCGTACGATAAGGTTGAAGATTATCGATTTGAAAATTCATTCTTCGCTAACGGTCTTTATAACAGCGGATTTTATATATTCAAAAACGACGCGAATTCGATGAGATTTCTTGAGTGGCACAAGAACAAGCTTTTCGATCATTGTTTCAATGCGCCGAGCAGGCATATGTTCGTTGATCAAAAAATATTGGATATGGCCCCTCTGATATTCGATTTCGTCGATATATACAAGAATCGAGCGTATAACATCGCTCATTGGAATTATTCTCCAAACATGATCAGATGCGAGAACGGGGTGTATTATGTCGGGAAAGAAAGATTGGTCTTTTTCCATTTCTCTCAGCTTAAATTGGATACTACGGAAAACTTCTATTTTGACGTGACCCTAGATGACAAGCAGATCTTCAGAATGCTGGCGCATGGTTATCTGAGGGAACTCCACAAGAGGGGACATGACGAGATCAAGAACATACCTTATGCATATAGATCACTCTACACACCGCCTCCTATTTCATTCTCTGATCCCCATTGGCCGATCTCAAGGGACCTCCGTGAGAGATCGAAGGAATTGGCAAAAACAACGGAAGAGCTTCTTCAGATCCATCGTTCTTTCGGTTGGAAATCGGTGTTACGTGCCAGAAGGGTTGTCAATAAATTGATACCAAGGGGATCTACTAGAAGGACGTTGCTCTTGTTAATGTTTAGATTAGCGAGGAAAAAGACCATTCTAACAGTCGAAGCCGATTCAGAGGTGAATCGGAAGGCAGATGAATACCAGGGAGACTTGAAGGATATGCCCATTGTAACTGTTATTACCGTTGTCCTTAACGTGCTCAAAGCCGGTAGAGAGGAGGTCCTCCGACGATGCATAAATTCGGTCCGTGAGCAAAGCTATCAGAAGATCGATCACCTCGTCATAGACGGAGGTTCTACTGATGGCACGGTCGAATTATTGGAAGATTATGCTGAAATGGGTTGGCTGCGATATGTATCTGAACCGGATAAGGGGCTTTTCTTTGGGATGAATAAGGGCATTAAAGAGGCCAATGGAAGATATTTAACTTTCCTGAACAGCGATGACTTTTATCATGACAAGGAGGGTGTAGAAAGTTCCATCAGGGCTCTCATGGGGTCCGGAGCGGTATTTTCATACGCTCCAGTCATCAACCTAGATGTCTCCACTGGCACGAAGACGCGCTATGCCCCGGATATATCAAAAGTATTCTGCTCCGTTGTCCCAAATCACCAGACGATGTTCTATGAGAGGCAGGCGGTAATAGACGCTGGAGCGTTCAATACAATCTATAGATATGTCGGAGATTATGACTTGACCGTCCGCCTTTGTCTAAAAAAGCTGAAGAGCGTGTATGTCGAAAAATGTTTTGCGACTTATAGTCTCGGAGGAAATTCATTTCAGGGCACGGAGAATGGAAAGGTCGCCAGAGAGGTTTCGGATATGTATTTCGATCATTACAGCACGCTATACCCGATTACTAGGGCGGAGTGTGACAAGATGTCACGAGATATATTTGCCTGCAGCTATAAGGACGTTCCGGAGCAGTTGGCTAAGAAACTGGCCGATTTCCGCCCATATTTCGATTACCAAGGATATGTCCAATCTAAAAAAAATGATCGCATCAACGCTTTTCTCCCTGAGCGTCCGGTGACCTCCGTAGTCACCGTGGCTAAGGATGTGATATTGAATGGTCGCGAAGCATCTCTTCGGCGTTGTATAGAATCTGTTCATAATCAGAACTACCCGAATGTCGAGCACATAGTAATCGATGGTGGGTCGAAGGATGGTACGGTCCGCATCCTTGAGGAATATTCGAAGAAGGGCTGGCTCATATATATATCAGAAGCTGATCGTGGGATAGCAGATGCAATGAATAAAGGTGTACGAATGGCACATGGTAAATATATCACCTTTATGCATAGCGACGATTTTTATCATGATAGGAACGGGATTCTTCATTCCGTAGGTTCTCTCATAGGCTCTGGCGCGACGTTCTCTTATGCGCCAGTCGTGAACCTTGATGCTGAGACAGGGAGAGAGATCGTTTCCGTTCCGGATATGTCGAGAGTCTTTTTCACAGCGGTCCCAAACCACCAGACGATGTTCTATGACCGGGAGACGATCATGAAAGAAGGCCTGTTCAATCCGTCTTATAAATACATGGCAGATTACGATCTGACCTTGCGCCTATGTTTGAAGAAATACAAGAGCGTCTTTGTTCCACAATGCTTCTCAACTTACACGCTGGGAGGGGATTCAGCAGAGGGAACCAAGGCTGGCATCGTCGCAAAGAATTTTGTCGACTGTTATTTCAAGCATTATAACGAATTATGTCCCATATCGATTTCAGAATGCGAGAAGATCTGCGGAGACGTCTTTTCAGGTGATTATTCTGATATCCCTCCCCAGCTAGCGATTAAGCTACAGGACCATTTTCCGTATTTCGATTACCGCGAGTATTTGAAGTCAAAGAGGGTTATGGCCCTAAGGAGGATCTGGCTTGCGCGTTTCATTGTCAGAAAAGCGAAGGCTTCTGGCAGGGGAGTCCGTATGTTGGTTCGGACTTTCGTCATAAGGTCGAGAAAGGCTGCGCGTCTCGTATTGAGAAAAGCAGGATACCAGGAATCGAGACGTCAGTATTTGAAAGTCCTTTCATTTCTGTTTTTCTGGGTCTCTCGCAAGAGGTCGGAGCGCAAGAAACTCCTTATCGTGAGACCCGATAACATCGGAGATTTCATAATCTTTTCTCCTACCCTTAAATATCTGAGATCCATTTACAGAGATTACGAGATGACATTTCTAGGCAACCAGAAAGTTAGCGAGGTTGCCGGCTGGTTCCCTGAGATAGACAGATTCATGGGAATCGAGGTCAGGAGATTCATATTGGATCCTTCGTATTTCGTCAAATTCTTTTTCAAGCTTAGGAAAGAGCGTTTTGATGTAGTCCTTTGCCCGATGTACTCTAGGTCATTCATGAGCGATGAGCTTGTCAACATGGCCATTTCCTCAGTAAAAATTGGATTCGATGGAGATGCGTCGAGCATGTATGACGATATAAGACTAAAAAACGAGAATAATAAGATATATTCGCGCTTGGTTAGTTCTACGACGGATGTCACACCAGAAGCGGACAGATACAGGAAACTTGTAACGTCTTTGGGATATAAGGGAGATATCGATTTGATTCCGAAGATACCGGTTCTCCCAGATTGGTCAGCTGAAGCGCACAGACTGCTTAAGGAGAACGGGCTTCGAGATGGTGAGAAATATGTGTTAGTCCATATGGGAGCAGATAATCCATGCAGGATATGGCCTACGCAGAAATTTAGCGCCGTCGTCGATTTCTTCATAGACAGCGGTATGACTGTGGTATTTTCAGGAACTAAGAATGAGGCTTACTTATTCGAAGAGATCAAGAGTTCGCATGGTAAAGACAGGATGGTCAACATGATGGGTAAGACTTCTTTTAGAGTGCTAGCTGGGATACTTCATGGTGCGGAGCTCTATTTTGGCTCAGAAACATCGACATTGCACCTGGCGGCGGCTGTCGGTTGCAAGACGGTATGCTTGCTCGGCGGAGGCCACTTCGGTAAGCATTTTCCCTACGGTGACCCGGCGATGAACAGGATAGTCTATGACAAAAATATGACATGTAAGAATGACAATTGGATGTGTGCGAATACAAATCCTGGCAAGCCATCCAAATGTATTGAGGATATCAGTGTCTATGATGCGATAGTCCAGATCACATCGGCTATGTCTCATAAGTTCCGTGGAATGGTTTGTGATATGATGTACGAAAAATCATGAAGAATTATAGTGAATACGCGCAGAGCAGCATAAGGATGATCGATAGCGATGGGCTTTTGAAATCCTTGAAATGTCTAGGTGGGCGCAAAATTGATGTAATAATCGAGAGCGGGACCTTTGAAGGGACCGGTTCGACCAGAACCGTTGGAAATTTCTTCAAAAAGTCGCCACCGAATGTGTTCTATACGATCGAGATTAATCACAATTCGCACAGAAAAGCGAAAAGAAACCTCAAAGACCTGCCGTTCGTCAGGTGTTTGTTCGGTTGTTCAGTCCGCATGCAAGAAGCCCTGGATTTTATCAGGAATGACGAAGCGATATTACATCACGATAGATACCCAGACATATTTATCGATGACACGAAGGATCCAGTCAGTTTCTACTCGAGAGAGGTAGAAGGTTATCTTGGCGGCAAGGCGGCCAATTTGTTCTCTATCTTCAAGTCACGACCAAAAGAGGGGTTGTTGAAAGAACTTATCGAGATGCATAGGCGCGATACAATACTCTTCATCCTCGATTCGGCTGGAGGCATGGGGTGGCTCGAATTCATGACGGTTCGTAAGGAAATGAAAGATAGAGGATATTATTTGTTGCTCGACGATATCCATCATTTAAAGCATTTCCGAAGCGCCAAGTTCATCAGAGAACATCCCCAAGAATTCGATATCATCGGGCAGAGCCTCGATCACGGGTGGCTATTTTGTCGCAGAAAGGATATACATCCTAAATGAAAATTTCTATAATCACAGCCACTTACAATAGTGCCGACACCGTCGAAGATACGATCAAAAGCATTGTCGGTCAGACGTATCCGAACGTCGAATACATCATCGTCGATGGCGGATCCACTGATGGTACTTTGGATATTGTGAATAGATACAAAGACCGGATCACTCGCGTCATTTCCGAAAAAGATAACGGCATATTCGATGCCTTCAATAAGGGGATAGCTCTCACAACAGGGGATATTGTCGGCATCCTGAACTCGGATGACTTCTATGCCGATAGCTCTGTCATTCAAAACGTTGCGGACAAATTCAAGTCATCCTCGGTTGATACGGTTTATGGTGATCTGGTCTATATCGATCCCCAAGACACATCTATTGTGCGACGTCTCTGGAGGGCTGGCGAATATCAGAAATCTAAATTCAAGACAGGCTGGATGCCGCCACACCCGACTTTCTTCGCCAAGAAAAATCTTTATGATAAATACGGCATGTTCAATACCTGGATGAAAGTATCCAATGACTACGAACTGGTTCTGCGTTTTTTATATAAGAACAATGCCACTGCCGCTTATATCCCAAAGGTGCTGGTAAAGATGCGTACAGGCGGTAATAGTAACAGTTCTCTCAGTAGGAGATTTCTGGCCAATCAGGAAGATCGGAAGGCTTGGAAAACCAATAGTCTCAAAGCCCCATTTTATTTCGCGGCATTGAAGCCGTTACGAAAGCTAGGACAGTTCATGTAAGAGCGACATGTGAGCCGCGCTCTAAGACTTCAAGAAGAACATCCGGATTGTCTTTAGGAATATGAAACCATCAAGGACGAACGAGCGATTCTTTATGTAATACAGATCGAACTGGAATTTCTGCCTGGCTTCTTCAACCGTGGTCGAGGGTTTGTAATTGATCTGGGCCCAACCGATGATGCCTGGTTTCACGATGTGGCGTATCTCATAGTAGGGAATCTCTCCATAGATCTTGGAGAGTTCGGTTCGTTCTGGTCTCGGGCCGATGAATGAGATGTCGCCTCTAAGTACATTCCACAGTTGGGGCATTTCATCGAGATGGGTGTATCTCAAGAATTTGCCGATAGTGGTAACACGATCGTCACCCTCACACGTCCATAATGGCCCATCTCGTCCTATCTTCATAGTTCGGAATTTGTAGAGGGTGAATGGTGCATCGTCCTTTCCGGTCCTTTCCTGTCTAAATATGACCGGTCCGCGTGATGTCGCAGCTACCATACAGGCCATGATTGCACTCAAGATAAAAGTGATCGGCAGGGTGATTATGATGACCAGGATCTCGACTAGGTGTTTCATCGATTCATATATGCTCTTATTCTTGGTTATCTCTCTTATGAACCATTCTTCTTCTATTTCACCGAGTGGTATGCAGCCGAACAAAGTCTCGTAGAAATCAGTCAACGTGGATATCTCTATCTGTCTCGATAGGATTCCATATAGCAATTTTGTGACAGCGCGGTTCCTCAAGAACTTTCCATCGACCACCATTTGGGTTATGGAATATATTTGAATGGTGTCGGTCAACATGGACATGTCGTCCGTTGACATGTCGCCATTGAATGGAAAGATCGAATATCCAAGCTGTGGGTTGTTGTTCACGTGCTCGGTTATCTCCTTCATGAGCGGAGAAGAGGCTAGTGCAAGTATGTTCGAACGATAGGCTTTTCTAATGAAGATCTTCCGGAGGGCGTAGCGCCATAGGATATCCAATACGCCAAAGGCGATAGTCAAAAATACTAGATTGGCCTTGGGTGTCAGCTCGAAGAACCGGCTGAAGATATAAAAAATGGTTATAGTGATGAAGAAACTGATGACCAGAGTTGTGCTAAGGCGTTTGGCTATCTCCACGATATTTTGGAATGCCTTGTAAGTGTAAAGATTGGAGATATAGAAGATGACCAGCCATATAACCATAACGACAAAAAATGGAGCCAAGTGGAAAGAGAATTGTTTAGCTAAATACTCATTGCCGTACCTGACATATAAGATCACCAGTGCGGATAATACAAATACGATCACATCGCCTATGAATGCTATGGCCAATTTGTGGCGTTTTATAAGCTCGTTGAACATATTGTTTCTCTAATGCCGATTACTCTAGCACATTTCGGCTGATTCGTGGTGTAATTCTGAACGGTCAGCATTTCAGTTGATTTTGTCTCGTCGTAATCAGTTGTGATAGAATTATGGCATGGTAAACCCATTCGACCGGAGTTTCTTTAAATTTCTCATCGGGTTTGTTTGTATACTCTGCATGAGTTTTGCCGTTCTCTATGTCGTGGGTCGCGTCTCCTCCTCACCAGGTTCTCCTACTGCTTCCTTGAATCGATAAATCTTTTTTGATTGCGAGACAACCTGTGTTTTGTTTCAAACTGGCCCACAGTTATGAAACAAAACACAGGTTGTCTCGCATGCAATCCTTCATGATTTCTTGAAACTATTTTTATCGTTTCTTGAGACATTTTTCATAGTTTCTTCATTTCGGTTTGATAGGCTGATCTTATATTAGCAGCCATTTAATTATATGAAATCATATGAAGAAAATCATCCTTGCTTTGGCGACATTCGTCGCCGCGCTATTAGCTTTCGCCGGAACCTTTAATATCGCTTATGCCGATACGATCATAAGCTCTGGATATTTGAATAATGGCGCGGTTTGGACATCAGCCGATAGCCCTTATATCCTTCAAGATGGAATCACCGTTCCAGCAGGAGAGACGCTGACTATTGGCCCCGGCGTCTCGGTCGTGGCTGATCCTTCACTGGAAGGTTACGATGCTTTCTTTATTCGCGGCAGTATGCAGATCGATGGTCAAATAGGCCAACCTGTAACTATTAGCGGTCCAGGCACGATGGCTATTCTTGGAACTTCAACGATCAGTTTTGCGAACATTTCGTTGTCAGGGGGTCTGAATATTTCGCGGACCCGCGTGGATATAGCCAGCTCAACTATATCCGGAGCTTCACAAGCTATACATTCGCAAGGGAGCACTGTGAATATTAGCGGTAGTCGCTTGACTGACAATCAGTTTGGGATCTATGTCGTGCCTACGACGCCGGTTCTGCATTCAGTTGAATCCATAGATCCTTATTCAGGTACCGGCGGTATAGGCAACGCTCTGGATACAAGCGACCCTCCTTCAGTTTCTATTCATGATTCGATTCTGATAAATAACAGTCAAGCGGCTATAAAGAATACAGACACGACTATGGTCGATGCTACTAATAATTGGTGGGGTACTGATGACGGGCCATTGGCTACTACTACCAATACGGTTATGGGCGCAGTCGTTTATGATCCGTGGCTTAAAAATGATCCTGATAAAGCGGCTGCGCTTTGCTGTTCAAGCATACTATTCATTCCAGGCCTTGAAGGGACGCGTCTCTACAAGCCAAGGTTGTCGCCGCTCGGTCTTATCAAGAATACCGATCAGTTATGGGAACCGAACATAAATTCCGATGTCACTGGTCTGTACCTAAATCCGGATGGTACGAGCAAAGACGCTTCCCTATATTCCGGACAGCCTATAGATTCAGCGCTCGGTTTGCGAGATGTCTATGGAAAGTTCATGGGTTTTCTCGACGGTATGGTCTCCAAAGATACGGTGAATGAATGGCGAGCCTTCGGATATGATTGGCGAAAGCCCATAGACGAAGTGGTTGCGGGGAGCGAGAAGAAGGCTACAACGACGGAGTCATTGGTAGACGTCGTCTCTCGCATGGCCTCCAGTTCCAAGACTGGCAAAGTCACGCTTATCGCACACAGCAATGGAGGACTCATAGCCAAGTATCTGGTCAAGACTTTGGTGGATCTTGGCAAAGACAGTCTGATCGACTCCGTGATCTCCGTAGGTGTCCCATATTTAGGTACTCCTGAAGCTATCGTTGGACTTTTGCATGGCGATCACCAGTCTATCTTTCATGGGCTCATCACGTCGCAGGCAACGGCTCGTGGGCTTGGAGTAAATATGTCCAGCGCCTACTCGCTGTTGCCTTCGGCAGAATTCTTCCGCTCGGTCTTCAGCCCGACCATCGTTTTTGCTTCAACGACGGTTAAGGATCTGAATGATGGGTCGTATCCTATGGCCATAGATAATGCCAGCGACCAATCAGCTTTTATCACGGATATAAGCAATGTCAGGAAGGTGCCAGCATTTACAGATACGAATTCTCCGATCAAAGGCAATCTAGCTTTAGTCGCGGCTGGGAATGCTCTTCATGGACTGCTTGATCCTATGGCCTGGCCAAAATCTATAGCTAACTGGGCGATCGCCGGTTGGAACGTGGCTACGACAAAGTCTGTTACGTATCACAATTCTCCGGTTTGCACGATAGAGATTCTATTTGGCCTGGTCTGTGTCGACAAGCTGGCTCACGACATATTGCAGACCGCGATCGGCGATGGCACGGTTGTGGCGCCAAGCGCCGCATACAACGCAAGCACCACAATAGCAGTCGATCTAAAAGAAGCGTCGCGTGAAGCGAACCAAAACATCAACCACGCGAACATACTGGAATCGTCGACGACTGAAGCTGTTATCGGTCAGATCGTTAGCGGCTCTTCCGGTAAGGTCGCGAATCTTCCGGGTGTTTCTGTTGGAGTCCCAAGTCTAAATCAAGAGCCTATCCAGTTTCGTGTGAGCACGCATTCGCCGGTCGAGCTTAACATCTACGATGATAAGGGTAATCACACAGGTCCGATTCCGTTGCCAGCCAATCTGGCGGGACGGGATAGCTATTACACAGGTGCGTATGAGACGAAGATTCCTGATAGCGATTATCAGGCGTACGATAGCGCCGATGGGCAAGATACCTACATAACTCTTCCGAATCCCGGTACGTCTTTCAAGATAGTGGCAAATGGTACGGATCTTGGTTTTGCCACTCTCGATATCGAGAAAGTCCAAGGGTCGCAAGTTTTGGATAGTGTCGAGTATTCACAATTCCCAGTCACACCGCTTTCAACTGCTAGTACGACCGTATCTTCGGCTTTGAGTCAAAACAATCCGGCGAGTTTGAGCTATACGCCTCCACTAGCTCTCGACATCGATGGCGATGGAACGGTTGACCAATCCTTCAAGCAAAACCGCGGTGCATTGCCAGATCTAACAACGATCGCTAGCTCAACTTTGAAGATCATCCAGAGTCTTGCTGGTTCGGATCCTCATGGAAAGCAGCTCACGCAGCGCCTGAAGCATCTCATGGATCTCCGATCCAAGGGAAAGCTGAAGCAGGTCAAGAAGCAAGGAGGATCATTCGATTTTCACTTGGGGCATCTGAAGATGAAGGAAGTATCGGCGCCGAACAAACAAAAGATAATCGATAATGTCGAAGCGATGGTAAGGGACATGGAGGATGCACAGCAATGATCGCAAGTTGTGCTAATTATAGGTGACATGCTTGACAGGTATGGTATAATGGATAAATGAATATCATGGATATACTAAATATAATAAATGCCATTGTTGTGGTCGTAGGTTTGCCGCTCATATTGAAGTCAATGTTATTTGTTGGCAGGAAACTTCAACTATTGGATAGCATTGCGGACACGATAAAGAATCAGATAGAGCCGGCAATCGCTGAAATACGTCACAGCTTATTTGAGGTAGATAAGAGGCTGACTGTATCGGAAAGCCGTCAGGAAGCGTTGGATAACCGCCTGAATACGCTGGAGCTTTCAAGATATAACAAATAGGATTCACATTATATATAGGCCAAATACAAAAAGCGTCCCATAGTCAGGGACGCTTTTTGAGTCAGATATCTCTGAAAATCTATTTCAACTCTACCTTTCCGCCAGCTGCCTCGATCTGCTTCTTGAAAGCCTCGGCCTCTTCCTTCTTCATGCCATCCTTCAAAAGGGAAGGAGCTGCGTCAACCAAGTCCTTGGCTTCTTTCAAGCCGAGCGCCAAGACTTCCTTGACGACTTTGATGACTGCGATCTTTGTCGCTCCGGATGAAGCCAAATGCACCGCGAAGGTGCTCTTCTCTTCACCGGCTGCGCCGGCTCCTGCTGCTGGGGCTGCTGCAACGGCGGCCTGTGCGGAGACTCCGAATTTCTTTTCCAATAATTTCACGAGCTCATTCAAGTCGAGAACCGACATCTTCTCGATCGATTCTACCAACGTCTTGAATTTGGCCGGAACTTCTACTGCTACTGTTGTATTTTCCATGTTAATTGATATTGATTGATAAGGAGGACTTACCATGTCATTTAGAGGAACCTCCGCAGACGATTTTGAGCACAAAATCGTCGAGGATTTCTCCGTGGTTCCGAGAAGTGACATGGTAAGTCCTCCTCAGTTGATAATTAATAGAACTAAACCTTCTTCTTGGCGATCTGATCCAACGACACCACCAAACCTTGGATAGGAGAATTGATGACGTTGACGAACATGCCGTAGAGCGTTTGGAGCGGAGGAATGGTGGCGATAGCCATCATCTCTTCCTTATTCATATACTTGCTCTCGAATACACCACCGACGATAGTCACTTGGTCTTTGAATTTCTTTTGGAATTCGTAGACACCTCGAGCTGGAGCGATGAGATCTGTGCTGTAGGCTAGACCCAATTCACCAGCAAGTTCAGGGGCGGTCCCTTGGTATTTCTTCGCTGCCAGAGCCAATCCCGTCAAGGACTTCTTGGCTACGAAGAAACCGACTCCATCTTTGGTCAGCTGTTTGCGCATCGTTGTGGCATCGCCGACTTTCAAACTATGGAAGTTGACGAAGACCAGTGTCTTGGCGCCACCCATGATGGTGCTGAGCTTTTCGATGATCTCTTTCTTTTGATCTTTTGTGCGAGCCATTTTGTTTAGAAGGTTCCAGTTATCAAACATCAGATTCCAAATAAACTTCAGAATACAGATTCCACGTTACTGAAATCTGGTATCTATTTGGAACCTATTAATTGAAATCTGGAATCTTTAATTATAGGTAATCGACCGTGGCCGAAATAGAGGAGCGTCCTCGGAAGGTCTTGTTCCCGATGCTCGTCCTTCACATACGTTCAGGACTCGATCGGAACGCCTTCTGTCTTTGGCCTTGACCATTATATTACATCATTTTATAAAACATGCAAGGATATACGTTTTCTGCTAGAATACGACACACTCAATACTATGGAAACACTTACCGCTCTATTCGGATCCGAAACGAAGATCAAGATCCTCCGCCTCTTCCTTTTCAATCCATCGACCCCGTTCTTCCTCAAAGAGGTTGCCAGCCGGACACGATCATTGCCGAGAGTGGTCAAGAAAGAACTTAGCGCTCTAGAGAAAGCTAACATTCTTATAAAGAAACGACAGATCTCCAAAGATATCCAAACTTCTGGCCGGGCCGATAAGATCACAACTAGGAAAGTTCAAGGCATCGGATATATTTTGAATTCCAAGTTTCCTTATCTAGATCCATTAAAGAATCTTCTGACCATCACCAGCTTGCAGGCCGATGAGTCATTGGCCAAGCGCTTTACCAATGCCGGTCGCATCAAATTGTTCATCGCCTCCGGTGTCTTCATTCAAAATTGGGATTCCCGAGTCGACCTCTTGATCGTCGGCGATGAACTCAATCTGACCAAGATCGAATCTGTCATCAAAGGTATCGAAGCGGAGATAGGAAAGGAGATAGCTTATTCGGCTTTTGAAACCCAAGATTTCGAGTATCGTTTTGGTATCCACGACCGACTGGTTCGAGATATCCTCGATTATCCTCACGTCACATTGCTGGATCGGATCGGAATTGAGCCGCAGTAGAGTAGTGTGTGGATTGTAATTAGACGGAATCAGACCTTTAGTTCGCCGCTGGCCCACAACGCTCTCACCAAAGGTCTGATTCCATCTCAAACTCTATCCACACCCCGTATCTGTGGATAACCTGTTCGGTGCTATAATTAAGGCATTAACCGCATAATTAATAGCTTAAATAAATAATCATATGATGTTCTTTCAAAATTGGGGCGATGCCCTAACGTTGTCGCTTCAGTCCGTCTGGTACGGGGTAGTGACGTTTGTGCCAAATCTTATTTTGGCCCTGATCGTCTTTGCAATCGGCTGGGTCTTGGCCGCTCTTATAGAAAAGCTTGTCGAGAGCCTTTTCAAGTCGCTCAAGGTTGACGCGGCTTTGAAGAGCGCCGGTCTCGAAGATGTCGTCAAGAGAGCCGGGCACAATCTTAATTCTGGTTTGTTCGTAGGTTCCTTGGTTAAATGGTTCGTCATCGTCGTCTTCCTGATGGCCGCCTTCGATACCCTTGGTCTTCAGCAAGTCACCAGTTTCCTTCGTGAAGTCGTCAATTATCTTCCACAGGTCATTATCGCAGTTCTCATCCTGATGGTTGCAGTAGTTGTTGCTAACACCATGCAGAAGGTTGTCGTCGCCAGCTCGCGCGCAGCTCATATTCAGTCAGCTGAATTGTTGGGTCGTATCACCAAGTGGGCTATCTGGATCTTTGCTTTGCTCACCGCCTTGTTCAACCTTGGCGTTGCCCCTGCTTTGATTCAGACCGTCATCACTGCTGTATTTGCTGGTGGTGCTTTGGCTATCGGTTTGGCCTTTGGTTTGGGTGGCAAGGATGCAGCCCAGAAGCTCATCGACAAGACCATGCATAGTCTCGGAGAATAGTCGCTAAAGTTAAAAAGTTACAAGTTAGAAAGTTCATAAAGTCTGGATTATCCGGACTTTATGGACTTTTAACTTTCTAAACTTTTAAACTTATGCCCATCTTATCCCCAGAACCAATAGCCTATTGACTTATATATGGCTGTGCGTATACTGTTCACTACCGAATGTTAATAAAGATAAACCACACAAATAAGCGGCCATAGCCACACTCCAGTGATGGGGCGTGACACGTAGCCGCTAAATAGAGCGGTTTTTCTTTTGTAACGGATGCACGACTGTAATTTGAAAATTTCATACCGTCCCGATGAGCCGTAAGGCGACATCGGGAAAAATCAAGTAAGGTCTGCTATCGTCTGTAGTACAGATGAGCGGCAGACGGTCTATCAAGCTCGGGTCGAGTTTGATAGACAGTGATGTAGGTAAAGTCGTCGCATTCTTCTAAACAGGGAATGTGGCGCAAAGTTCTGTTGTCGCTTGTAGGCGACTTCAGGATTAACATAAGCGGTTTTTAGATTTCCTAATAGGAAATTTAAAGGGCGTATGGTGGATGCCTTGGCTTCTTGAAGGCGATGAAGGACGCGGCGTGGCGGCGATACGTTTCGGGGAGGTGCCGAGCAACCTTTGATCCGAAAATGTCCGAATGGGGAAACCCCATATGATGAACTCATATGACCGACGCAATTTATTGCGCGGAGCGTACCCTGGGAAGTAAAACATTTCAGTACCAGGAGGAAAATAAACAAACATGCATTTCGTCAGTAGCGGCGAGCGAACGCGAAGACAGTCTAAACTTAATCTAAATCGTAGGGCGGATTTCGCCCTTTCCGACGCAAGTCGGAATGGCGTGAAAACGCTTTGCGATTTAGATTGAGGGTTGCAAGGTGGAGACGTGCTATTTATAGCAGAGGAGTCACAAAATCATTTGTTAGTCGAATCGTCTGGAAAGACGAGCCCCAGAGGGTGATAGCCCCTTAGACAAAAATAAATGATCTTCTTTGTTTCCATTCTTAAGTACCCCGGGACACGAATAGCTCGGGGGAATCCGCCGGAACTAACCGGCAAGACTAAATACTTCAGAAGACCGATAGTGAACAAGTACCGTGAGGGAAAGGTGAAAAGCAGCCCGGAAGGGCGGTGAAATAGATCTGAAACCATATGCCTACAAGGAGTCAGAGCGGTCGTAAGACCGTCATGGCGTGCCTATTGAAGAATGAGCCAACGAGTTTTAGCAAGCAGCTCGACTAAGGTCGCGAGACCGGAGTCACAGGGAAACCGAGTCTGAACAGGGCGCTTGTTGTTTGCTAAAGACCCGAAGCCAGATGAGCTTGCCACGCGCAGGGTGAAGTTCTCCGAAAGGAGGATGAAGGCCCGAACCGGTTAGCCGTGCAAAACTATCGGATGACGTGTGGTAAGGAGTGATAAGCTAATCGAATCTGGTAATAGCTGGTTCTCTCCGAAAGAACTTTTGGGTTCGCGTCGCACTTACCCTTGCGGGGTAGAGCACTGGAAGATCTCGACAGGCCGAAAGGCCACGAGACCTATCAAACTCCGAATACGCAAGGTCATTATGCGGCAGTTAGTCTATGGGGGCTAAGCTCCATCGGACAAAAGGGAAACAGCCCGGATCTCAATTTAAGGTCCCTAAATCGACGTTCAGTGCGCTTAAGGTAGTGAAACTTCTCTAACAATGAGGATGTAGGCTTAGAAGCAGCCATCATTTAAAAATAGCGTAACAGCTTACTCATCGAGAGGTTTCGCGCCGCAGATAATCGGGGCTTAAACGTCGTACCGAAACTGAGAACTGGATGGTGCTTCGGCATCGTCCATTGGTAGGAGAGTATTCGCATCGCGATGAAGGTGAAGGGGTGACCCCCACTGGAGCGTTGCGAAGTAAGAATGTTGGCACAAGTAACCGCAATGCGGGCGAGAATCCCGCACGCCGAAAAACCAAGGTTTCCTTGGCAATGTATATCAGCCAAGGGTTAGTCGGTCCTAAGGGGATGGCGAACGCCGCACCCGATGGATACACGGTTAATATTCCGTGACTTTCGTGTAGATCGATGGAGTGACGAAGTGCAGTATGCTGTGCGTATAATTGGATTTAACGTTCGGGCTATAAGGTTGTGTCCTGGTAAATCCGGATGCTGGCTTCAAGGCCGAAACCAAGTAGAGCGAAAATGCCGCAAGGTAAAATACAGCAAAGCGCGCTTCCAAGAAAAGCTTCTAAGATTATCTATATGAAAACCGTACCGCAAACCGACACAGGTGGTTAGGTCGAGTAGACCTAGGCGAACGAGTGAGAGGTCTCCAAGGAACTCGGCAAAAAAGCAGCCGTAACTTCGGAATAAGGCTTGCCCTTTGTTTACTCAAAGGGCCGCAGCTAAAGTATCTCTGGCAACTGTTTAACAAAAACACAGCTCCCTGCGAACTCGTAAGAGGAAGTATAGGGGGTGACACTTGACCAATGCGAGAAGGTCAAATAACGGCGTTGCTATCCGTAAGGGTAGTGGTGACTGTTATAAGCCCTCGTGAATGTCGGTCGTAACTATAACGATCCTAAGGTAGCGCAATTCCTTGCGGGGTAAGTTCCCGCGCGTTGAAAAGTGTAATGACTGGAGAACTGTCTCGGAGACTTGCTCGGTGAAAATACAATACCGGTGAAGATGCCGGTTACCTGCAGTTAGACGAAAAGACCCTAGAAGCTTTACTGTAATTTGATATTGACTATACGTTCTTGATGCGTAGCGTAGTTGGTAGGATTTGATGCATCCCTCTCGGGGGGTGTTGATCCGTCGATGAAACACCAATCTTTAAGCATGTATATTCTAACCTCGGCGGCATAAACGCCGGGAGACAGTATCTGATGGACAGTTTTAGTGGGGCGCTATCCTCCTAAACAGTAACGGAGGAGCCTATTAAGGTCAGCTAGCCGTGAATGGAAACCATGGCGATAGTGTATGGGCACAAGCTGGCTTGACTGCGAGACGTACGTGTCGAGCAGATGCGAAAGCAGAGCCAAGTGAACCGACCGTAAGCGTTAGATGCTGCGGAAGATTATCGGACAAAAGCTACTCTAGGGATAACAGGCTAGTTCCGCCTAAGAGTTCATATCGACGGCGGAGTTCGGCACCTCGATGTCGGCTCACCACATCCTGGGGGTGGAGAAAACATAACTTCTCTCCGTGAGGGAAACTTCACGGTAACAAACAAGCTCAATACGGTAGAGGCTTCTTCATGTGACTTGCTGTTTCGCAGGTCCCAGATGCTATAATAGTATCTAACATGAATGCTAGTGCCGTAGGAAAGGCGAGTATTGAAGTTAAGCGGGCATATCTCGCGGGACTTATTGATGGCGATGGTTGCATCATGGCAACTATCGAGCGTCACCGTGAGATGAGATTTGGTTTTCGAGTACGAGTGGAATTGAAAATCACTCAGAAAGAACCTGAATTATTGCATAGTCTTGTAGAAGAATGGAATATTGGTCGCGTAAGCAGTAACCGAAAGGGGACTGCGTATACGACTTACGATTGGATCGTCCGCGAAAAGGATGATCTAAAGAATATTCTTGAATTCATTGAGCCGTATACTCGGCTTAAGAAAAAACAAGTCACTATTGCGATGCAAATTTTGCAAATGAAAGTAATGACAAAGCAAGATTTGATCGAAAATGCGCGTTTAGCAGATGCATTGTCAAAATTGAACGTACGATCAAGCGGTCGGCGGAGCAATTTTGCTTCAATGATCCAAATACCCGTCTCCTCTAACGACTGATTGTTCTGATTCATATCGGAACATGAGACATGCGCACGATTTGTGCGGTGTAACACTGCTTGCGCCTAAGGTTCATACCGGTGACGGGATGAATACGGCGATGGAATAGTCTGATACTGGGGGAAATCCCAGATAACAATCAAGAGCTCCCAAAGGTTTGGCTGTTCGCCAATTAAAGTGGTACGCGAGCTGGGTTCAGACCGTTTGGAATCGCACGAAGCAAGGAGAAAGGAGAAAGGAGGATCGCAATTGCGATTTCTCCGTCCTCCGTCCTCCTTCCTCCTGTGTTCCAGGCAGTCTGAATCACTTCGAGAATGTGTGAAATTATTTCGTTTGAATTAATATATAGAAAGGAAAATCAATCAACCACGGCGGTCCCGATGTAACATCGGGATGAAGTCGATTAATATCGGTGGATTCCGCCAGCCGGCGGAGAATACCGAGGGAAGTTACAATCTTAAAAATAAAATCTCAAATCTAAAATCTTATCGTAAGACAAGATGTAAATTTTGAGATTGAAGATTTGATATTGAAACGCCCGTAGAGACTAAACATCGACAGCTCCGACGTACGTCGGAGTGAAGCTATAGTCCATTGCATCCCGTAAGGGATGATAACAAGCGTGAGACAGGTTGGTCTCCTATCTACTGCAGGCGTTGATACTTGAGGGGAATTGACTCTAGTACGAGAGGACCGAGTTGAACAGACCTCTGGTCTACCTGCTGTCGTGCCAACGGCACCGCAGGGCAGCTATG
>CAIQIZ010000020.1 GCA_903872035.1 uncultured bacterium | reverse complement strand
GAATGTTCTTTGCTACTGTTACACAATACCAGATCAACAAAGCCGTCCAGCTTTTGAACGATCGGCCGAGAAAACGGCTAAACTATTCAACGCCCAGGGAAGTGTTTAAAGGATGTAGTGATTCAGACTAGAACTTGCGCTGGTAAACGCCTTAAAACGTAAAATACTTCGAGAACTGCCCTATCCAAGGCAGCTCCTTCTCCTTCTTCTGGACCACGTTGACTATCCCGATGACGGCAAAGATGAAAGTTACCAGGTTGATGACATTCAGGATCGGCCACAATTGCCAAGCTACCAAGCCGATGATCCAGACGACCAGATCAATACAAAAGATGACCAAGCCTTGTTTGATATGAAACTTCACAAAAGAATCGTTCTTGCTAAAGATAAAAGAGACGATGACAAGGATACCAAGATAGGAAAGTATACCAAAGACCATTCTATGCGCTGGAGTCGGAGCAATCTCCGGAGTCTTATTTAGATCTGGATTCATTTTAATGTTTGATTAGATATTGAATAAAGCGATGCGTCCGGACAAATTGTAACATGATTTTTAGATTTTTGGAGAGCACCCAAATCGCACCCTCTTCCGTACTAAAAAATACCTGTGCAATTGTTCCAATTATCAATCTAACCATTTAAATATCATGTCAAAAAACAAAGTAGTACATTTCGAAATCCCGGCTGATGACTTCAAAGAAGCCAAGGCCTTTTACGAGAAAGTTTTTGATTGGAAACTCAATTCTATGGAAGATGATAACGAAGAAAAAGGAGACGAGGACAGCGCAGAACCGGAATACCTGATGGCTATGACGACCGATTCCGATGACGAAGGTATGCCGACAGAAATGGGCGGCATCAACGGCGGCTTCTATATGCGCACCAAAAAAAGCGAGCAACCATCGATCGTGGTCGAGACAGATTCCATCGACGATACTCTTAAGAAGATAACCAAAGCTGGTGGCAAGACCACCACTCCCAAGCACCCTATAGGTAAATGGGGTTTCATGGCCGAGTTCAGTGACCCTGGTGGAAACGAGATCGGTCTGTGGGAGAAAGCTGAGATGTAAAGTTTCCGTGAAAAAGCGCCTAATACAAAATTTCATCATGAATAAAATCTCCCCATTTTTCTGGTTCGACTTTCAAGCCGAGGATGCGGCAATGTTCTACGTGGATCTCTTCAATGGTAACCCAGGCCGTAAGAAGAGGTCTAAGATAGGTGCAGTCCTGAGATATGACAAAAATGCTGCCAAAGCATCCGGCCAACCGGAAGGAAGCGTCCTGACTATCGCCTTCACACTCGAAGGTCAGGACTTCACAGCCCTGAATGGCGGCAAACCGGAAGGTTTCGAAACCAACCTGACAAACGCGATCTCCTTCGTCGTCGAATGCAAGACCCAAAAAGAGATCGATTATTTCTGGGATAAGCTCGGCGACAGCGGCGAGACAGGACAATGCGGATGGATAAATCACGACAAGTTCGGGATCACGTGGCAGATCGTTCCATCTTCCCTATCCAAATATATCGGCGGCAAGGACCCCAAGGGCGCAGCTCGTGCCATGCAAGCTATGCTCGGCATGACCAAGTTCGATATAGCCGAATTGAAGAAAGCGTATTTAGGAAAATAGGATCTGTCCTTCCATATCTAAATATCAATGATGACGTTCCTCTTCCTCCTTTCAATCGAGCCGAGGATACAGAATATCGTCGCTGCGATGATCGTTGTAAAACCCAAAATGTAGACTGTATGTGAAAGGCTTTCCGCATTTCTAAGTTGCCCAATAGCAGTGAGGAGATAAGTCCAGTCATGTATGACCGACTCCCCTCCCAATAGCGGCAGCTGCTGTGTGACTGCATCTCCCATGTATGTGGAAATGCTTATCAGGTTCTCGCCTAACCAGTAGAGGACCACGGCGCTCGAGAACACTTCGCGACGAAAGAACAAGAAATAGCCGAGAAATAGAAGTGGAATGAATATCTGAAATAAAGATCCGCCCAGAACACGCATAAAATCCCCCATGGCCATGAAGGCGATGTGACCGGCTTCGTGAAAGATCAGATCCGCATAGTCGAACAGATTCCAATTCGCAAGCGTATGCATCGGATCCCCCACCGCATATGAGATGAAATACCAGGCCAATAATGCGGTTACTGCCAGTTTCCAATAGTTGAGCTTCATGCGCGATATTATAGCGACAAGCGAGGATTTGGGAAAGAGAAGCTATCAGCAGACTCGAGCGCAGTTGATATAAATATTTGAACAACACGCATCATTTGACATATACAAATTTCGTGATAAAATAGCGTCAGTAATACAGTCAAACAATAAACTCAAGAAAGAAAGGACCTCGAAAAATGAATAGTACGAAAACCAAAAAAGAGGGCCGTCTGGCTCTCTTCTGCCGTACGATCAGTTCGTTCGTGCGGGCTATGCGGGAAACACACGGCATAGTGCTCACGATCAGCAAGAAATTCCTGATCATCTCCTGGATCTGCGTCCTCACAAACGCTGTTCTGGAGGTCGGCTCTATCGGTGCCCTAGGCTATGGCCTTCAGAAGTTCGCTAACGGAATGAAGTCTTCAACTGATATCTCCTCCGGACTCATCATCTTGGCAGGGATCATCCTGGTCAGCCAATCAGTCCTCCGTGAAGTTCTGGGGGCTCTGGAAAATTTCCGGCGGCAGATGACACGACAACAATTCCGCATCACCCTTGACCGCATATATGCCGAGCATATGCCTACTCTCGACTTGGCTCGCTTGCGTTTGCCCGGATTCGAGAAGATCCGCGATAACGCCGAAGGTAAAGGCCGTGACGCTATCATCGAGATCTGGGACTTCCAGCTTCAATGGACTGGCGCAGTCATCGTGGCTATCTCCAGCTTCGCCATCATCCTGAAACTCGATAGCTTCCTTCTCCTCATCGCCTTCATGCCGATAATTCCACAAGTCATGAATACCATGCGGATCCGGAAGCGTGAACGTGAGCTCTGGGACTGGGAGCATATCGACAGACGATATCATCGGCTGTATCGGGAATTTTTGACCCGTATCACCAAGCTGACGCAGACGAAACTCTTCGAAGGCGTCGGCATCATGATGGAAAAGTATCTGACCCACCAGAATAAGCTGAAAAGCACGTTCCAGCGCGAACAAACCTATTCACTGATCTCTCGCCTCTATTTGGCCGGCTTGTCGGCTCTCTGCCTCATCACCGGCTTCATCTATATGTCCAAAGGCGTGCTATTAGGCACCATGACCGTTGGTGGACTATATACCCTCTTCGGCATGCTGCGCTCGTTCCGTTGGTCGGCTGATAACACAGTCAACCATCTGGTCGAGATGTACGCCTCACAAAAAGAGTATGAGTACCACGAAACGTTCATGGCCCAGAAGCCGGTCATCGATGAGACCTCTTCCCGGGAGATAACCTTCTCACAAACACCTTCAATGACGTTCAAAGATGTGCTCTTCAGCTACCCACGCGAAGATGGAACGCACAAGATCGTCCTCCAGAACTGCAGTTTCAATATCGCTCCGGGCAAAGTCGTCGCTATAGTCGGACCAAATGGTTCAGGTAAGAGCACTGCTATGAAATTGCTCATCAAGATGTATGTGCCAGACAAAGGCGCTGTACGCGTGAGCGGCATGCCTCTCTCGGAAATCACTCATCGAAGCTGGATAACGCATCTGGCCTGTATGGATCAACACTTCAGTGTCGGCGACCTCAAAATCGCGCTGGCCCTGACTTACCAGAATGACGACCAGCTAAGCATCGAGCGCCTCAAGGCTGCGGCACGCATCGCCGGCGTCAACGAATTCGTCGAGACCCTTCCCCTTGCGTACCAAACACAGATCGGATCCGATTGGCCGGACGGGGTCGATTTCTCCGGCGGCCAAGAGCAGCGTCTCATGCTTGCAGCTACCATGTATCGTATGATGGATCCGCGTGTCAGGATCGGTCTCTTCGATGAGCCGATGTCGAACTGCGACCCGAAGACAAAGAAGCGGTTCTACCGGACCATCACAGACAAGTCCACCTTTGCTGGGAAAACCATCGTTGTCATCGCTCACGATCCAACCTACCTCGAACTCTTCGACGAAGTCATCATCTTTGAGGATGGTTCGATCAAAGCAGTCCTCCAAGACCGCGGCGAGATCTCCGCCTACAAGGAATACGCCGAGTCATTGGTTGAAGAGGAAGAAGAAGCATAATAGTCCCCCACATTTCACGTCGCGCCAGCCTCAAGTTGGCGCGATTTTTATTCCGTCTAGCGAGCGGCGTCGTGACTACCGTAGGTAGGCATGACGCGCGAGCGAAGACGGAAGAAAGGATATTAATACCCTTTATTTACAAGATAGTCCCTTTATCATCGCCGTGGTACTTCCAAAAAATCCTGACGAGTCAACACAGAAGATAGGACCTGACGGAAGCTTCACTGAGACAGCATATGACGCCTTCTGGCTATAACAAGCTATATTAGCAGCACCTGTCGTTGAAGCGATGTCCGCGAATAAGGATCTGAGGGCCTGCGTATTGGCTACCCCGACTTTGGGCGTGCACAAACCCGTATATCCTCTAGCATCCGTGAAATACACCTCGGCACCGGCCCTTAGTTGTGCTATTTCTGCCTCTATGCGGGCATCCGCTCCTTTTACACGGGCAGTCATCAAACGCGAGTTCGCCAAGGCAAGCGCTTTGGCCTTATCGAAATGGAGCGACTTAGCCATCGCTTCGACTTGCTTCTCTGTCAGGCCGGACTTCTCATCGCCTGTCTTTAGAACAACCATCATTTCTGAAGGGTTGTCTGCATCATCCAGAGGAAATACGAAACCGAATAAAGGAGATTGATATGGTCCTGAGACTGCGATTTTGTATGCGACATCACTGCCAATCTTTACTTTCATAACGGATGCTTTCAGAGAATCCTTCACAGATGGCAGAAAATTAGCTTGATACGCTGCCGCAACCACAGCCAATTGTTTCCAAGCTGTAGAAGTGCCCATATATAACGCAACTGTGCCGCCTTGTTCGGCCACCGACAAGTACGCTGGATATTCGAATGAAAATGTTCCGGTCGAGTCCGTGTATCTCTTCACTGCTTCGGTAGGATGATAATATTTGAGACCGACGATGACCGCGATGGCTAGGACCACGATGATAATAAGAGCAATATATAGTTTTTTCATAACGAGGATTATAGCACTATCACCACAACTTTTAATTAATTCCGACTACATACTCCGTCTCATTCCCCGCACTATGCCGAACCAATCGCCCGGCCGCGACCAGGTCATTTAGATAACATTCCGCTGTCCGCAATGAGATCTCCGCTGCCACTGCCGCTTCCCGGCTATTCAAATGTCCCCTTTTGGCCGCTTCCTTCATGATGCGCTCCAACTTGGCTTCCTTCTTTTTCCGTCGTCCCTCATGGCCGAGCCTAATGAATGTTTCTTTGTCTATGGTCGATGCTTTATTTCCGAGAACTGACTGCGAAGATCTCGCCGCTGGAACTGGCGCGGGCGTCGTTATGGGAGATGGATCCGGCGTTACAATCGGCGCGGCCACGGGAACATCGGCAGGATTAGCGACGGGAGCAGCGGTGGGAACCGAAGAAGTTTGGTCGGAATCAATTGGAGCGGAAATCGAAGCGTCCGTCGGCGTATCCGAATCAGACGCGACTGCCGCCACCGGTGGTTCGATCGGTGTTGTGTTATCCGGTTGTGGAACGTCTGTCTGTGGAGAATCCTGGTCCATAGGGAAAGTATATCATTCTTCTTGACCCAATCATCTATAGGTATATAATTTTCCTCAAAGGACATCGCACCGCGGTGTTTTTTGATACAAAATAAATTGCCACCTGACCAGTATTATAAATTACTTAAGAAGCGCCGGGCGGAGTATAAAAGATTTACTCCGCTTTTTTGTCCCTGCTTGAATGAGACGATCTCATTCACTACCGACGGATTCAACCACTTGCGTTTTCATTTGGAGCACAAAGCACGAACACAGGCAGAACAGGTACATAAGCTCAACTTTCTGCCTCATGTTAGGACTGTTCTTATTAAAGCATCAATGATCGAGAGTCATAGGAAGATCGATAAGAGCGAATACTGGGCACTATGCGCTACTATAGGCAAAGGTACTCTCAAAATAAGAGTCATCGTCCGACGGATCGGTAATGGCAAAATGCACTTCTGGAGCGTCATGAATGTAAAGTAGACATCAAAAAACCCCTTTTCAGAGGCTCTTTGATGTGTCCGTCACGATTTGATCGAAAGGGGCTTGCGCCCACGGACACGCCAGTATTATATGGCCCAAATGAGCTCAAAGTCAATGCGTTGTTACTTCCCTCATCTCCACCATCCTATCTACCCGGAAGACTCTGACCGACTTACGCAAGCGGCAATATGCCTCAACTCCCAAATACTTCTCTCCTTTGAATTCCATCTCGCCGATCTTTTGCGGTTCGATGACTCGACGCGATTTCTCGTCATTGTTCTTGAGGTAAGTGATCGCGAGGGCCGAGCCGGTAGCGATGGCCTTTTCAATCATGCCGATGCGCTCGTCTATGGAGCATATCTCTTCAGACTTGGCGTATTGGAGCGATGTGACGAAGCGCACTACCCGCCAATCCATGATGACATGTTGCTTGCGGAGCGGCTGACGGAGAGTTATCCCGCCTAAAGTTCGGCATCTGGAGAGCGCCACATACAGCTGTCCGTGAGCGAATGTCCCCCGGCCCAAGTCTATGACCACTTCGTCGAAAGTCTTACCTTGGCTCTTGTGGATGGTCAGCGCCCAAGCCAGCTTCAATGGATACTGGGTAAATGAGCCGACTGTCGATGTCCGCAGATCTCCTCCTTCCACGCGGTATTCGAAGACGTCCCACTCATTCTCGGTGACGACATAGCTATCGCCAGTCTCCAACTTTACAGTTATTCCCTCGAATTCATCTATTCCCTCGACGACTCCCATTGTCCCGTTGACCCATCTGCCTTCAGCGTCATTGTTGAGAAGCATGACTTGTGCTCCTTCTTTGAGTCGTAAGACTTCGTCAGTCGGCATGTGCGAACGCTCGAATCTCCCTGATACTGTGGCAGTAAAGACGATTTCATTGCCCGGCAATTCGTCCAGTTTGGCTTCGTTTATCTCTGTGGCTTTGGCGTTGGTGGATGTCAGACAGACTTTGATCTTCCCCTTAGCAGCACTTTTCATGCCCCTGCTTTTGCTGCCCGCCTCATATCTCACATTCAATTCCGCGAACTCCGCATCGCCCACACTATTGTTCCTGATGGAATTCAAGAGACGGATGAAATTCCCATCTGACTGGCGATAGACTTTCTCCAGCTCGATGAAATGGAATTTGCCATGATCGAAAGATTTGGCGTCGAAGAAATACGGGCTCTTGTAAAGCGTCTCGAATGCCTGCTTCTCCGACGATGCGACGACCGGTGGCAATTGGTAGAGATCGCCGATGAAGATCATCTGTATGCCGCCGAAGGGCCGGCCGGGACCGCCGTCTTTGCCCCTCCTATTTACGCGCAAGAATTTCTCGAAGCAATCCAAGATGTCCGCCCGTGTCATGGATATCTCATCGACAATGATGGTGTCGAGCCTATCGAGGACCTTGGCCTTCTTGCTGTCAGCGCCGAGCTTTTTAACTTTCTTCAGAGTGATATCTGGCTTGAATCCGCAGAATGAATGTATGGTCTGCCCGCCCACATTGACCGCCGCCACTCCTGTCGGCGCCAGCACCGCCACACGCTTCTTGGTCTGCCTGCGGAATTCCGTGAGCAGTGTCGACTTCCCCGTCCCCGCCCTTCCGGTCAAGAATAGATCCTCGCCGGTCTCATTCATGATCCGCAGTGCTTCCATAGCTTCCGGACTCCAAGTTAGGGGGGATTTGGTGGTAGGCGAAGCTTTCATATTTGAATCATATCGCACATCCTTGACTTAGGCACCATAAGCAGTGGATACGTTTCATATAATGATATAAACAAAAATGGCCTGCTTACTGAAAGCAGACCGTGTACTAAATTTGAAACTGACGTCACTTCTTAATTGGAAATTTCTTGTACATCCTGGCAATGTTCTGACGCAAAGTATCGAGCCCCATAGTCTTGCGACGGCGGCTCACATTGGCGGAATCTTCGATCGGTAGTGGGACATGCTTTCCGTCTATTTGAGTGAACTCCGTTCCGTACGTCTGACGAAGGCCAAAACCCCGCCTAACTCGATCTTCCAGATGAGCAACATCTCTACGTTCGACTTCCGGCGGTTTTTCAGACTTCATCGAAAGGAAGCATAAATGCTGGAAGTGCCTATCCAGATCAGCGTGTTGTGCAAGGAGCCAGGCTCCATGAGACGCTCTCTTACCAACCTTCGAACGAGTCGGCCAACCGATTGATCGAATGACCTTTGCGAGATTTTTGGTGTTACGGATATCGATTTGCCTATTCCACACCTTTCCATCCTTGTTGTTCTTGAACCTGACCTTCTGGTCGATTTTGACCATGGCCATGATCGCAGCTGCTATCTCAGGGTATTTAATTTTCATTCTTCACTCACAATACCATTCTTTTCACATTTGTAAAACGGCCGAGAATCACTTCCCCATCTGAAGAACCTCATCTATCCTTATCTGCTCCACGAATGTCGGCACGTGACTGACAAGGATCATCGCGCCCTCGTAAGCATCGAGAGCTTTGGCAATGACTGGTAAGTGACGGAAATTGATGTGGTTGGTTGGTTCGTCGAGAATGAGCAGTCCAGGTTTCTGCAGGACCAAGCGAGCGAAAGCTACCAAGCCTTTCTGACCTTCCGAAAGCGAACCGATCTTCGTATGGATAGCATCAGCACCTATGAGGAAGCTAGCCGCCGTGGCTCTCAGTTCTGTCTCGATCAAGCGGCCTTCCGTAGCCCTGACGATCTTCTCCAACGATTCGTAGACCGTGTCATTGAAATCCATCATGGAGAAATCTTGGCGATAATAGCCGACCCGGATTCCCGGAGCGATGGAAATATCCTTCTCCTGCGCCGCCACAATCTTCTCGAGAAGCGTCGACTTTCCTATCCCATTTGGTCCAGTTATTAGCAAATGCTGTTTCTTGCGGAGCTTCACATGACAAGCCACATTCACCGGCTTGTGCTTCGTCGGACTGATCATGCTATACGAATCGATACTGATAACATCGCCGATGATATCCGGCTGGGCCGGAATGGTGAACTGCTTTATAGTCTTATCTTCCTTACGCACATCCACGATCTCCTCCGAAAGCTCCTCCGCCTTCTCACGCATCCGCTTGGCCACTAGACGCATCTGACCGCCCTTCTGAGCGAAGACTCCGGCTTGGTACTTTTTGGCTTCGATCTCTTTTTCCAGTCGTGCATTCTCCATATTCTCCTTTTCGATGCGCGCCGAGATCTCCTCGACTACATCCTTGTAGTCACCGACGTATTGCTCAACCTTGCGTGTGTGCACATCCAAGTAGAGAACGCCATGCGTGAATGCATTTAGAAAGTCCGCGTCGTGAGAAATCACTATGCAAGTTTTTTGATAATCGATCAGGAACTTGGTCAAGTGCTCTATGCCAGCTTTGTCGAGATTGTTGGTCGGCTCGTCGAGAAGCAGGATATCTGGATCTTGGATCAAGGCTGACGCCAAGAGGAGCCGAGCCTGTTGTCCGCCGGAAAATGTCTTCATGAGACGGTCTAATTTGTCGCCATGCAGGGGCGCCGATTTTGAGTGGCCCGCTTCCGACACATCTCCCTCAGACACCTTTGTGAAAGTGGCGGATTTTCCGCCACTTTTACTATGTTGAGAAAAAGACTCTCCGCCCCCCATCTTCAATCCATGGCCAACTTTCAAGTTCACAACTTCTAAGACCTCACTAATACGCACATCCAGATCATATACCTTAGACCTGCCACCGCTCTCCATTGCTTTGGCGAAAAATTCCCTGACTGTCAATTCCAAGTCTGCCCGCGGGATCACCTGCTTGGCTGTGGCTATGGTCGCTTCATTCGTTATGTGGATCTCCCCGCTTTCCGGCTTGTACCCTTCTTGGCCGCCAGCACCCAAAACCAATCCAAATATGGTCGTCTTGCCCGCTCCGTTCTGGCCCATGAGAGTTATCTTCGTCCCTTGGCGCACAGTGAAGCTAGCCTCGTCTAGGATCGGCTTATTATGCCCGTATTCGAAAGATACGCCCTCGAAGCGAATGATCGTGTCGCCGGCAAATTCATTCTGGCCGAACTTCGACTGTTTGTTTGATTTTGACATGAATGTACACAATACGTCATTTTCGAGGTTATGGCTAGTTTGACGTTGATTTAAGATCAGTCCGGTGGTAGTGTAGCGGAAGTAGAAAGTTCCCAACAAAACCGATTTATGCAGCACAACACTTCCCGCTTGGAGACTGATGAACTCATCGCTCTTTATGAAAAAGAGATGGGCCACGACCAATACGGCTTCCTCCCTCGTAGGCGTCGATCTAGCGCCATGCAAGAGCTCAAGAAGCGAGAAGCCTCCGTTCTGGCAGCCATCGCCGATCATCTCTCCGAATCGATCGCTTTAGACCCAGTCATTGAAACAGCTTGGAGATGTGCTCTGCGCGATATTGGTGAAGCTATCGAGGCTTCCGATAGGCCAGAAATATTTGAGCCTACTAGTACCTGGATCAATTGGGCTCGCAAGCACGAGAAGCCCGCCTATTCAGCCAAGTGAGCAACTTTAATTTTTCTCCGCAACAGGAAAACATCCGCAAAATCTTCCAGAGATTATGCGGTTTTTTTGTCGACAAATGATTAGCAGCTCCTATCACCTTGCTATTCACCAACAATATCCGTAGTCTGTTAGACAGAGGTACGTTATATGCTAAGAATAACAAATCAAGTCGTCACCTATCGTCCCTTCCAAATAATGTTCAGCTTGGTCGTGAACTCCGGTGTGCATCAGCACGTCCCGCTCTGCGAAGTTGAAGAGACTAGCAGGAAGTGGCTACATGATTCAAAGGTCGCCGGACATATATTTTTGCCCGGCACATGGTCTTCTGCGCCAAAACAAGACATTCGTGAAAGCATCGCTATCCAGGAGCCCTGGGCTACTTACGAAGGTTTCGTCGATCCGATCACGTACGCAGACCTTACCGACGCCATCGTCACAGGCGCATTGACCGGTCTGGCCGATCTGATTGGTACGAAATTCAAAATTGATCCGATATTCGTAGTATTCCAAGATGAGATTCTCCGCCTAGAGAAATGCTGATCTCTGCCTGCCGACCGCCTCCGGTCGGCATTTTTGTATCTAAATCGCTATTTCACGAACTCATCCTCCGCCGTCAGCCTGTTGCGGACTCGAACGTCGCTTTCTATCTCCCCGTCCATGAGATGGATGATGCGCTCAGCGTGGTCAGCCGTAGAAGTCTCGTGAGTGATGAGGACGATGGTCTTGCCATGCTTCTCATTCAGGTTCTGAATAATGGCCATGACATTCTTGCCAGATTTGGAATCGAGGTTGCCTGTAGGCTCGTCAGCGAAGATGACTTCCGGATCAGTCACTAGTGCCCTAGCGATAGCCACGCGCTGCTTCTCCCCACCTGATAACTCGGACTGGCTATGATGCATGCGACTGGCCAAACCGACCGATTCCACTGCTTCACGAGCTCGCTTGTCCCATTCATGTTCTGGAATCTTCGAATAATAGAGAGGCAATTTCACATTCTCCAAGACCGACGTCCGCGAGAGCAAATTGAAGGCCTGGAATACAAAACCCAACTCACGATTCCGCAAAAGCGCTAGTTCATTCGATGTAAAAGATTTGATGCTCTTGCCGTTCAGATGATATGAACCCGAGGTCGGCTCGTCCAACAAACCCAGCAAATGAAGCAATGTCGATTTGCCGGAACCCGATGGTCCCATGATGGCTAGGAATTCCCCTTTGCGCACATTGAATGTTACCTTATTCAGAGCCACCGTGGCCGCCTCTCCCCCATCTTCGTAAGCTTTGTGAAGATTCTTTACTTCGATTATGTTGGGGGCGGCAGGCATTAATATTGAAATTAGAAATTATAAATAAGAAATTAAAAATCATTCATCATTTCGGTAACATCGTTTTCAGACCGTCAGCGTATAAAGTATACGCCCGCACAAACGAATCATCCACATGAGCATAGAGTATCCCCTCGCCCTTTCCTGTCTCCACGAATTGACTGGCAAAGGTGATCGTCACTGCTTCTGTGTCGCGAATAAGCGGTTCAGGCGATACCCAATCTATCTTACCAACTTCATAATCATATATAAATAAGCCCACTGAAAATATTCCATACTTGATTTCTTTACCGACTCGTTGATTGGCTTCGCGACCATTCATGATGCCCAACAATTTTTTTTCACCAATATCTATGAACGACTTAGGAAGTAACGGTCCAGGAGAGGCATGTCCGGCGATCCATGGGATCCCGTGTTCCTTGGGATGAAAGACGATGTCGCCAAATTCCCACGGACCGCTCATGCCTTTGGCTATGGCGACACGCACAACCGAATAATCAAAGTCTATCTCCTTTTTACCAGATTCGAACAAATTCAATCTCATACCCTTTGAATTTATGGGCGCTATCGATAGCTCTTTTGCCGCTTCAGTCTTGACTGTCTCCCGAAGTACCGGCATAACCATCTCGAGCGAATCCAAATCTTTTCCGAACGCATGCCCTAAATGAATGAGTGCCCCGCGTTTCCTTTTATGTAGAAATGGCATAGTGAAATAGACATGTTTAAGACCGGCAATCTCATCAACAAAGATATCCGGGTCTTCTAAGCCGATGAAATCAAGATCATCATTTGATAGCTTCCTTATTATTTCTTCCGCGCCAGCAATCTTGATTTCATTTCCTACAGTAAAATGCTCTAGCGTATCACCTGCTAGATAGTGTATCTCGCTCCGATCGACATATCCTGCCTTGCTCACATCCCCTTCTCTACTGACGATACAACGAACAATACCTCTCTTAAATGAAGCGGTCGGATCCAAAGCTATAGCCATAACATGCTTGAAAATGCCGTTTGTCTCGACGGCTTTGCCAGAATGTTGTTTGTAGGCTAAAGGCATAGCTTCACCCAGTCGGTTAAATTGCTATTTGACATAAGTAACTATCTTTTGACCAGCTGTCACCCCAGAAATGATTTCCGTCGTTCCATCCGACCCTTTAAGCCCGACTTTGACTGGAATCGTGACGAATGATTTTCCATCAGCGCTCAATATGCGCACTGCTTTGGAACCAGCCACGGCACCAGCAGTCGGATCTTCAATGATTGCTCTGGTCGGAACTTCAACGACATTATCCTTCTCATGAGTCATGATCTCTGTATTGGCGGTCATACCGGAACGGATACGGCTATCTGGTTGATTGAAAAGCAAAGTGACCTTGTAAGTCGGCACGCCCTCGAGAACTGTTTCAGCCGGATCGATAGCAGTGACCGCGGCAGAAAAATGAGTGTCAGAACTGTACGCATCCAATGTTATATCGGCGCTATCCGTCAAAACGATTTTGGCCACATCTGCTTCAGGAACATAAGCTTCAATCTTATACTGTCCGCTGCTTTGGACCGTGAAGGCCGAATTTCCGGCCGCCACAAACTCACCGACCGACGGATCAACTTTGGTTATTATGCCATCAATAGGTGAGAACAACCGATCTTTGTCCGATTCAGCCTGATATGTCGCCACTGTGGCTTTGGCCGCCCGGATGGATTGCGCCGATGATCCAGCCTTGGCCACATTGAAATCATTGTTCGCCTGGGCATAAGCCGCCGACGCGTTATTGAATTCGGAATTCGCCGCCGTAAGCGAAGAGACTGATTGATTGATCGTCGACAAAGCTGAGTTCATAGCGGTAAGAGCAGCATCGATGGCTTGTTGATTTAAACCGGAATTGCCTGGACTCAATCCGTTGACGATCCCTGAGAGGTCACTCAAAAAGCTTTTGATCGTGTTTACATAAGCTGTGGCTCCGGCAATGGCCCCATTCGTATCACCTTTTTGCGTCAAAGTATCTATCTCAGCCTTCCAGGCTACCAAGGTATCAGACACAGATACACGTTCGCTGTTTATGGAATTCTGACGAGTCTGTGAGTCGGTGTGAATCGTGATATTAGGATTGGCGCTTTGCGGATTGGTGAACAGTGAATCGGCGTAGTTAACGACCGCTGATTGGGCTTGAATGAATGATGATCTCACTGTATTTATAGCATCCTGTTTGGCATTGGTGAGAGCCACCGAGGCCGACTCGACTTTGGCCTGATTTGCAGCCAATTCTTCTGGACGCAAACCACGTGCCAGGTCATCCAGTTTAGCCTGCGCCGACGCCAACGCTGCAACATCGCCAGCATCATCAAGTTTTGCGATAAGATCTCCTTTCTTGACTGTGTCGCCAACTTTGATATTGAGAACAGTGATGACCCCACTCTTTTCGAAAGCCAGGTCGGCTTTGCTTTGGGGCAAGATCTGTCCAGTGACGCTGACTTTCTCCACGACATTGCCGATGGCTGCTACTGCCGTTTCAAAGCTCGGGGCCTTGGGACGATGGGTAAAATAATAGAGGCCGACGATGACGAGGATCACTAGAGTAGTGATCACATACCAGCGGAAAAAAATACGCTTAAGAGCTTTTCTCATATGACATGTAACATTGTATCACATTCTAAATAGCCTTATAATTGATACCTACACTTCATGAACTACCAGCTCATCATCAACGATTCTACCGTTCTATCCGGAAACGTCTGGACAGCCACCATTATCATCGTTCTAGCACTAGTCATCTTGGTAGTTATGGCTGGCCTCTTGTTACGCCGCATCCGCCAAGGCGAAGCTATGCGCTATGAATTCATTACTATGATCGCCCACAAGTTCCGTACCCCGCTCACCTCGATCAAATGGCTCTTGGAAAGCATGGTTTCCTCGGAGATCGACCCTCAAAAAAAGGAAAATCTGTCAGACTTGGTGACTTCCAATGAAAAACTTATCGCCCTGACTGGTACCATGGTCGAGCTCACTGATCTCGACAATCAGACTAAGTCCCTATATTCCTGGGAAACGATCCCCTTCTGTGATTTCGTCAGGTCAGTATTTGACCAATACAAAAACGCTTTCCATGAGAAGAACATCTTCATAAGCTTGCAATGTTCCGACCCAGACCTTCTGGTGACGATAGACCGTTCACGGATGGAATTCGTCCTACAAACGCTCTTCGAGAATTCTTGTAATTACACTCCGACAGGAAAGAATGTCGACGTGACCGTCGTCCGGAAAGGCCGCAAAGCAGTTCTCTCCGTCACAGATAACGGCATCGGCATCGACAACAGTGATCTTCCAAAGATTTTTAGTAAATTCTTCCGCACTGAAAACGCTCGTCGGGCTGATACCGAGGGCATTGGGGTCGGCTTATTCTTGGCCAAATCCATAGTCAGAAGACATCACGGCCATATGGTCGTCTATTCGGCCGGGATCAACCAAGGCTCCACGTTTACTCTGACATTGCCGAGCGTAAGGAAGTAGAAGCAACTCACTAATAAAATGAAAGAAGGATACGAGCCATCTGCCACACAGCCACCGAGTTTTCGAGAAGAAATTCCCGAGGAGCTCTTACGTTCATGGAATACTAACAACTTCTCCATCGAAACGTATGGTGAAACCTATTCCGTTATCATGCTCGGAGAGGGACACCATGATTCCGGAGCTCCGGGAGCTCAAGCCAAACAAGTTGAATTGATCGAATTGATCAAGCCGGAATACGTGCTTTATGAATCATTGAAGGGTCTTATCTACGACCCGAAAGCCAGAGAATTCAGAAAACAGGCCAACAGAAGATTCAACCTCGATGACTTAGACACTCATGATAACAAGCCGGATAAGCCTATAATGGAAGCTGCAGATAAAATAGGATTTACCATCGTCGGATGCGACATCACCTCCGAGGAGTTAAAAGTCATCGAAAAGACAATCACTCGAGAAAATCCTCTCGAGTACAGATACAACTACAAATTAGAACGGGTGGTCAAACTAGACGATCCAGATTTTCAAGCAACGATCCATTCGGAAATCGTCGTGCCGTTCAGGGATAAGCAAATGGTCGAAACGATGCTCCACTATCTTGGCGAGACAACTAAACCGATCATTAGCATAATAGGAGCTACACATGGAGCGAATATCCATGCGAAAAAACTACTCCAAGATAAGAACTTCGGGTACGCATTCGTGGATCAGGGCCTGAAAAGCTAGTGATCCCTAAATAGGATCAGTTGTACTTCCCGATGATCCTCAACATGATCTCGTCTATGAACTTTTTGGTTTTTTCAACTACAAATCTGAACATTTTTATACTTGATACTGGGGTTTAGCTGGCCGCTCTCATGTTCTTGCCAGGTTCGCGGCGAGAGACGACATATACATTTGAATATTTCTTGGAACGGCGCGTCTTCTGGCCCTTGCCGGCCGGCTTGCCCCAACGGGTCTTCAAACGGCGCAATCCGCGACCTGAACGCTGTTCACCTCCACCGTATGGATGGTCGACTGGGTTTTGAGCAGTACCGCGAACTGTCGGGCGGATACCCATCCAGCGCGAACGGCCAGCTTTGCCGACATTGACCAAGCGTGACTCTTCATTAGAAACTGCTCCGATAGACGCCCAAGCATTCTCGTGGATCTTGCGTACTTCTGTGGAAGGCATCTTGATATGCGTATAACCTGCATCGTTAGCGACTACTTGAGCGAACGAACCAGCTGAACGGACAAGTTTGGCTCCAGAACCCGGTTTGACTTCGACATTGAAAATGAATGTTCCAACTGGAATCTTCTTCAAAGGTAAACGGTTACCTGTTTCGATAGGCGCATTTTCTGAAACGATGAATGAATTGCCGACTTTCATGGTCTTTGGCAAAAGGACATAACGCTTGGTACCATCCTTGTAATTGACGATGCCAATGTATCCGGTACGGAAAGGATCATATTCTACAGTCTTCACGGTAGCGATGATGTCCTTCTTGTCATACATGAAATCTATCTCGCGATAAAGCTTCTTGTGCCCTCCCCCCTTATGGCGGACCGTGATGCGACCAAAAGCATTGCGTCCCATGTCGCGCTTGAATCCAGAGGTCAGCGGCTTATAAGGTTCCGAGGCCGTCAAATACTCCTTGAACGGCAAAACCGTCATATGTCGGCGCGAATCTGATGTTGGGCGGTAGGTTTTCATAGGAATATATTAAGTTTATACAAAATCGATCTTCTCTCCTTTCTTCACGGTTATAATGGCCTTCTTCATTCCAGACACTGTGCCTCTGCGGCCTTTGACGAAGACATTCTTCATAGGCGTGTTGATGATCGCGATCTTAACCGGGTTGACCTTGTACAAAGCCTTCACAGCCTTGGCTATCATGGCCTTATTGGAATTCCTGGTCACTTCGAACGTATATATGCCATTTTGACTGAGGAGTCCAGACTTTTCCGTAACGCGCGGTCTGATGATCGAATCGGTGGCGCTAGTGAATGTTCCCACTGGCATGGTCGGAGCAGCTTTTACTGAGCCAGAATCCTTTGTTACGACCTTATTTGAGATCTTCTCTGGTTTGACCGAGGACTTGATCTTCCCTGCGCCAGCTTTCCTATCTTTCTTCTTATCAGCTGCAGCCGCATTCTTTGCTAGACCAGCTTGTGCCTGGATATGACTCTGCTCGTGCTTTTTGTCTTTTCTGAATCCGAATAATGGCATGATAGTTAAATTAGAAATTATTTGACTGATTTAGCCGCTGGCTTCAACTCGACTTTCGTAGCATTCGAATCAGCCTTTTCGATCAAAGACTTCATTGCTTCGGCCGGATTGGCGACGATGAGGAAGGTGTGATTCAGCACTGAAACCGGATTGATATTGCGGAATTCCTCAACATCGACGTTGCCGAAATTACCGAAACTCTTTTCGACCGTTACTGTCTTCTTGTCCATGGCGATGATAGCAGCATTGGCCTTCTTGGTCGCCAACCTTTCGTATCCTTTGATAGAAGACAAAGCGGTCAAGATCTTCTTGGCATCTGCAGCCTTCGGTGATTTCATATTCACTGAATCGACAAAAAGAATCTCGCCTTCTTTGAATTTCTTGGATAGGATCGTATAAAAAGCTTTGGTCTTGGCCTTCTTGTTGATCTTGCGATCAAAATTCTTGTCATTTCGAGGACCATGAGCCACACCGCCTCCGACCCATATCGGTGAACGTGTAGAACCGTGACGGGCACGGCCGGTTCCCTTCTGCTGCCAAGGCTTCTTGCCGCCACCGCGGACTTCACCACGAGTCTTGGTATGAGCCACATTGGTACGAGAATTGGAGTTCATCAAACGCACGACCTCGTGTACCAGGTCAGCATTCCAAGGCAAACCGAAAACGCTCTCTGGGATGGATATCTTCCCTGCTGATTTGCCTTCTTGATTGTAAATAGTTGTTTCCATGTTCAGTTTTATTGTCCGACTATCTCGACTAACGTGCCACGGCGTCCCGGTATCGCTCCGGAAACATACATGATGCTCTCCTCCGGGTCAATATGGGTGACTATGAGGTTCCTGACGGTTACACGATCGCTACCCATCCTACCGGCCATTCTCATGCCTACTGGGACGTGCGTACGCAAACCTCCACCAATGGAACCTGGTTCGCGTTCAGAGTGCTTCTGACCATGAGAGCGAGGGCCTCCATGGAATCCGTGCCTCTTCACCACGCCTTGAAAGCCTTTACCCTTTGAAGTAGCGCTGACCATGACTGTGTCGCCTTCCTTGAATTGCGATATCTCGACTTTGTCGCCGACTTTGGCGACCGAAGTGGCGATGGTCCCGTCTGACTGCACATCGAGGCGGAATTCTCGGAGACAGGCGAAATTGCCCAAATCCTTGATATGTCCTTTCAACGGCTTATTGATGCGATTGGCGTTCCTCGTGCCCTCTCCGATCTGAACAGCTTCATAGCCATCATTGTCTTTGGTGCGGATCTGGGTGACCACGTTCGCCCGGACAGCCACAGCCGTTACCGGAACAGCGGCGCCTTTGGCGTCGAAGATCTGCGTCATATTCAGCTTTCTTCCTAGTATGAATTTCATATATTTAATGCAAATCTACAAATTATGCGAATACTACAAATCGGACTGCGAGCGACATTTGTAGCATTCGCATAATTCGTAGATTCGTATTTCAATCACATCATCTTCACATCTATATTCACTCCGGACGGCAAACTCAAGTTGGTAAGGGCTTCGATCACTTTCGGATTCGGGTTGATGATATCTATCAAGCGCTTGTGGACCCTCATCTCGAACTGCTCCCGTGAATTCTTGTCGATGAATGAGGCGCGATTGACTGTATACTTCTTTATCTCCGTTGGCAATGGGACCGGACCGTGGATCTCTGCATCATACCTAGCCGCCGTATCCATGATCTGCTTCAGTGAAGCATCCAGGATCTTGTGCTCGTAGGCTCGGACCCTGATTCGCAGATGTGGTATCTCCCCTTCTGCCTTCTTAGCCTTGCGGACCCGAGGCGCAGCCTTTGGCTTTGCTTCATTTTTAATTGTTGATTTTTCGGTTGCCATGGTGATTATTAAATCTGGTTTCTATTTGCAATTGGAATTTCCATAAAGCTGTAATGGTAATGTGAAGAATGGTTGTGTCTTTGTGATGCGGTTATAAGGATAAAATTTCAGAATAACACTACAGACTGGCGACTGTGAAACATCCAACGTTGCAGTAAAATCTACAAAATTATCAGTGAGATCATTACATCCTTTAGCGGATACAACACACCGTGCAACAGCAGTATTTATCCCGAACGTGGCATTATCCTTCGTATAGTAGGCATCAATCGTAAACTCGCCTCCTAATTCGTAAACTTTCCTAGCCTGACCTGAAATTACAATAGGCTGGCTAGCATTTACTCTGCTGTTAGATTTAGGAGAATAAATTTTAATCAATTCATTTCCTGAAACTAAAGATTCTGAAGTAGGTGTAGTTGATTGAACTGCGGGTATTTGATTTGCTACTTCTTGACTGCTTGGCAAACCAGGTCCAATCTTGTGATTTTGAACAGAGTAGAAGTAAATTCCGCCTGCAATCAAAACAATCATAATAATTGTAATCCAAACTGCAACGGAACCTTTTTGATAATTCTTCTTCATAGATGAATATTACGCGATGACCTTGGTCACGACTCCTGCTCCCACAGTCTTTCCACCCTCGCGGACGGCAAACCTCTGCTTGTCTTCCAAGGCGACTGGGGCGACCAGCTTGACCTTGAACGTTACTGTATCTCCTGGCATGACCATCTCTACCTTTTCCGGAAGAGTCACTTCTCCGGTCACGTCAGTGGTGCGGATATAGAACTGAGGCTTGTATCCTGTGAAGAACGGAGTATGACGGCCACCTTCCTCTTTCTTCAAAACGTAAACTTCTGATTCGAATTCGGTATGAGGCTTGACGGAACCGGTCTTGGCCAAGACTTGGCCGCGAGAAACGTCATCCTTGGCGATACCACGAAGAAGCAATCCAGCATTGTCTCCAGCCAAACCCTCCTTTAATGACTTATTGAACATCTCTATACCGGTAACGACCGTCTTGGCTGTATCCTTGAATCCGACGATCTCGACTTCCTCGTTGATATTGATCTTCCCTCTTTCAATACGGCCTGTAACAACGGTTCCACGGCCTTCGATCGAGAAGATGTCTTCGATCGGCATAAGGAACGGCTTGTCGACTTCGCGAACCGGGTCAGGAATATAGGTATCAAGAGCGGTCATGAGCTCGTCGATCTTGGCAACATAAGCCGGATCGCCTTCTATGGCCTTTGTGGCTGAACCGCGGATGACCGGGACATTCTTGCCATCGAACTTATTCTTGGTCAAAAGTTCACGTACTTCCTCTTCGACCAGATCGATAAGGTCAGTCTCTGGGACGAGATCGCACTTGTTCAAGAAGACCACGATCTTCGGCACACCGACTTGGTAAGCCAAGAGAACGTGTTCGCGAGTCTGCGGCATAACGCCATCAGTAGCGGAAACGACGAGGATAGCTCCGTCCATTTGGGCGGCGCCGGTGATCATGTTCTTGACGAAGTCGGCGTGTCCTGGACAGTCGATGTGAGCGTAGTGACGCTTTGGGCTCTCATACTCGACGTGCGAGAGCGAGATAGTGACGGTCTTTGTAGCATCGCGGACCGTTCCTCCCTTGGTAATATCGGAGTAAGCCTTTTCCTTGGCCAACCCCTTCTTGGCTTGAACGACCAAAATAGAAGCCGTCAATGTGGACTTGCCGTGGTCGATGTGACCGATGGTGCCGACGTTAACGTGCGGCTTGGTACGATTAAATTCTGCTGCCATATTATTATTGATTTAGTGCTCAGCCCCTTTTTTCAACACGTGAACCAGGTTGAAAGGAAGAGCCGAGATAAATTGTTAATAGTCTATTAAAACGCCAGATGGCGCGTAGAAAGCAGCTTAACATAACGTCAAGATTCGCGCAAATATTGGCGTTTGGAACAGATCCTAGTTAACAATTGGGGCACAGCTGTAACCAAATGGGCAAGGTGGTGCAGTGGTCACAGTTATATAACCGTCGCTATAATCGTAGGCTTGCATAGCTGAATTGTTGTTGAGAGTCACAAATACCCTATACGTCCCTGCGTAAGCAGCCGGACCTGGTTGAACAGAGATATTGTTTATTCCAGGCGTTATATTCGTAAGCGAAGTCAGGAATATCTGTCGGTTGCCGGAATCAACAAGATACACATAGATCATATTACCTATTTTAGCGGTATCACCTGTAACATTAACTTGGACATTGTGGAACAATCCTTGGTCCCAGGTCTCTCCCCCATTCGGTGAGACGATGTTGATATCTGGCACACCAGACGTTTGAGTAGGTGCTATCGCGAAGTAAGCATCACTCGTATCACAATTATTCGTGCCAGATTCACAGATCTGCACAGTGTATTGACCATCTGGGACGACTACAGTTGACGAATTTAGCGGCGAAAACGGCAATGCATTACCAACAATCCAGCTATATGAATTCTGGTTAATTTGAATATTCGTAGCAATGGTGTATGGCGCTATCATATACATCGGACATAGCGACGTCGAACCATTCGTAGTACAACTTGGTCCTTTTGCTAAAAGTTTCAAATCGGCGTTTGTTGCCCTGAAATATGCCGGCGATGTCCACGTGATGCTTTGTATCGTTCCCTTCTGCCAGGTTTCACCACCGTTGGGACTGATGATCTTCAAGGGGCCGGCTGTCGAAGAATTCGTAACCTGAACCGTGGCACTCGTAACCGCAGTCTGATTTGCAGAATTAACGACTGTAAATTTTGGAGTATACGTGCCAGCGATTGAATAGACGTGGGTTAATGTAGCTGCCTGAGAGAACGCGACTGGCTCCATTGCATTTCCGACCCAACCGACTGGAAGCGCGACGGAATCTCCCCAATCGACACGGTAATACAACGCCAAATTTTGTGGATCCTTGGCGTAGATAGTCCACGTCCCAGTTTGACCAACCGTAAGTGTCGTCGGTGCGTCGATACCATTAATAACTGGCGTGTTACTCGTAACCGTTCCGTTTGAAGACATTGTAAAGTAATTGTCGCTATCATCGCACTGTGAGCCATTCGTTGTGCAGATTTGAATCTTGTATTGGCCGTCTTGAATTACAATCGGCTCAACTACATAGCCAGGCACAATGCCAGGGTTGTAATTACCAACGACCCACGAATATGTTCCTGAATCCAGATTAACTCCTGTGGCAATAGTCAGCGGAGCTCTCACCGCGATCATACAGCGAGGATTGGCAGTCGCCGCCGCGCAAGCAGGCATAGCAAATTCCAACCTTATATCTCCAGTTTGACTTATCATAGCCGACGGACCGTTCCATGTAATATTCCGTGTCGATCCCTTCTGCCAAGTTTCGCCGCCGTTGGGTAAGATTACTCGAAGATCGCTACCGAATACTTTAGAGTCAGAACTGATCCTTCCACGTGTCATCGAACCGAAATAACCGTAAGCCGGCAGACCGACAGATCTTTGATACGCCGACACAGCTGATTGAGTCTGCGAACCAAAATATCCTTTAGGAGTAGCGCCTGAAGAGACAGAAGGAATGCTGTAGCCGTTGGCGATGAGCCAAGACTGAAGATTAACAACATCCTGCCCCGAAGAACCGACAGTCAAGTCACTATTAAATGTATAGTTCTGCGCTGATACATTCATTGCAGCCGCAAAAGCAGAGATAACAGCAATAGTCGAAATAATGAGATATTTATTCATGTTTATTGGTTATATACCGATAATGACGCGGACCTGTCACATATCTTACATCTTATACCAATGAGAATCCATGAGACATCATATTCTGTATAAAACCAAAACTCCGCCACAAGGCGGAGTTTTCGAAGACTAAACGCTCACTTCAAGAATCTAAAATCCGTAACACAAGCCTTGTCCGCTCAGACAATAACTTATATTTGAACGGATAGCGTCGAAGACTGAAGAAGTTTCAAGTATTGGCGATGGTGTCGGTGTTACGGTAGGAGTCGGCGTTACGCTTGGATTCGGAATATTTGTCACAACCGGGATAGGCGGCTTTATCCGGACGCATCTATAGCCAACCGGGCATCTTACCTCTGTCGCCCGGAACCGAGTCGCGCTCGGAATCAGAGTTACGCTTGGGTTCGGAGTAACTGTCGGAGTCGGGTATGGGGTCGTCGTAGGGCTATAGGTCGGACTAGGATATGAAGTCGGGGTCGGATAGATTGACGATCCAACTGTAAAGTAGTTGTCGCTTCTATCGCATTGATTCAGTGAACAAATCTCGATTTTATACATCGAACCATGAGTTGATACCCAATCTTTCGGCAAATATAGAGACTCCATCTGCTTACCATTCGTAGTGACAATATACGGATCAGTAATATTGTGATGATAATAATTGTTATAAGAGATCAGGTCATAACCGGCATTATTCGCATCTACGAGATTTATGTAGACGCGCTGATTTGACGATGGAACCGAATACATTACGGGCATTGCCTGATTCACACCGACAACCTCTCCTCCATTGGGACCTATTACTGTCACAGAAGATGGATTCGGCGAATATGTCGGACTCGGGCTATAAGTTGGACTAGGATATGAAGTCGGGGTCGGGCTATAGCTAGGATACGGCGTCGGGCTTGGACTTCCACCCAAACCAACCCTTACAATATCGAGATTAATGTCGCCAGTAGTCGTATTGTAGACTTTCTCATACCATCCTTGTAGTTCGCTCAAGCCACCACTCGGAATGACACAACTCGGGGCACGTCCTGCAGTCTGTTGAAAGACCTGGGTGATTTGTTGTTTGACTTGGTATTCTATCCCAGACATCATTCCCTGCTTGATCGTACCTAAATCGGCTGGATATGAACTCCAATAATCCCATCCTTGAGGATCCGGTTCGCGGCACTGGAGCGAGACATACAGCTGTTCGATGCTCGATTTTGTTGGATAATTAGATATTGGAGAATAGGTCGGGGAATACGTAGGATAGTATATAGGTGTTGGCGTCGGAGACGTATAAGGCGTCGGGTAGGCGGTAGGCGTAGGATACTGACCATTCACTGAATAGATCTTGAAATATGAATCACTGAGATCGCTAGCTAGCAGAGTATGGTTTCCAGTCCTATCGTCACATGAATTGAAATCATTATTCGGAACACATACACCGGCCTTGAGCCAATACACTCCAGGATTGATGTAACTAGGAATAGTGAAACCGGCATAGCCAGGATTTCCATCGATATTTATGAGATTTTTGACAAGTTCATTTCCATATTGATCCGAAAGCGCCAGATAGATCCTTGAAGCGTTGGTAGACGTCCATCTTACTGTCATTGTCCCTCCAACATAATAGCTCTCTCCCCCATTAGGGCTCAAAACGGTAATGGAAGGGCCAGGCGTTGGACTTACACTTGCACTATAGGTCGGAGTCGGGGTTGGAGTGGTAATAGTGAAGTAATTACTACTTAGACCGAGAGCAAGCACACCTGAACCTGTTGCTGGATCAAATGCTTCAACGCGGAGTTTGTAATGGGTGCCTACCGGAATCATGTACGGCAAAGGTCTTTGGTAATACACATTCGTACTAGACAAATCGACATTAGTCACCAGTTGATAACCCGTGTCTTTTTCCACATCGTACACAAACACGTTAGCTTTCTTACCATTCAAACCTACGGTTGAAAAATTCACATTTATTGTGGAATTTTGGCTAAAAACCTCTCCCCCTTTCGGACTCAAAACTGTAATAGACGGACTATCAATGGTCGGTGACGGTGTAGCCGCTGGACTCGAGCTATAATAAGGGGTTGGGGTCGGTGTCTGATTTACCACCTTTAGTGTACAAGTGTAACCGGTAGGACAGAGTACTGGTGGAGCGAATGATGCTTGCGTATACAAGACACCACACGTTGCCACAGTCAGAATGCAGAGCGGTATCACTAAAACAAGATATGCTTTTTTCATTTAGAATAATTAACCTATTAATAATAATTAGTAAATAACTGGCTAAAACCCATAACACGAATTCTTGTTGTTATAGCACGAAGTAATGTTAGACCAAATGGCACCCAAAACATTTGCTGACATATTTGTTTCCGTTGGATTATTCATGGCACCTATCATGGTACGTGTGATCGTTACGGAATCATGACCATAAGGGCATGTAAGCGTTATTGTAGCACTCGTTCCGGGCCAAACTGTAGCCGTAGTAGATATCCTACCTTCTGTAGTCCAAGTTGGGAAACTGGTTATCGTATCAGTATTGAGCTTGTAGTAGTCTATGACATCACGCTGGATACGAGTCACATTATCCGCATAGTTGCTAGTTACCGTGAATTTACAACCAGTTGGAGAGCTGACTTTCCAGAAGAAATAAGCGTCTTCGTCATCACCTAAAGTAATGGATTTAACATGCGTAGCACCAACGGCCTTGTTAACTTCGAGAGTTACAGTGCTGATCGGCGGTGCAACCGAACTGGCCTTTGTTATCGTGATAGTATTGCCACTCATACCTGTCGCAAGCGTATTTCCTGAATAATCGAAAGCTTCAACACGCAGCTTATAATGTCCTCCATTATAAGTACTATTCAAGGGACTGACGGATTGATTGTCGGCAAGAACATAATATGGCACAGGGGTGCTGAAAGATACCGTCGAATCTGTGAGGGATATGCTGGTGGCCAGTTGGTAACTCTTATTGGTATCCGTATTTACTAAGAACACGTTTGCCACCTTCCCTGATAGACCGGTAGTAGAGAAACTGACACTCAACGTCGAATTCGTATCGAACGATCCCCCATTCGGGCTTGTGACGGTGATTGATGGAGCAACAGTAGTGACCACAGTTTGAGGAACATTAAATGTCACCAGCGATGATTTTTGCGACGCGTTAGGAACATTTGCATTATCATAGGCACTAACGCGGAAATTATAAGTAGAACCAGGAGTTACTGTCATTGAATAGCTATTTGTCTGCGAAGTCCCTAGAAGAGAATCTCCGTTCCATATCTTGTAGCCAGAAATAGGATTTGTTCCACGTGTCGATACGGTCCAACTCAATCTGGCTTGGGTTGGAGAAGTTAGAGAAGCCGCTAGGTTGGTAGGAACAGAAGGCACAGTAACTGTAGTTGGTGTCGTATTTGTAACACCAGTTTGATTGGAAGAAGCTCTTACAGTGAAGTAGGCGGTATAATAATTAATATCGCCCGAAGTGTCATTTATCCATATTTTGTATTGACCAGCTGGAATCGGATTTGGTTGAGTCAAAGGATATATCGGCGTCATTGGAGCGAAGTCAACAGTTCCACCAGTCGCTGTATGAGTATAAACTGTTTTAGTACCGCCAACCGCCGACGGTCCGGTTATTGCAGTACCATTTCCAGCTATTCCGTAAATATCATTCTTGACTAATGTAAAATTGACTTGATTTGGAACGTAATTTGAACTCCACGTTACGGGAATATTCGTCGTACCAGAGGGAAAGCTCGTGCCCGAACTCGGTGACGTAATAGTAAGTGCGGGTTTTACATAAGGCTGACCACTAGCCGACGTGTTGGAGACAGTAAAATACGGACTCTCAGCGCGAGGATATCCTATTCCATGAACATACGGGGATTGAAAATCTGTAAGCCTAATTTTGTACTGTCCTGGAGGAAAATATTTTGACAAATACATATGATACGTCCCTCCTGTTGAGCTTGATACAATAGTGTCTTCAGCGCCATATGCCCCAAAAATCGCATTTAATGGATCAGTTTTATCAAAGAGCTCAATATACAGGACCGGTTCACGAACGTCGTTAGGATTTGACTTGTTCCATACGCCGTAACCAGGATTTATCACTTTATAATTTGCTGCCCAAGTAAATGGGATCATCGTTGTACCGTAAGGAATGGCCGTATTTGCATCTGGATTTGAGATGACTATATGTTTTGACGAGCTATTATTCGATGTTCCTGTTGAACCGCTTCCGGTGGATGGTGTTATTATTGTCGTAAGCGTATAACCCGAACCTGTAGTTGTGTGGCCAGACCCAACAGATGTGCCCCCCGTTGTGGCAGATCCAGTCGGTATACAAAAACTTCCCGAAGGACAACCCGTTGGGGCTACATACGGCGTACACATATATGTTTGCTTACTACAAATATAAGGACTAGTGGCGTAAACAGCATGTCCATGTGGATCAATGTAGAGGAATGATCCCGGCGTACTTTGTGTCGCTAATGTAAAAATGGCGAAATCACCGCTTTGGAAAAGCACCATCGAGGTATGCGAGCTTGTTATGCTCGAAAGCGGAACGCTTCCAGTCTGGGCATTTGTGAAATGATATATCGAAAAGACTATGACACTGAATATTACGACTACCATCAGCGCTCTTCCTTGAGAGAAATTACATTTTTTCATTAAGATAGAATTAGTAAATAATAGCAATTGAATATCCCGGATCCGTTGATTCGGATTCAGTATTGACTGATATTAGTATACGCCAATTCTCTTTCCTGCGCCCTGCATACTATCCACAGGAAAATTCGTCGGCCAGCCAACAAAAAATCGTAAAATCTGTGTGAGACTTTACGACTTTATGGACTTTATAAGCTTTAAAGACTTCCTACTTCCTCTTTTCCTTGATCGCCTCCGCAACGTTATTCGGAACAACTTCATAGTGATCGAATTCCATCATAGCTGAGCCCTGACCAGACGTCATAGAACGTAATTGAGTGGTATAACCGAACATTTCAGCAAGAGGAACCTTGGCAATGATAGAGACATTAACGCCTTTTTGATTCTGGCCCTCAATGAGGCCACGCTTTGAGGCAACAGAACCGTTCACGTCACCGATGTATTTCTCCGGACAGACGACTTCTAGTTTCATGATCGGTTCGAGAATGACCGGCTTGGCGCGCTTACAGGCATCTTGGAAAGCCTGGGAAGCAGCGATCTTGTAGGCGATTTCAGACGAGTCGACATCGTGATATGAACCGAATGTTAGCTCACAAGATATATTGACCATCTTGTAACCAGCCACAATACCGCGATCCATAGCTTCATGAACACCTTTTTCTACTGCTGGAATGAATTCATTTGGAATAACACCACCCTTGATAGAGTTAACGAATTCGAAATCATCGAAACGATGCACAGTCTTTGGGATCTTCTCCCCTTCTGGCCATGGTTCGAGCGGCTTTAGATTGAGACGAACGTGACCGTACTGACCTTTACCTCCAGTCTGTTTGATGTACTTGTGTTCAGCTTCGGCAGTACCCAAGATAGTCTCGCGATATGCCACTTGAGGTTCTCCGACATTGGCTTCAACGGTAAATTCGCGTTTCATACGGTCAACCATGATCTCCAAATGCAATTCTCCCATACCAGAGATGATAGTTTCGCCAGTTTCTTGGTTAGAAGTAACCTTGAAAGTTGGATCTTCGTTTCCGAGCTTACGTAGAGCCATACCCATCTTTTCCTGGTCAGCCTTGGTCTTCGGTTCGATGCGTAGAGATACGACTGGTTCCATGAATTTGATGACTTCCAAAACGATCGGATTTTCTTCATCACAGAAAGTGTGAGACGTGAGAGCGTCCTTGAGTCCTACAGCCGCGGCAATTTCTCCGGAAAATACTGTTTTCACTTCTTCGCGCTTGTCGGCCTGAAGTCTAACGATACGGCCTAGGCGTTCACGCTTTCCGGTGCTTGAGTTGTATATATAGGTACCAGCTTCGATCTTTCCAGAATAGACCCGGAAGAAGGTCAAAGCACCAACGAAAGGATCGTTTTGTAATTTGAATGCCAAGGCACAGAAAGGCTCGCTATCATCAGCGTGGCGTATGACTTCATCGCCAGTTCTCGGATCAATTCCTTTTATCGGCGGAATATCGAGCGGTGATGGTAGATAATCAACGACAGCATCGAGAACCAATTGAACACCGATGTTCTTCAGAGCGGAACCGGTAAAGACTGGGAACATTTCGTTAGTAAGAACAGCTTTTCTGGTGATAGCTTTAAGCTCAGGTATTGAAGGAATCTTCCCTTCGAGATACGACGTCATAGCCGCATCATCATGTTCGACGATCTTCTCAATGAGTTCTGCATGATGTTTCTTGGCTTCTTCTGCCAAATCAGCTGGAATTTCAATTTCCACTATTTTATCGCCCATTTCTCCTTCGAATTTGTACGCCTTCATCTGGAGGAGGTCAATAACACCGCTATGTTCGCCTTCGAGACCGATCGGCATTTGGAATCTGACGGCTTTCTTATTGAGTCTTTCTAGGATCGACTTGTATGAACGTTCAAAAGAAGCACCCATGCGATCCATTTTGTTGATGAAGCAAAGACGAGGAACTTTTCCATCATCAGCATAGCGCCAGTTCGTCTCTGATTGAGGTTCAACACCGGCCACGCCATCAAATACGACGACGGCACCGTCTAGAACGCGTAGAGAACGCTTCACTTCTACAGTGAAGTCGATATGTCCTGGTGTATCGATGATATTGAATCGAACTTTCTTGGAAACATCAGGTTTTCCATCAGCGCCAGTGACACCCTTCATGTATGTCGGATTCCAGAAACAAGTGATAGCAGCCGCTGTGATAGTGATACCGCGCTCGCGCTCTTGTTCCATCCAGTCCGTGACTGTATCGCCTTCGTGCACTTCCCCGATCTTGTGGGTCATGCCTGTGTAGTACAGGATTCTTTCCGATGTAGTCGTTTTGCCGGCATCGATGTGGGCGATGATACCGAAGTTACGTACTGATTGAAGTGGATAGTCGCGGTTCATAATGATTTAATGCGAATCTACGAATAGATCCGAATGCTACAAATTACGAATAATAAAAAAGCGCGGTCGCTTAATGGCTTTACGATACAGGAAAACCCTCAAATAATCAAATTTGGGAGCCGCCACACAGGTTTACATAACTGAATTTGGGAAGAATAATAAAGTATCGGTGTATATTACAATTATTGCCTACCTCTCAATCTGCTGAACGAAAAGACAATAAGAGAGGACGCGACATAATAAACTACGATATTCACAACAAGAGATAGCGGACTGAAGGACATTTGCCCATAATCGCCGTCGAAAAATTCTCCGTAAAAAACAGGATAACCCATACCAATCGTCGAAATAGTCGAGCATGAAATACCGACTGGGCTATTGCTACAAACTTTTCCTGTATGAGGTAGGAAACATGTTAATACAAGAAGAACTATAAATATAACAACTATGGATATTGTCGGTTTAAAGAATTTTTTCATACCCAAAGTATATCACGTCTAAACTGCAAAACCCTCAAATAATCAAATTTGGGTCATTGCGGAGAATGCTCCCGATTTGCCAAACGAAGTTTGTGCAAATCGCAGTCCTTTAGGATTAAAACTGTTTTCGAGATAAGAAATGATGCGAGTATCTCTATTCCAATTATTGCTATAGATCATTATCCTCAACAAGCGCTATTGGAGTTCCGTTTCTCTCAACGTTAAATCCTTTCTCTATATCTTCAGGGTAAATTCGGATACGACCATTTGAAAGGTCCCCAACCATGCCTTTGTCACTGATGATTTTTAGTGAATCAACTAACGGTTCTCCATCTTTATCCCAAAGCTGTATATCGAGTCGGCCACCCTCATCAGTTAGCTGAGCACGAATCACTAAAATAGCGTTGTCTAACTGTGGTAATCGATAATTCCAATCTTTAACTGCTTTGATCTCTTCTGAAAACATGTATTTTGAGAAGACATTGTTCAAATCACGAATAATCGTCTTTTCGACATTTGGCAAAGCTTCAAAAGAATCGAGTGAATCTTCTTGTGGGCTATTCATTTTTTCCATAACAAAATTCTATCAGATTAGAACTTAAAAGTCATTTGTCTGCTAAATATTGTTGAGCTTTCTAACGATAGGTGTCCAACGAGACTCTAATTCATCTCAAAACCGATCACCGGTTTCAGCTTTCTGTGAGCTTTCTTGATCTTATTATCTAACTTGTTATGGGAATCTCTCAATTTGTTGAGTGCGATGGAGATGACAACGAGATTATCGGTGTTCTCCTTTTGTCCTTTTTCCAAATAGTTGATCTTGCGAGCCAAATCAGAATGAGTCGCGATCATTTTACGAAGTTCCACGAACGCGCGCATGATATAGACATTCATCTGTACCGCTCGCTCACTTTTGAGAACCGACGAAAGCATGGCTACTCCAAGTTCTGTAAAAGCATATGGTAATTTGCGCCGACCTCCTCGACCAGCCTTTGAAGTCACAATTTGTGACTTCAAACAAGTGGCTTCGTTGACAGACAATTTGAATATAAAGTCGTTTGGGAACCTACTAATATTGCGTTGAACCGCCTGGTTTAAGACTTTCGTCTGGACTTGATATAATTCAGCTAAATCGTTATCGATCATGACTTTCTGGCCACGTACTAATAGTATCCTTCGTTCAATGAACTCTGGCGTTACTGGTACGATCAAACTAGTTTCTTGTGATTTATTCATATGAAAATGTGTTAATTAATAATCAATTAAAAATGGCGCGGCCTTGCCGAACCACGTTGCAATTTTACTCTCTGATAAGTTGCCACGCAAGCTAATCTCGACCGGCCAACAACCTTCTCTTCAATCTCTTCAGTACCTCATCCAATGGATTTTCATTGGAACATTCCTGACACAACCAAAAGTCAGTCGAGCTGTAAGAACCCGGGTCGTCGCTTGACCTTATCTCGCGTTTTTTCTTTCCACAGTGAATACACTTAAGAAAAACTGTCCATTTTTGAACTAGAAGCGTGCTCGGGTGAGGATATTCTGGCTTTGTCGAAGCAGATGAGTAATACATTGAATAGTTTACGACTGGAATACCTGCAAAGGTGCGTGAAATCCCACCATTATTGTTCTACAATTGAACCAGAAGTTAAAGCTCTTAAAATTTTATGACATGCGAACATATCTACTACGGTGTGCCGGGCGTCATTGATAGAATGGCGCAAGCGACCTGGACTCATTTTCCCACAGACGAGAAGCCTGAAAAAGGCGGTATGCAATATTTCGATGGTATCATCTTCCATCTTGGAGACGTTTTCTGTCTTTACGATCCCAACATGTCGCCAGTACCATGCGTCTTGTGTATCAAAGAACACGGCCGTGACCAATTCGACCTTTCGATCATTGGTTTCATCAGCGAAGAAGCCGCCAAACACATAAGCACTGGTCAGGTTTGTATCCTCGGAGAATGGAAAGAGGTGTCTGTGATCAACACCCATAAAATTGAGATAGGAAAATGTTGGATCAGAGAACCCCTAACCACCGCGCCAGACGGCAGACACACCATTCCATACGATATTTCCATCACAGTTCCCTAACGCAAAAGCGCAGCCTTGCAGCTGCGCTTTCTTGTTCAAAGATTAAGTTATGTTACCAAGCGAAGTGAGCAAAAGCCTTGTTGGCTTCGGCCATCTTGTGGACGTTCTCACGCTTCTTGACTGCTTCACCTTCATTCTTGGAGGCAGCAATGATTTCATCCGCCAGCTTTTCATGAATAGGAGCGCCTTTCTTGGAACGAGCAGCCTCGATGATCCATTTCATACACAAAGCGAGCTTGCGCTCCGGTCGGACTTCGCGCGGAACCTGATAGTTGGCGCCACCGACACGGCGGGAACGGACTTCCATGGCTGGCATGGTGTTCTTCAGTGCCAATTCAAAGAGTTCCAGAGGACTTTCCACCTTGGCTTTTTCTTTGATGACAGTCATACAGTCGGCTACGATGGCCCTGGCGATGTTCTTCTTGCCAGACTCCATGATGTAGTTAGTAAATTTGGCCAATTTCAAAGACTGATAGTTTATATCCGGCTTGAGATCGCGCTTGATTTTGATTTTGCGTCGCATGATAGTTTATGAGATTAAGCTTTCGCTGCTTTCGGCCTCTTGTTGCCATACTGGCTGCGACCCTTACGACGTGCTTCGACACCGGCACAGTCTAATACGCCACGAACAACTGAATAACGGAGACCGACGTCCTTGACGCGACCGCCGCGGAGCAAAACTACGGCGTGTTCCTGAAGATTGTGACCCATGCCCGGAATATAGGCAGTGACTTCCATTCCATTAGACAGACGAACGCGAGCGATCTTGCGGATGGCCGAGTTAGGCTTCTTCGGAGTCTTGGTAGTAACTTTTACACAAACTCCACGCTTGAAAGGAGCCGGGAAGAAAATAGGGCGATTCTTGATGCTATTGAAAGTGCGAGTCAAAGCTATGGACTTTGACTTCCTCTTGAACCTGGCTCTATTCGATTTTGTCAGCTGATTTATGGTTGGCATGATGATTAGTTAGAAAGTTTAAAAGTTTTTCAAGTTCGTAAAGTCCGGCTTTATGAACTTTCGAACTTTAGGAACTTTTAACTTTGTTTCCGTCTGATTTTTTCACCGTTTTCGGTTCGAGCGAACCTGAACGATTACTCATCCGGATTGGTAATTCGATTGTTGCCCAAATGGCAGTGGCAATACCTTACCATAATATATAAATACAAGCAATAAATTAGGGCGACGCTGTCGTGTGACAGCATCGCCCTGGAACGAATCGCCAAACCAATGAAACGACCGTTCCTTCTATGATTTATTGGCTGCTCCATCAGTAGGGGGTACGATGGAACAAAACCCGACGATGAGATATCTCGGAACCGTGTGTCGGGCGTAAGTTTAGGAGCTTACTAAACGCCATGCTATACCCCACCGTATTTAGTGTCAACACAACGATCAATGCAAATGTATTCCAGTGAACAATTGAAACACCCAAGGTACGATCGGCGCCACTATCTGCCAAAGAAAGAATACTGCTAGAAGCACGAAGATTGGTCCAAAACGTTCCAGAGAAGAACGAAGCTTGCCATATTGATTCGGCAAAAATGCCAACAGCAGTTTCGATCCGTCGAGGGGCGGCAATGGAATCAAATTAAAAACAGCAAGGACGATATTGATGAGCACTATATATGTGGCAATCTCCAAGAACGGAGTCATGGTCGTGGATCCGGAGGCAACCAACCTTATGATCAGACTAAATATTATAGCGATACCTAGATTGGACGCCGGACCGGCGACGGCGATAAGGAATTCGCCTTGGCGTTTGTTCTTCAAATTGTAAGGATTGTAAACAACTGGCTTGGCCCAACCGAAAGCAAATCCGGCCGTGATATACGTAATGAACGGAACAATGATAGAGCCTATCGGATCTATATGTTTGAGGGGATTCAACGTCAATCTGCCCTGCAAACGCGCCGTGGGATCGCCCAGCAAATCAGCCATATATCCGTGAGAAACTTCATGGAATATGACCGAGAATATGAGGATAATGATGGATAAGATGATAAGCATTTTGCAATTTACCTGACTTATGATACCATACGAGCTCACCAATCATTATGGCTAACATCTGCCAAATCACCAAAGTAGGCTCTGTCGTCGGAGGACGCTATTCGAACAGGACCCGTGCCACGCAATTCAACCCTTCTGGCGCCGTTCGCCGCTACCCAAACCTGCAGAAAAAGCGGATATATGTCCCTGAACTCAAAAAGTCAGTGGTTTTAAAGATCTCCACTCGCGCTCTCCGCACTATTCAAAAGAACGGCGCTTACCGCACCCTGAAGAAAGCTGGACTCATCTAACAACCAAACTCTCCCCATCTGACACCAAATGAATGGTGCCGGTTTCTTTTATATTGAAACGATGATCGATTGGAATCAATGCAAATGGATCAGGTGGAATTTTTGCTGGCTTTTTCTTGGAAGTCTTTGAGGGTGTCGATTTTGGAAGTGATGGTCCGCCACTACTTGAAGATTGCGGCTGTCTCGAATAGATAAAGTACTTGGGCACTAATTGACTCATGAGATTGGCTGAAATATTTGCTGGCAAAGCGCTATTCGAAACAATCGCGGCGTCAGTTTGAATCACATTTGTAGAAGTTGTTGAAGAAGCAGCGGAATCGGAAGACTTGGCCGAAACGGCAGAAGTAGACGCTAGAAATTCCTGCACCTTGTGTGAAGCGTTGCCCAGAAATGTCACAGAAGTATTGTCGTACCTCAATGTGAATAGGACTTCTGGCGAACTGGCCAGCGAATAAGCAAAACTTTCCGGCTTTGACGGGAAATGTACGTCGGCTCTGACTTCGTCGCCCAATAAGATGATATTCCCTCTTGCAATAGTCCGTGCAATGGCCTGCTGGCTTTCGATTTCCTGCAACAACGACTCGTAAGTTGGATCGCTGGCGCTGACCAATCCGAGAGATTGAAGAGTCACGGCCGGAAGATAGACATCATCTACTTCATATCTATCGAGGACATCGATCAATCCTGCAACATTCTTCCCGTCGGTATTCGTGGCGATGATCGCGTCTATTCGACGTGAATAGAACGGAAGAATTTTCGTCAATTCCTGAATGACATCGGGGTTTGAACCTCCGTCGATGAGCACGCGGTAATCATCAGGTGTCCGGATGAACATCGACCGCCCGCTCGACAGATTGAAAATGTAAATATCCAGTACCTTCGGCCGGTTCTCCTCTTTCCAGAAGTACCCGCCCATGCCCAAAGCCATTGCGCCTGCTGCGGCGACTATGATGAACGGTCTTGAAGCAAACTTGATTGCCATGCTCCAAGTCTACCCAACCGAAATGAAGATATGATGAAAAAAGTTTAAAAAAACGATAAAAAAAGTATCAAGAAGTCATGAAGATACTTAGGCGAGACAGCTCATGTCCTGTTTCAGAACTGTGGGCCAGTTTGAAACAGGACATAGGTTGCCTCGCAAAACGTTAGCTTCTGAACCAGCCAACCGCCATACTTCGTATGATTCAATGTATAATTAACCAATTATCATCATAAAAAACCAATCATATGACCCCATTCGCTGCCAAAACTTTTAAGATTCCTAAACTTAAAGGGATCTCTGAGAAAACCATCGAGGAACATCTGAAGCTTTACCAGGGATACGTGAAGAATCTCAACCTCATCCATGAAAAGATGGACGTCTATGCCAAAGATGCTGAAGCAAATGCTTACTCGATAAACGAATTCCTCCGCCGCTTCAGCTTTGAATACAACGGTATACGCAACCATGAAGTCTATTTTTCTTCTCTGGAAGGAGGTTCGAAGACACTCACGGATTCAAGCCCTTTGAAGAAGAAAATCAATGAAACATGGCAATCGTTTGATGGTTGGCTCCAAGGATTCAAGAATTTCGCAGCCACCACTCGCGGTATCGGTTGGGCCACTCTGTGGTGCGATCCTAGGACTGGTGATCTGCATTGCTCATGGATCGACGAGCAGCATCTAGGGCTTTTGAATGGCTGCGTCATGATCCTCGGCCTCGATATGTGGGAACACTCTTACGTAGCTGACTATCAACCGTCCGGCAAGAAGCAATATGTCGAAGATTTCTTCGCGAATTTAAATTGGGAGGTGATGGAAGAGAATTACGGGAAAGCAAGCATTACACCACGCATTTAGCCATAAAACACTAGTCACATACGACACAGGTGATATTATTCTTCACCAAGATGTCTCGGAACAGGATGGTCGCGCAAATATTGCTCATCGCCTCGATTTTTGTCGGAGCTTTTTCATATAAGACTGCTGCGGCACAGCAATTGCCGCCGGTACGTATAGTCATTCCTGCAGCAAAAATCGATGCTCCAATCATACCCGTAGGCGTGACTCCCAAAGGCAATCTAGATACTCCTCCAAACTTTGTCCAAGCCGGTTGGTATAAGAACGGCGTTGCACCTGGCCAGATCGGGAGCGCCATCATAGATGGCCATGTTGATAATGGCGCGAGCATTCCCGGACCATTCAAACAATTGAAAAAAGTGAATATCGGAGACACGATAGATGTGAAGAATGCTGGCGGTCAAATCCTACACTTTGTTGTAAGCCGAATCGACGCTTACAAAACGGATAATTTTCCGAGCAAACAGATCTTCAATGATTACAGCGGCGCGCTTCTCAAGATCATCACTTGCCATGGCAAATTCATTGCTTCCAAAAAGACTTATGACCAACGCCTAGTTGTGACAGCTATCCTCCAGCCGGAAAACTTCACGATTGCACCAACCTCACGATTGATCTCGTATCTTTAATATCATAAAGGTCATCTCTATCGCTCTTTAACACAGCATTCCCGAATAGCTCTTTGTCACGACATTACAAGATTGCCGATTGCAATTGTAATACTTCTCATAATGGTTCGTCATGATGTATGTCGAATTATTACTATAGATTAATCGTCTAAAATCTAATGAAAAAATTATCATACATAGCTTCGAGCGCAGTGCTTGTCGCCGCTATGGCAGTCACGCCTTTCGTAGCCTTCGGGCAGACATACGCGACCATGCCAGTCCTCTACAATCAGTCTGGAATGTCCGTCAATTCGGGAGCTGGACCGCTTGCGGCAGGATATTACTACGTCAATGCCGGGCCATCACAGGGCGGACAACAGGTATATTACTACGGCAATGGTACCTTCTATAACGCAACAACCATGACATATGGTGGAGGCGTCAGCGATCCTAACGGCACAGCTGGAGTCACGTTGAACTATTCTCAACCAGTCACACCCGGTGTCCCCAATACCGGAGCAGGAGGCATGGCGACTACCAATTGGATCGTCTTGTCTGTCGCAACATTAGCTCTTGTCGGTAGTGTTGTATACATAAGCCGCAAAGCCTATATGGATAGCCGTATCACTGTATCGACCTCGTAATCAAAGTAAAAAAGTATGAAACGCTTCCTTTCTTACTTTGTGCCGACCACAATCGCCGCAATCGCGGCGGTTGTGTTTGTGCGCACATACACTGGCGCTGTCATAGGTTATTCTTTTCCATCTTACGAGCCAGCCAGCGCTGCTGTTACATCTGAATCTATAACACCTGAATCTCTTGCAGCATCACAAACTCCTCTGGCAACGCCGGCTCTTACAGCAGCCTCCCCTACCGATCCAGGCTTTCTCAAAAAGATCGTCGTCATCCCACCAACATATCCACTAAGATTCTCTATTCCAAGCCTGGGAATAAATGCCAAGGTCCAATATGTAGGCATAACAGCCAAAGGAACGATCGGCTCACCGAGCAACTTTACAGATGTAGGTTGGTATGAGAATAGCGCCACACCAGGCCTTTCCGGCAGCGCCCTCATCGACGGTCACGTAGACAATGGCCTAGGATTACCAGGAGTCTTCAAACATCTTTCAAATATCAACGTCGGCGATCATGTATATATCACGACTGAAGAAGGAACGAATCTTGATTTCTTAGTATCCAGCGTCAACTCCTATAATTACCAACAAGTTCCCCTAACAGATATCATGAGATCAACAGATTCACGACTGGTACTCATAACCTGCGAAGGAAACTGGGTCGGAGATCAAAGAACGTATGATAAGAGATTGGTGATAGTGGCAACCCTACAGAAGTAAAAGCACCCTATCTTAACTTTTTCCCGGCATCTATCCATTTAATAATCAGAAAAGTGATCGCAAATATTCCGTAGAATCCGATGACCCACCAGATGGAAAATGCCGATACGTGAGCCGAAGCAAATGGTAGACGAGCAAAACTCTGCACCATGAATAGCTCGTATGAGAGAAAGATATGAGAGATCCAACCGAATAATTTTACGGCCGGCATCCAAACAAAGCCGCCGGCCCCGGTGAGAAATACAAAAAGCATAGTGGGCGGAATGCTCGGCAAGACTAGGATATTCACGACAACGCCAATAATTGAAATCTGGCCCATTATGTAAAGAATGAACGGTGAGACAAATATCTGCGTGGAAACCGTAGCCGCAACTATTCCCCGAATTCCTAAAATATCCGGGATGAATTTCAGCTGCCCCTCGATTGGGCTTGCCAGGAGCAAGAGACCCAAAGTCGCCAGAAATGAAAGTTGGAAAGACGTATCATGAAGCAGAATCATAGGATTTTGTATGAGCATGAGGAGTGCTGCCAAAGCCAACGCCCTAATCACGCTGTAATCGCGGCGCAGAAGATCCGCTGATAGGGCGATTCCAGCCATAAAGCATGAGCGCACGACCGTGGCTCCACCGCCAACAAGAATTCCGAATAGGATGATGCCTACTCCGCCGATCAGGATTCCCCAGACTCGCGGCAAGAATGAGAGCAAGCGTCGCATAGCATAGGCAACAATAGTGATGTTGAATCCGGAAAGCACTACTATATGGATCAGTCCGACCGTTCGAAAATCATTCAAAAGGTCCTTACCTAAGGCCGCCCTTTCACCCACCACCAAACCTGCAGCTAAAGCGGCATGCGGTTCGCCTAAAGTTCGATTCAGATTGTCGACGAACTTTGATTTGAGAGAATACAGAAACAGAGTGATTCTATTTGTAACATTTGAAATCGGGCCCGCCTCAGACCGCTTTTGCGCGATTTCTTCGTCGACCTTCGTCACAACAGCACTCTTCATTTCGTAAAATATATCATCTTTGGCCAAGTAACCTTTGTAATCAAATTCCCTTCCGCTACCGCCGTTTCCAAAATTCATCGGCTCCAATAATTTTCCTTTAAACGTAACTCTGTCGTTGTACGAAAACTCGGGGTAAAGTTTGGTCTTGATGCGTAGAAGAATATCGGATGGACATTTCTTATTCGATGATCGATTTGAATCAAGAGAATTGTAATCAGCTACAGCGTAAGATTCCTCAGCTCTTTCCACCTTCACAACCAACACTTGTCCTGTCCCCGTCTTCTGTGGCTCAACTACAATGGCGCCAACACCTGTGATGGTTTCCTTAAGACAATCGCCTATATCCGGCGCCGTTGCATCAAATGATTGCCAAACACGAAAAATCGCAGCCGCTACAAATATGCTCCAGAAGATGATGACGCCTTTTCTCACCTCGTGATTGTATGCTCCGCAAATGAAGAACTTATGAAGAAAGGTTCAAAATCAGATAAAAAATGTTTCAAGAAGTTATGAAGATTTTAAAGCAAAGCGAACTCTGTTCTGTTTCAGAACTGTGGGCCAGTTTGAAACAGAACAGAGTTCGCTTTGCAATAAACAACGCTCACAAAACATCACAATGCCTCGAATTCAGCAATAATTTCTTGCTCACTATCAACGCTTATAGATTTCTTAAATTTGGCTCCCTTCGCACCCTTCACTCTTTTCTCGCATTCCGCCCAGGTATGATGAGTCTCAATAATGCCACCCACCGAACTCACATATGAAAAGGCCTTGGCTCGAGAATGTGCCGAGGATGATTTCTTCGCCTTGGCTTTGCTCGCATCCAAAGAAACATCTAGAACATCCGGTAAATCATAATCCGCCAACGATCCCTTATATAATTTGATATCCATACCATCTGCAAATGCAGTCGCTATATGATCACAACGTTCATTACCGAGAATCCCCACATGACCACCGACATGTTTCCACTGGACCTGCCGCGTGCTTATCTCATCCGCCAACTCCATCCATAGGTCCTTATTTAGTACATCGTCTTTGGTCTTTGTCTTCCAGCCGTTCCTCTTCCAGCCATGGATCCACTTGGTCATGCCATTAATGACATATGACGAATCCGTAAGGACCGTCACCTCCGAATCCTTTGGAGTATTAACCAGCCCCTGCACGCAAGCCGTCAATTCCATGCGATTATTCGTAGTCATCTTTTCTCCTCCACCCAATTCAGTGATTTGTGTCTGCGCCTCTCCTATCTCCTTGCTCCTAGCTCCTTCCTTCATTGCGATTACTGCCCCCCACCCTCCCGGTCCAGGATTTCCTCGTGATGAGCCATCGGTGAAAATTGTTATCATATCCATATAATATCACGCGATCGCCATTTTACTTATTGACCACATCTATAACTCTAAGGCGCAATTCCGGCGTGCCTTTGAACATAGATTTTTCAAGCGATGCAATCAAATCAATCTTTGAACCAGCCTTTACTGTCTTAGCCCATTCATTTTCCGCGCCAAAGAATGAGATGGCGGGTATTTTTCCGCCATTCGGTTTATTGAAAACCAATTCGACATGCTCGCTTCCTTTGCCAAATTGACGCACTTGGACTATAAATAATTCCTTTAAGAGAAAGACCGGCTTGGGATTTCCGATTCCGAATGGTGCCAGTTTGGCCACATCATTGTAAAGACTCCAAGTGATCTCATTCAATGATAATTCAGCGTCGATGAAATCCGACTCGTAATCAATCAACTCGGTCGTTTCTGATTTCGAGTTTAGTTTTTCTGATTTGTTTCGAATTTCAATATTCGAATTTCGAATTTTATCTGCGGCTTCATTCAATCTCTGTTCCAAATAATGCACGGCATCCTCGGCCACAGCAAATCCCCCGGAATGTTTGTGGCCACCAAATTGGGAGAGTGTGCCGATCGGCATGGCGCGCATCAACTCTACAACATGTGACTTTCCTTCCGAACGACATGATCCCTTTATCACATTATCACCATCCCTTCCCCACAAGAACACTGGGCGATCGAATTCTTCAGCACAAGAATTGGCGGCCAGACCAAGAAGCGATGGCCGCCACTCCGGATTTCCGAGGACTATGACTGATGGAATAGACGCGCCATGCCGTTCATGAACTTTCTTTTTTACCTCTTTTACCAAGGAGGCCACCACGCCTTTCCGTTCGTTATTGATCTTATCTAAATGATCTGCGCAGATATTGGCGTCGGTATCATTATCTGCTGCCAATAATTTGAATGCGTCCATAGGAACGCCCATCCTTGAGGCGGCATTGATTCTCGGCGTTATCATAAAAGCAATGTCATCCTCGGTGATATGCCTTTGAGCTATCTTCAATTTATGCAGAAGCCGCATTATGCCTTTGCGCGGGCTCTTCCTCATCACCGCCAATCCATAATATGCCAATGCCCTATTCTCACCGGTGAGGGGCACCATGTCCGAGAGAGTGGCCATCCCGACAAGATCCAAGAACCACTTCTCATGGCCTTCTTTGAAATTTCGTAGCCAGCGCAGCGCAGCGCTTCCTTGCTCCTTGCTCCCTACTCCTTGCTCCTTCGCCTTCTTTATGACTGCCTGAATCAGCTTGAAACCGACTGCTGCTCCGCAAATATTCTTATCAGGATAACTACAATCAACCTGCTTATGGTCAACGATAGCAAAAGCAGGCGGTAATTCCGGAGGTGGTTCATGATGATCAGTGATGATTACGATCATTCCCAACTCGTTAGCACGATTCACCGGCAAAATATCGGCAATGCCACAGTCGACAGTGATCAACAGCTTTACTCCTTCACCCGCCAATTGTTCCACCGCTTCTTTATTCAGCCCAAACCCTTCATCGTGGCGATGTGGGATGTAAATCGAATAGTTCGTAAAACCTATTCTCTTGAAGAAATCGTCCCAAATAACTGCACCTGGGATGCCATCCGCATCATAGTCAGCATAAATAGCTATCCTTTCGTCCTTTTCAATCGCTGAAATGATCCTTTCCGCCGACTTTTCCGCGCCTTTCAACAGGAATGGGTCATGGCTACTCAATTCATAATCTGGCGAAATGAAGGCCTTGGCATCAATTCCACTAACAATGCCGCGATGAAACAATAGATGTGCCAGCAAAGGCGAATATCCGGCAAGTTCTCCTTGCTCTGCAATAGAAAGCGGTCGACGGATTTGGTATGGCATAAGACGAAGTATAGCGGCAAGCGAGGATATGTGGAAGCTTGATTCCACAATATCCGAGCGTAGACGATATATGAGCGGAGCGATTATAGCAGATAGATATTGACATACAGCACACCGAAGGTAATCTACAGACAGAATGAACAAACAAATAATAACTGTGAGAGGCGGTGGCGCAACCTTGAAGGAACTGGTCAAACAGGCCGAAAATATGATGCCAGTCAAACTCAAGAGAATATGCCCTCCAATCGAGATCCATGTTCTAACTTTGGAAAAATACAACGACCGCGTGCGCGGTCACACTGCCATGGAAGGAGTTCACTTCATACGCGATCCAAAGGAGATGTGGGCGCTGGCCATCGTTGCCCGAAAGGTGAAAAAAAACGACAAAGCCTGCCTGATACTCATGACCATGAACGGTCGCGGCAATGGGCACGACCAATGGCGTTTCATGGAGGGTGTCCTCGCCGCCTGTCTTCAATGCTCATATGTGCAAGAGTCCGTGATCCACTCCACGACAGACGCGACCAAAGGCCTCCCTTTCTACTAGAACCGCCGAGATGGTTCTATGACGGAATAGATCCATATTCACGCCAACCATCCAACGTTATTGACCCCAATCCTCGGGGTCTTTTTGTTGGGAGATTTCATCTTAAGAGAGAATGTATTAGAATAAACCCATGAAAGACTGTGTCTTCTGCAAGATCGTAAATAAAGAGATCCCAGCACATATAGTCTATGAAGACAAAGACTTCATGGCCTTTCTTGATATTCATCCGCATACACCAGGACATGTCCAAGTCATTCCAAAGAAACACTGCCGTTGGGTTTGGGACATAGAGAATATTGGTGACTATTTCAAGATTGCGCAGAAGATAGCACTGGCACAGCGCAAAGCTTTCAATACTGATTGGATACTAAGTAAAATTGTCGGTGACGAAGTCCCTCACGCGCATATCTGGGTGTTCCCTAATTCTGACGTCAAAGCAAATCGAACTGATTTCGAAGGAAACACGAAGAAGATAATCGCGGCACTTGCTTAGTCTAAGCCTTCGAATCCTCCAAAGCTTGAATACCTGGCAATATCCCTTTGGCCAGGAAATCGAGCATGGCACCGCCACCGGTCGAGACGAATGTGAAATCGCTTTGATTCTTGAGCTCTTCGGTAGCCGCTATAGTATCTCCCCCGCCGACTATCGAGATAACTTTTCCCAAACTCTTCTTGGTGGCCTCACCGATCATTTTTGCCACCTCCAATGTTGGTTGCTTGAAACCTCCTTCATATTTACCAAGCGGCCCATTCCAAAGAATGAACTTTGCTGATTCGATCTTTTCTTTGAGCATCGAGACTGTCTTCGGGCCGCTATCCATAATTTGATCAGTGGCTTCAAGTGAATCGGCCGCTTTAGAAACGCCTTCTTGATTAACGACGTCGATAGGCATGAGAAGCTTTGGACTTTTTATGAATGCGCTCAAATCGACATCGGTCTTAGACACAATAGACTGACCGATCTCATACCCCTTAACTTTAAAGAGATCATGAGCCAATGCTCCGCCGACAAATATCTCGTCAGCGATCTCAATGAATTTGGCAAGTAATGGCAGTTTTGTCTCAAATTTGGCACCGCCCAAGATAAAAAGGAATGGATGGGATGGTTTGAATGCCAAGGAAAGATTGGCGACTTCTTTCTCCAATTGAAGGCCGGCATAGCTCGGCAAATATTGTGGCACTCCAACAACTGAAGCGTGTTCCCTGTGACAAACAGGAAAAGCGTCATTCACATAGATATCGGCAAGCGATGCCAGCTGCTGCGCGAATTTCTTATCATTCTTCTTCTCACCTTCAAAGAAACGGAGATTTTCTAATAGATAACAACTACCCTGCGAAGCGGGCGTGTTGATAATCTCGTAGGCCTTCGCGTAATCTTTAATAAATGTAACTGGTCGTTCCAATTTCTGTAATCGGTCAGCGATCGGCTGCAATGTCAGATTTTCGCCATCATTGTCTTCCAGGTGACTCATCAGGATCACAACCGCTCCTTTGGATAACAAAAAGTCTACTGTCGGCAAGGCCGCTCTTATGCGAAAATCATCGACGACCACACCATTCTCTACTGGAACATTGAAATCGGCACGTACCAAAACTTTGACGCCTTCTAAATTTGGGATATCGCGAAGAGTTTTCATAAATTATTTTACTTCATCTACCGCTTTTAATAGATCGACGAACCCTGCCACATTAACACTTTCACGGCCGACTAGAAGGCCGTCAACTTGCCCGATTTTTATGATATCGGCAGCGTTCTCAAATTTAACCGACCCGCCGTAGAGCACCCTGACTTTTTGAGCGGTGTCGTTTCCGAATATATCAGAGAATATCTTTCTAACAAAAATCGTCATCTCACAGACATCTTCAGGTTTCATAGCTTCTTTGGCTCCGATAGCCCAGATCGGCTCATAGGCGACGATCACGCCACTGCTTCGAGACTTGGTTATGTTCGCCAAGGATTTCTTCATCTGCTCTCTTACAAAATCAAAATGTGATCCGCTCTCATCTCGGACTTTTTCACCGACACAAAGGATCGCCATCATGCCCGCGTCGAGCACAGCTTTGAGACGCTTTGAGACCATTTCGTCAGAATCTCCAAGACTCCTCATCTCCGAGTGCCCAACGATCACATATTCGACACAAAGGTCCTTCAACATGGCCGCTCCGACTTCTCCGGTATGGGCACCTCCCTCTTCGATAGATACAGACTGCGCTCCTAAATGAAAATGTGGCGATTTCTTGCCAGGCACAGCGGCCGAAATGAAAGGAAAGGGTGGGCAAACTACAACCGATATATGCTCGAGCAACGATGCGGCGTGCCGCGTCTTTCGGGCCAAGAGTTTGGCTTCGTCACCAGTTGCCGGATTCATCTTCCAATTGCCTACGACCAATTTTGTATTGCTCATATTGGCATTCATTGTACCTTAAATCTCCCCTAGTTCAACTGTTGCCAAGAGATCACCTGGTACTGCGAAGACGCTTGCGGGAATGACGGCGGCGGAGCATATAGCAGATTTGCATCATAATTGATGTTTCGAATCGCATAGCCAGTGTTATCACTGAAAGCAAAACCGTAACGGACAGCAGTCGCGATCATTCCAAGTAAAGTAAGCTGGGTTCTAGTCGAATAATCCGTACTACTAACGCTGCAATTGCTATTGTAATAGTATCTACCGACGCGTCCATTTTCGGCGATGAGAGCCGCGTCAATCTCGTACGTATCGTCACTGACCATACCTGAATTGATATTGCCTTGCGCGATCAGACCGATAACATCGGTACCGTCAGTGTTCGTGTATCTAAGATTTGTATTGACCGTGATATTTGAGTAATTATCCGGATTGCTCGACCCTATAATACCTGCCGCGATAGTAACCCGGGCATTCTTCACTGTGCCGTCCACCCAAACATCATCATCAACAAAGATCACTCCGTTACCTGGAAGAGGCCATGAATGGTCAGCATTAGACCCGTTCACCAGAGATTCATTGCTATTACCGCTATTGTTGCTGCCTGTCAGATTCTTGATCGTCCACGTTCCCCACTGGCTCTCGCTCTGGGCGGTTCCATCAGTGCCACACCCGTTAGGTGCTGCCTGTAGCGTTGTGACCTTATACATGAAATAGCTTGTCGCATTACCATTCTGCGAATTCGGGACTTCAAAGACGATGTGATAACCCTGCGCATTTGAAGATGTCCACTCCTTGCCACCTGATTGGGCCAGGACCTGCAACTGGCTTAGATTAGCTGCCAGGCTTCCGAATGGAAATGAAGGAATCCCAACTTGTCTACCTGCCACAAAGACATCAGGTCTATTGTTAAATGGTGTATTCGGCTGGGGGTCGTCAGTGCCTGATGTTGTGTAAACTGCCCATTGGGTCTGGCCGGTATCTGGATCGGTATACGTTGTGAGGGCGCTCGAGACCAGATTGTTGGCCACACCATCAAAATGGATTCCAGCATTTGATTGTATCGGTCCATAGACCGTCGTACCGGAACCGAAATTCATGTTGTCGTTAGCTACTACTGCAAAACGAGCCAATGAAGGTATGGCAAGAGTTTCTTGGACTGAGCGGCTCACTGTCGAAGATGCCAGCGTTCCTACAGAAGTTATCTTTACCAAAGTCGAACCGACCGGCGGTGGAGCGATCGTCAATGAATAACTGCCGAGCAAATCTCCATCCTTGTTATAGAATTTATGCACATACGGCTGCGGGGTGGTAGTACCATCCTTATAATCGTTAGGACTTTGAGCAAGATGCCATTGGTAATAGTCGACACCAGCCTCTGCGATCTGAAAGGCCTGCTCACGAGCTGCTACGCTCCTGATGCTACCTAATAGGGAAGCGCCCCAATTTACCAAACCAATGATCATAGTGATCGCGATAGCCGCAAAGATGATGACGCTTAGCAGGATGTCTCCGCGAGCATATTTGACAAGTAGTGTGTGCTTCATAGATTTGTCTTTAAGTTGCGGAAGCTGGCTTGGACGGTATAGGTAATGGGAACTGGAGACCTATTGGAATCCAAATCTAGGGTCGCGTTTATCTTAACTAATCTGACGGCCGTGGTAGTGACTGGCTGAGCTAGAGGCGATGAAGTTCCGTTATAATTCGTATCGTAATATTGAAAGACCGGAGTGCTTAGGCTATTTACGACATTTCGCAAGAGAGTCGTGGTAGATTGACTGGCCACATTGTATGAAGGTGGCATACCAGATGGTTGTATCGTGATCTGGTATATGGTCGTGCCGATCAGTGAATAGGTGATCCGCTCGGCCGTTCCGTCATTATCAGGATCGGAATAGAAAGTCATGGTCGTACTGCCGGCATTTGCCAAAGTATATGCGCCATTAGCGGCCGGCTCCGCTTCCCGGATCTGTTGAAGCATAATCTTCAATATTATCTGGGCGCTTTGGGCGGTCTGATAAGATCCTGATATAGAACTTTGATATCTAAAAATGTTAGCTTCGAATGTCCCAACCGCCACGATTACAACCACAAAGATTGCCAGAGCAATCAATACTTCCACGAGGGTCATACCCCGTCGTCCTCCACTACCTATTTTTTTATTCGTGAATAATATTTCTTGCATAAAGATTTACTAAGAACCAAGACTAACCGTCTGCTGTTGCCAGCCGCTACCTATCGTCACCGAACCGGAATATGTCGTGTAACCGCTCTTGGACACAGTCAGAGTATAGCTTCCAGCCGATAGACCTTGGAATATGACTTGGCCGGGCGGAGCGCAACTCGACGTATAAGCAAATGATACGTTTGATATCATGGGCGTGACAGTCGCAGTCTTAGTCGTCATGTAAGCAAGGTACCTGGCAAACTCATTGCCATTGCTCACAACATTGATCGGTGACCCGGGCACTGTGAAGTAGGAATTGGATGTACCGTCCGGTCCTCGATAGGTCCAGACTGTGGAAGTCGCAGACGGATTGGTGGCGAACTGGAACTTGACGCTGTTGGTGCCGGTCAAGACAGGTTGGCTCACTGGATTCCAAGATAAAGTGTAATAATTGCTAGCCGACCCAGTATCAAAAGTCGAAGATTCTAGAGTAGATGTGGCTGAAGTGGAATAAAGCCCGAAAGAAGATCTCATCACTATGTTCCCCGAAGAAGTCGAGGTATCGACCCGGCCATTGTCGGCAAAATACTGGTTGGGATTGGTGTAATTCACTTGCCCGCTTCCTCCAGACCAATCGGTTTGCGACAGATATCCTTGTCCAGTCACATAGGTACCAGTATATGAACCCCCCGAGAGAGTCACGGTCGCACCGGAGATCGGCAACTTGCTGCTTCGATCAGCCACGGACACCATGAAACTGTTGGAGCTTTTGGGAACTACGACCAATTGGACGTTTTGGGAGTTATTTGGATTCAGAGCGAATGGACTGAACGGATTCACACCTTCTACATCATAGGAACTGTCCGTAGGTGTCAACGTGTACGTATCCCACTCCATATTTACGAGGTTGAGAGTCCCACTTGACCCTGTCGACACATTAACTGTTGGAAATTTGAAAACGCTCGGACTAGTACCAATGAGCTTTGCTCCGGTTAAAGAAAAATGTATATTCGGCACTACCGCACAAATAGGCGACACGCTGGAAATGTGCAGCGAACTCAATTGGTCTATAGAAAAACTGGCAGTCGTCACTTGCTGATTCAACACCGTAGCGTCGGCATTGACCGGAGTAGAGAGTCCCATGCTGCCCGGACGCGACGAGCTGGCCGTGGAATATCCGTCCTTGGACACTATTATCCGATACATATTCGTACCTCGAGGCACACCGATAATGTTCAGTGTCCCTTGATCGTTGGTAACATCGGTATCTTGGACTGTACTAGTGCTCAAGCTCTGGACATAGACTGTTGCCCCCTCCACTGGTTGGCCACTAGCATTCAATGCTTGCACAACCAATGCTCCACCGGAAGCCGCGGACTGGAGATTGGCTGGCGACACTTGTCCGGTCAAGACTATCGGTTGGAAATCCTGGCAACCCGGACAAGTCACCTCAACCTGTACGAGCTTGTCGCTGGCCTGTAACGAAGAAGTGGCAAAATTGATATTCCTTATGGTCAAACTGACTGTAAAGGTGATACCTCCACGAGTCAAAGTCTGTGTCTGCGGCAAAATTCCCAAGGGTATACCGTTCGTTAGACCTACCGAAACATATGGCATATTTCGGATTATCTCGAATTGTTCGTCTGCCAATTCCACACCAAGTGTCCGAGCTTGACTACCGTTTGCCAACTTCAATAGGCTTGTGAAGGCACCGTAAACAGACATTGCTACAATCAGAAATATGGCCGTCCCGACCAGGACTTCCACCAAACTGAAACCTTTGTTAGTTCTTAAAGTTTGAAAGTTCATGAAGTTTATAAAGTAAATAAAGTTGCAAGTTTGAAAGGTGAAAGTTGAGATGGCTTTACGAACTTTACGGACTTTTTAACTTGATAACTTTTTGATCACATCGCGTTAACCAATGAATACATAGGCTGGATCATAGCCACGGCAAAGAACCCGACCGCCGCCCCAATGACTAGAATAAGTATAGGCTCAATAATAGTCGACATATCTTTAGTCTTTTGATCGACGTCTTCTTCGTAGTATTTAGCCACCCCGAGAAGCATCTCCCCCGTCTTCCCCGTCTCTTCGCCTACGCTCATCATCTCAGAAAAAAATACCGGGTATAGCTTAGCGCCCTTTTCAGCGAATATCTTGGACATGAGGTCGCCCTTTTTTATAGCTTCAGCGGCGCTAGTCAAGACTGCCCTGAAGTGCACGTTCTGGACAACGTTAGCCGTTATTGAAACCGCTTCAACGACATCCACTCCGGATGTCAGGAGCGAAGAGAGAGTGCGCGACGTCCGAGCAGCATTGACCTCCTGTACCAATCCACCTATGACAGGGATCTTCAACATTGTCGCATGTAATACGCTCTTACCGGATGGGCGGCGCGACCACCAGTAGATAGAACCGCCGACCAGCAGAAAAAATATGAGAACCAGAGGACCGTCATTGCGTATCGTATCACTGACGAAAAGGACGACTCTGGTCGCCAGAGGTAACTCCACTTTGAGATCAGTGAAGGTCTTGAGGAGGGTCGGTATCACGAAGATAAACATGAGAATAGCGATGAGTACCATGGCGCTAACAATGACCACTGGGTACATGAGAGCGCCACGGATCCGACGCTCCAAAGCGTAACTGCTTTCCATCTGCGCGGCTACCACCTTTAGGGAATCAGCCAAAGTTCCTGACTGTTCCCCGGCATGGACCATGGAGATGAACAACGGTGGGAAGACTTTCGGGTGCTTGGACAAGGCTTCGGCAAATGCCGAGCCTTTGTCGATCTCTCCAATGACTGTTGTGATAACCTTCTTGAGAGCCTGATTGTGCGATTGGCGTTCTATGACCATCAAAGCTCGTGATAATGCCAAACCAGCTTGGAGCATAGCCCCTAGGTTCCTAGCGAAATTTATCTTCTCCATAGCCTTGACATGGTTTGTCAGAAAACCAAGAGAGATGTCTACCTTAAAACCGCCTCCCGAGGCATGCTCCTTGAACTCGACCATCTCGTCGCCAGTTTCACGAACCATCCGGTACAGCTCATATCGATCTGCCGCATCTTTCTCTGCAGAGTAGACTTCGCCGCTCGGTTTTTTTGCTTTAAAAATGAAATGGGACATATGCTTATTCAGAAACCACTCTCAACACTTCTTCTATAGTAGTCAACCCTTGCACACATTTGAATATACCGTCCTCGATCATGGTCAGCATCCCCTCTTTCTTGGCCTGAGCTTCGATCTCAATAGATGTGGAATTCTTCATGATCAGATCTTTTATCGATGGTGTCATCTTGAGCACCTCATGAATACCGACCCGGCTCTTGAAACCGTCATCATCGACGCCTTTCACTGGCTTCCAGAATTGGATTTTATCCCAAGTCTCGTTCGGTTTTACGATCTTTTCGTGCTTCAAAGCCTCGAGAACGTGGTCAAGGTCGACTAGCTTTTGGAGTTCGCTGAATTCGTCTCGAGACAACTTGTATTGTTGCTTGGAATGGGTCAAACGACGGACTAAACGCTGGCCAATAACGATGTCCAGAGTCGAAACCAGAAGAAACGACTCAACTTTCATATCAAGAAGACGCGGCATCGCCCCGGCCGCGGAATTGGTGTGCAAAGTCGAAAGGACCAAGTGACCAGTCAAGGCGGCGTTCACCGCGAGCGCCGCTGTCTCATCATCTCTGATCTCACCGACCATGATTATGTCCGGATCCTGACGGACCAGGGTCCTGATCCCTTGGGCAAAAGAGAAACCGATATCTGGTCGGACTTGCGTCTGATTTATGCGCGCCATCTGATATTCGATCGGGTCTTCGATGGTAGAGATGTTCACGTCAGGCTGATTCAGATTGTCCAACATGGTGTAAAGCGTAGTAGTCTTTCCTGAACCTGTCGGCCCAGTGGTCAATATGAGACCAGTAGTCTGCTTCATAGCCTGGTGTATGCGCTCCAAGCTCTCGCCGTGGAAACATAAATATTCCAAAGTAAAACCAGTGATGCTCTCACGGAGAAGGCGCATGACGATCTTTTCTCCATAATATGTCGGCAGGATTGAGACACGGAAGGAGACTTTCTCATTGCTCATATCTACTTTGAAACGCCCGTCTTGGGGCAAACGCTTTTCATCGAGTTTCAGATTGGAGAGCACTTTTATACGAGCCGTCACCGAAGGTCCGGCCTGACGAGGCAGGACCATGGCATCATGAAGCAGGCCATCTATACGGTATCTGACCAAGACTTGACCTTCCATTGGTTCGATATGGATATCGGAGGCATTTTGTAAGATGGCATGTTTGATCAACGTATCGACGATACGCACAACTGGAAGATCCTCGGCGATCTTCTTTAGATCCTCCTCGGAAGCCGTTTCACCCTTCTCTTCGGAAAGCATCTTCAGCGTCTCTGTCTCCTTCTGGATAATATCGCCGAATTCCGCCTTGAGACTCTTTTGATACTGAACCAACGCTTCTTTGATTGAATCGGAATCGGTGAGACGTGGCAAAATCTTCAAATTGACCTTCTTCTTGATAAAATCGATGGCCGAAAGATCGTTGACGTCTAACATAGCCACTTCCAAAGAGACCTCCGACTTCTTGAAAGCCACGATATTATGACCACGAGCGATCGGCTCTGGAATGAGCGAGAGCGTCTCAAAAGGGACCTTCTTGTTCTTCAAGTCCACAAATGGAATGCCCAACACATAAGCCTGCATACGGCGCAGATTGTCGGCGTTTATCTTGCCACCTTTGACCAAGATGTCACCCAAGCGTTTATTCTTGGCTTCGCTTTCCTTCTTGGCACTCAGAAGCTCCTCCTTGGTGACAAGACCGGAGTCGAGGATGAATTTGTAGAGCTGGGCGTCTTCGACGAACATATTGCATATATTGTATCAAATATAGACCATTAGAGCATTGTTCATAAGCAACAAAAAAGAGCCAGGTGGCGGCTCTCGATACGTTCGATCGGATTTCGGTTGAGATTCCTAGTCCAAATCGCGAACCAAACGAACGATGTGGACGAAAACGCCAATGGCAGTGAGCAGAACGAACAGTGTCATGACCCCAAAGAACCAGGATAGAGTCCCTGCCGCTATAAAGATCAAGATCTTGACTAGGCAGCACAGAGCCTTCAAACGATCGAAGATCCTGTCTTTCATAGCCTTCAATGCCGACGATTGATAAGCAGCGATGGCACGGTCGATTATTCCTTGTTTTTGAGTTTGATTTTGAGTTGAAGCAATGTTCATACGTATCCTTACTTTAAAGTCTTGTTTAATGATGCATTGGTAGGATGATTTAGTCAATTTGCAAAACTTGAATTCTAGCCTGAAGCACAACACCTCCCTAGCGTAGAATAGCGGTATACCATTACCAGCCATTAACGCTAAGGAGATGTCGCATACACAATTTAACAGAGATACTAGGATCGAGCTAGCGATTCTTTTGAATGCCAG
>CAIQIZ010000019.1 GCA_903872035.1 uncultured bacterium | reverse complement strand
GCCAGTGGTTCCGTATGACGCGAACGACCTGCGCCACCGTCTTCATATGCTCCGCAAGATTGGGTGGCACGGAAAATCGCGCGTACACCTTTCGTATGTCGGGAATGTTGTTTTCCATAGTATTGATGGGAGTGGAGGAGGAATGAAATGGGAGTTTATTTAATCAACTCAACAAGTAGTGGAAATTCTGTATATGGCTGATTATATGTAGTTGAGCCCATGTGTCCATCATGCCGAATTATGAGTTTTCCGCCAAGGTTATCGACCATTATTTTCCCTTGGGTATCATCGCAACCCCAAGGATCATTGTCAGAATTGATGAAAATAAACTCTTCGGCATGAAGCTTAATAACATCCCAAGCTGGCTCTTTTTCATTCTCGCCGTCAGCATCCTCTCTGAGCAATTTAGCATATCCCGATACAAGAATCGCTTTATTGATTTTGGCGTCAATATTCGCAAGGACACTTAAAATAATCTGAGAACCGGCAGAGTGACCAATCAAAACTGTATCTTCGGTAAACTTGCCTCCTGAAAGAATATAAGGAGTCCACTCCTTGAGGTTGGGGTGCTCATTATTTGGCAACTGAGGAAGCCACACCTCATATCCTATTTTTTCTAATTCGTTCTTCATATATGGAAACCAGAATTCGTCTTTTTTTGTTCCGGTACCATGAAGTATTATGGCGTTTTTCATAATTGTATTTACTGGGATATAGGATGAGTAGGAAAATTATTTAGCTTAGAGTCGAAGCTTTACAAATAAAGCTTATGCTCGTTGATATAGATGGCTATTTTCTTAGGCATAAGCTTCTTATATCTCAAATCATGATTTTGGATAAGAGTGCGTATAGAGGTGCTTGAGATATCTGACACTGCTCCATCAAGAATCACAACATTGTCATTTTGTGTAAAGTCAGAAGATAATGCACACCCAGGTCTCTCCATAACAATAAATTTCTCACTTGGTGTTTTTTTCCCAATCTTTAGATAACCATCGAGCCCAATAAGCTGAGCGAACTGCATGTCGGGTTGTGATTTCACTTCCCTTAATAGTTCCTCTGTCGCTCTTTGTTTCTGATCATCTAATTCGTTTGTTATGAGTTTGACGGGAATTGTGGTTTTCTTTTGCAGATATTCAACAAAAAGATTCCCCAAATCACGGCGGTCCTTGTAGGTGATGGAGATAGTTTTATCGTTCCGTTTTTCAGACGGCATAATCCAAATTTCGTCGAAAGACATTCTTTTTAGCGCAACTTCAACGGCCAACACATGTCCATTATGTGGCGGATTAAATGCGCCGGGAAAGAGTAATATCTTTTTCATACGCTGAGGCTTTGAGACGAGACAGGATCCGCTATGAAGAATCCAAGTCAATTTCAACCGATAGGCGTATCGTTTGCTTTATTCGAGCAATGAGATTTTGAATAGGCTTTTTAGGAGTACATAGATCATTTCCCCGCTCTGTTCGAAGCCTCCTCTTGCCTGTCGTGTTGCTTGTTTGTTCCTTGTCCACGGTGGCGCCAAATGTTCCGCTCACTCACATTTGTCGGCGCACGCGTCGATATCGTTCTGCTGAACGATATCTTGCTTTGCTGCCACCGGTTCGAATCCCTCCTCCCCAACAACTCTCGTAAAATCCCTAATAAATATTATTCTTTATATGCTTTTTCTATAGCATCAATCAGTGGTTTTTTATCAAAGCTACCTATATTTTTATTACTTTTAACAGTCGCGATCAGTAGATTTTTATCTAAACTCTCTTTATATTTATTAACAAATTTTCCAATATAGTATGCTTTCTTACCCGCATTATATGAGGGTAAATTGCCTAGCACGCTTATCAAGGCCTGCGCTGGATCTGACTCGAACTGCTCATGAATTTTAACCAAACCCGACCCTATTTCAGGAAGAATCTCAGCATGCTCATTTTGTAACTCTTCAGTGGGTAAATAGTCGTCGAGTTGCCATGTCAGCTTTCTTTCTTCTGAACTCTGAGTAATTTTTGTGTTTTTTGTTCCAATGG
>CAIQIZ010000018.1 GCA_903872035.1 uncultured bacterium | reverse complement strand
GGCATTCAAAAGAATCGCTAGCTCGATCCTAGTATCTCTGTTAAATTGTGTATGCGACATCTCCTTAGCGTTAATGGCTGGTAATGGTATACCGCTATTCTACGCTAGGGAGGTGTTGTGCTTCAGGCTAGAATTCAAGCATGACGCCTTGACAATGCACTGTCAACATGCTAAAATACGTAAGAAGCAAGCCGTATAGTACGAGATAAGTGGCTATAGGATTGCAAAATTTCCCGGTCATTGAAATTCAACATAAAATGCCCCTAGGGGCGAACGATATAGAAATAGATTATGAAAAGCGCTAAACCGTACACTATCCTTGATCTTGGGGATGGAATAACGATAGTCGTTATCACAGGCGGACCTTGCAGTGGTAAAACCACTGGTTTGGCTCGTCTCAATCGGATGCTCTCCGATCGCGGTTACAAGGTTGTCATCTCGCCGGAATCGGCTACCAAGCTGATAACTGCCGGAATGGCACCTGGTGAGCTATCCTGGGCGGAATTCCAGGAAGAGATATTGCAAGACAGTTTGTCTCAGGAGGATCGTATCCTTTCCATCGCTAAACGCTACAGAGACAATGGCCGGAAGGTTGTCGTACTCTGCGATCGTGGAGCTATGGATGGAGAAGCCTACATTGGGCCGGAAGCATATGGAGAACTGCTTGAACGCCTGGGGTTCACGCATAGGCAACTATGTGATGAGCGTTACCATGCGGTCATTCATCTCCGGACTGCAGCTCTCGGCGCTGAAGAGTTTTACACGATCGCCAACAACGAAGCGCGTCATGAGACTCCCGAAGAGGCGCGGTTGCTCGACGAAAAGACGCTTTTCGCATGGACAAGGCATCAACATCCACGAGTGATCGATAACTCGACAGGCTTCGAAGGCAAGCTCCACCGCTTGTTCTGCGAGGTTTGTGCGATCCTCGGCGATCCTGTACCTCTTGAGAAGGAAGACAAATTCCTGATCGAAGCGCTCGACCCGACTACCATTCCAGTCAAATGGACTGAGAGCTGGATCATCCAGGACTATCTGGTGTCTCCTAAAGCCGACGAAGAACGGAGGGTGCGCGCGCGAAGCGACGGAAACAGCACCTCCTACTACTATACGATCAAGCGGAAGATTAGTTCCGGCGTCCGCGCGGAAGAGGAAAAGATGATCTCCGAGCGCGAATACAATACTCTTCTCACTCTCCGTAATCCAGAGAAGATGACGGTGAAAAAGCGCCGCATCTGTTTCTTTTGGAGGGAGCAATTCTTTGAGATAGACCTTTTCGAAGAACCGCGACCTGGGCTTGCGCTCATGGAAGCGGAACGCTCCGATCAGACTCCGGAGTTGGAGTTGCCACCATTCATTCGCGTTCTCAGGAATGTCACGGACGACAGGCAATACTCGAATGCCGAGATTGCATGTACCAAACCGCTGCTAGTCACGGTTTGATTAGCTGTTCTTTACACAGAGCCGGAAGTTAACTTCCGGCTCTTTTACATAATGTACTGATGCTTGTTAACTCCATAAGGTCAGACATTTTGGAAAAGCTTCATTGTTTTTTGAACCTTTTTTTATTGCTTTTTGAGACTAAATTTATGGATTCTTCATTTGTCTTTGATACGATCATCATATGAAAGGAAATTCAGACCAATTCAGGGAAAGCATCGATACCACAACGGCGGTTTCGGCCATTGACTCGATCTTGGATTTTGCCACCAAGGAAAGGGCTTCTGATATCCATATCGATCCTAGGGCCGATGACATTATCATACGTTTACGTGTTGATGGACAGATAGGCGAAGTGGGCACGTTGCCAAGACGCTTGCATGAAGAAATGATAGCGCGTCTGAAGATACTATCCGGTGCCAGGACTGACCTTCACGCTGTGCCGCAAGATGGGCGTTGGAGAACCGAAGTCAGTGGCGATTCGTATAATGTGCGCATTTCATTCATGCCGACCTATTATGGAGAGAACGCCGTCATGCGCATTTTACCAGTTCATACTAATCGTGACATTTCCTTCGCTAAGCTCGGCTTTACCCCTGATCATGTCCGAGCTATAGCCGCCGCATTGCGATGCAATCATGGCCTTATTCTGGTGACTGGTCCGACCGGTTCAGGCAAGACGACCACTCTCCACGCATGTCTTGCAGAAAAAGCCCGCGAGCCGCTCTCGATCATCACTCTTGAAGATCCTGTTGAATATGAGATCACCGGCGTCCGTCAAGTACATATCCGACACACTCATGGGGTCACGTTTGCCAGCGGCTTACGTGCCGCTTTGAGGCAAGATCCGGACGTTATTATGGTCGGTGAGATTCGTGATGCGGAGACAGCGTCGGTGGCGATTCATACCGCTCTGACTGGACATCTGGTGCTCTCGACGCTTCACACAAATTCAGCTTTGGAAACCATTCCACGACTCATAGATATGGGAATAGATCATTACCTGTTAGCTTCGACTCTCAAGCTGGTTGTCGCACAACGTCTGATCCGCACGATCTGCCGTGAATGCTTTGGCGAAGGATGTGACGGTTGCCGACTTTCCGGATACATCAGTCGCTCGGTAATAGCTGAGACGTGCGAGATAGATCCCGGTCTTCGGGACCTCATCGCTTCGAAGCAACCGCTATCAGTCTGCACCGACTACGCTCTTTCTCAAGGATTTCATCCAATTTCTGAAGATGGTTCAGAAAAGGTCGATTGGGGCATTACGACAAGGGAGGAGGTTATGAGAGTGTTGAACACGTAATAAGCTTAAATATATCAATGCGTATTAGAATCAATCACAATAAATGGCGTCGCAAGAATATCATTCTCCTTCTGGAAAGGCTGGAACTATATGTGTCTGCTGGCGTGACTATCAATCGGGCGCTTCAGATTTCTTCTGGAGGAATAACCGTTAGACAGAAAGATGCTATTCAACGCGCATTGAAATCGGTTGAAGCGGGCGCTAGTCTGTCAAAAGCTCTGACTGAGTCGGTTGGTCTATCAAAAACGATAGCCGGTCTGATCGAACATGGTGACTCGTCGGGATCTTTAGCCCAATCCTTGAATGTTGCCAGATCTCTAATGGAACGGGAAGACGAGCTTATGAAGAAATGCACGTCCGCTATGACATATCCGGTTGTTATCGGTATTTTTGCTGGTCTCTTGACTATCGGCTTGGTCCGCGGTGTCATGCCACAGATCATTCCCATGCTTAAAAGTCTTCACGTCCAATTACCGTTCTTGACGCGCATGGTCATGTTCGTCTCTGAATCGTTAATGCGTTACGGCTTATATCTTCTTGCGACAACTGTAACGATATCCGTGGCTATTTCACTGCTATATGCTAGGACAACGATATTCAAGTCGATCGCTCAGGAGCTTCTATTTCGGACGCCTCTGATCGGTCATCTTACATTCTCATATTTCCTGGCAGTATTTCTGCGTTCATGCGGTGCCTTGCTCGAATCGGGAGTATCGATCGGTAAAGCATATGTAAATACCGTCCGTACGATTTCGTTCATTCCATTAAGGAATAGGCTGGAGTCAAATATCTCTGTTGTGGATCGCGGGGCATCAATTGGGTCTATCTTCAATATTCCGCAAATGCCGTCCTATGTGGCGCCTCTCATCAATGCCGGTGAAGTCTCCGGAACATTGGGTGCTTCGATGGTCCGTGCTGCCGCGATTGTAGATCGTGAAATCGAACATTCTTTAAAACGACTGACGTCTCTTATCGAGCCTGTCATGATGGCTGGAATGGGGTTGGTAGTTGGTTCCATTGCTCTTTCTATAATGATGCCGATATATGACCTTTCGCGAGCATTGCAACAGCATTGATTGGAAATAGATCATGGACGATCATAAGAAAGGCATAATTCTGATCGATATTCTAGTCGCCTTGTCTTTGGCAATTCTATTCGTGGGCATTATATCCGAATCATCTCAAGGGGCGCACGATATATTCACATACGCCAGCGGCAGGAATCAATTGATGGATAAATACGAAGTGGGCGAATTCACTGAAGTCCAACAGCCGTATGGTAATGAACGGCTAGAACAAACAATGACCGTTCCTGGCGGATTGCAATACAACAAAGTGTCCGCACTGTCGTATGGAAATCTGGACGATGCGGCAGGGACACCATTATGTTCCGTCGATTTTATAGATGGGAGCAAGGCGCCGACGATAACGGCTATTCATCTACCGATAAGTTCATCATTGCCGTTGACTCATTTGGAAGTCAGGAATGGTGTTGTTTATGTTTCAGCCGATTCTGCAACGGCTTCTGATCCTGATTTGATAGTATTCAATATTCTCGATGTGAATAATCCGACGGTTTTGTCTTCAATCGATACCGGCCCTGGAATATCCGCATTCTCTATAGCTGGCAAAAGGATTTATGCCGCTGCTCCTAGTACGGCCGGGCAGCTTCAGGTGATTCGGATGGATAGCCTTTCTAGTTTAGTTTTGGAAAAGAAATTCAAATTGCCTTTGCCATACGCCACGGCCACGCCGGCTCTAGCTAATTCTATTTTTTATAATCGCAATCGTATATACCTAGGTACGACCAAATGGGATGGGGATGAATTTAATGCCATAGATGTTTCCAATCCGTCACTTCCGATGAAGTTGGGCGGTTTTGAAATAGGAAGCATTGTCAATGATATTTATGTGAATGGCGGCCTAGCATACGTGGCTTCAGCTGATATGTACCAGCTGCGAATCTTAAGTGTTGAAGATCCATTGCACCCAACTCTTGCCAATCAATTCATTCCGACCGGTTGGCAAAGACAGGAAGGGAAGGTCATTTCAATGTTTGAGAACTCTTTGGATTACGGCCGAACGTCCGGTGGTTACAACGTAACATTAGATCATGAAGCGTTTACATGGGCGACGACTTCATCGACGACTTTAGCGAATCCCGTATCGATAGATGTTCCTGGTGGGGTTTATGGTGTGCTTTCGGACCGTTTTCATATATTCCTAGCCACCAGACAAACTGGTAAGGAATTTCAGATTTACGACAGATCGCTCACTGTCAATTTGAATTCCCTCGCAACATCATCATATTCGTTACCAGTCGCTCCACAATCAATGGCATGCGACAACGACAAGATATACATCTTGGCACATGGCAGTCCTTACATTTATGAGATCACGTTCAATCAATAATTTTGGCATAACCTTGATAGAAGTCCTGCTTTACAGCACGCTTCTTTCTTTTCTGTTGGCCGGCTTCATTCAATATGCCTATGGAGTCCACTTTGGAGATCTGCAATTAATGGACGAAGTAAACCAATGAAAAGGAAAAACAATCATGGCTTTATGGCACTTATTGCCCTTGTTTTGTTGGCTACTGGTACATTGGCTTTTTCCTTGGCGACGATGTCAGCAGCTGCGGCATATGCCGATATGTCATATAGGCGCGAGTTGCGAATCCAAGCGCGATTGAATGCCGATGCCTGTCTCGATTCTGTTTCGCTCATGGCTGCCAAAGATTACTTTCTGAATGGTCACGTTAAGTTATCTGAATTCGGGTGTGATGCTCAAGTTGCGAATGATTTAAAAGGGAACTTGAATATCAGGGTGAATGCGAACAGTAACCGCGTGAGCTTTCAGGATTCACGATCTATTTCAATATGAATTACTATCGAACCAAAGTCGATCCAATATCAGGCTCCAAATACTCGGAGGTGTATCCGAAGGCTCGTCTCATTTATGAACACATTCGGAGTCGAACCAAAAGACGTCCATACATTCGGTCTGTCTATTTTGGTGGGCAGAAGATATTTCTGGATTATTATTGGAGCGATTTATGGACCAAGAACTGGCGAGATAGATTGAGAAGACTAAAGTATTATCCTTGTGCTTTAGACCTCTTAAGAAACTCAAAGATTGATCCAGAGGTGAAAGTAAATCCGGCTAAAAGGTCGGAAATTCTCTATCGTTTCGGCGGAATCTCTCCGAGTGGAAATAGATTCTATGTTCAAGTTAAGCAAAATACGAGGAAAGGCAATCGGGCATTTATATCAGTATTTCCACAGGATTGAATCTTAAACGAAAAAGACCCTCCGCTATGTGAGGCTGCATTTCCACTTGCGTGGCGCACATGGCCTCGGCCGAAAGTCTTCTTCATTGAAAGTTTATCACCGCAAGTCTCGAAAAGTCAATAGGAATTTGTATCTATTTCGCTTTCACCCACAAATATATATCTTCAATAGCTTTGACAGCATCACCGGCAGCAATGTTGTTCTGGTGGAAAAGCCCGTCAGTCACGTCTCCGGCGGCCCAAACGCCTTCACCGCCGCCTATTAATGTGGCGCGTTGATTCTTGGCATTGATAGGGACTCGATTGAACTCATCCAATGCGACCAGACCTTTAAGAAAGTCGGTATTTGGAATAGATCCAATTTCTATGAAGATTCCAGTTACTTTCAATTCAATGTCCTTCTTTGTTTTTGTATCAGTGTAAATCAATGAAGTGACGAATTTATCGCCCCTGACTTCTTTTGGAACTGCGAAGGGAATCAATTTAACTTTTGGATTCTTTGAAACAGCATCAACTGTTGTTTGATCAGCTCGGTAATCACTGCGGCTCAGGAGTGTTACGCTTTTACAATAAGCCATGAGCTGAGCGGCTGCTTCAAAGCCAGCATTACCGCCGCCGACCACAACCACGTCTTGATCGGAATATAGTGGCCCGTCGCAAGTGGCGCAGTAAATAATGCCTTTGTTTTCGTATTTGGCAGCTCCAGGTACGTCCATTTTACGTCGACGGCTACCTGAGGTTATCAGAATCGACTTAGCTTCATAAAATCCTTTATCGGTTTTGACGGTGAAAAGCGATCCTCCTTCCTCCTTCCTCCTTCCTCCTTCCTGCTTCTTTACTTCAATAACCGCTTCTCCGTCTTTGAAATCAACAATGTCCTTACCGTAAGCCTTGGCGTGAGCCTCCAAATTCTTGGAAAGATCCAGTCCGGAGATAGCCACGGTGCCTATCCAATTCTCGATCTTTTCGGAGACATTGCTTTGGCCTAGCCAGTCTTTGGTTATGAGAACGGTGCGTAATTGTTTGCGCGCTGCATAAACTGCCGCCGCCGCGCCGGCTGGTCCACCGCCGATGATTGCAAGGTCGTAGGTCATAGTTGGAGTTTATCATAGATTGCGCGATTGACAAAAATTATCCTAAGAGTAGTTTTAATGATGGAGTTAGATCTCCAAAATCAAATAACGCCTCGAGTAACTGGGGCAATGTTAGAAAGGTAGAGTAGAATTATGAAAAGAAAGACAAGAGAAAAGACGAAGAAGGCCCATCCGCTCCTATCCTATATTCCAACAACGATCGGGTCATTCGACGAGTGGAAAAAACGTTGGGATAAACAGCAGTCTACGGAAGAACGACTGGGGCTTCTTCACACCTTGATGATCAGCGACCATTGCTGGTCTCGACAAAAGGGCGTTCCGTTCCTGCTTGAAATAGCCGACGGCTATTGCGACAGCGAGTACAGATTTCGACTGGCGGCTGAGCGCGAAGATTCTTGGGACGAAAACAAACGCGAAGCAGCCGGCCAACGCCTAATGATCGCAAAGAAGGCTATGTCGGTGCTTTGTGCCAAGTTCTTCAAGCGACAAACGGACCGATACGGGAAAGTCTCGTACCTGTGGTGGTGGGCACTTGAAGATGAGGGGATATGCTCGTCTCTATTTGACTTCTTCCTTTCAGGTGATAGCGATTGTGTCAAGAACTGCAATCGCAGACCTTCTGAAAGAGACTCTGATCAGCCGGTCGTCCTGCAGTTCCTGAAGGACTTTTCCAAGCAGGGTTGGGAGTTTGAAAACTTTTGCGAGCAAAGCTTTGGAAGTCAGGACGATACAATCCAAAGACGCTTGATCTCGTATCGTCCCAAATTCATCGAGATACTTACATGGCTGGGGACACTTCAGTGGTTGTTAAGTCAACAGCGAGTAGAAGTCGTATTTGACTCCGCATCGCTTGGTAAACTGAAGGAAATTGCTCTCGATAAGGAATACCAATTACCAAGCCTGACCAATCATTGGGAAACTGAACACCGGTCGCCGAGAAATATCCGAGAGGCAGTCTATGCGAAATCGGCGGCGGCGGAAGTTCTCGTCATCTATGGGATCCGTCACCAGGAGCGTCTTCGTAGCGAGAAATTTCGACGGATTCTGAAGACGAAGGCTGAAGAACAAAGCCGCCTAGCACAGGCAAAACAGCTTGAAAAGCAATCAGCTCTGCTTAGAGCAGAAGCAGAGAGATTGCTAAAATCGTAAGGCTTTACGCACACAACCCGCAGGCAAGCCGCTGCGGGTCTTTTGATTCATGAAAGTCGTTCTTAATTACTTCAACTTACTCCTCCGTAGAAAAGCCGGTATAGCACCCCAATCATCGTCGTCGTCTTTGGTAGTCTCAGGCTTTTTGATATCGACAGATTTGGGTTGTTCAACCAAAGTCGGTTCACGGCGCGGTTCCAGCGGCGCATTGTAGATCTTGCCTCGTTCTTTGTCTTTTTCTTTGGGGCTACCACGCATCATGGCGGCGATGGCTGATTCGGCTTGCTGTGCCGGGGAAGCCCGTTGTGGAGTAGTAGATATACCAGGTGTGGTCGGGCGGGAAGCCGCAGCGGAGACGCCCTCGGGAAAACCGGTGGCGATAACAGTGATCTTGATCTCATTTTTCTTGAGCTTGTCGTCTTTGACTGTACCAAAGATGATCTTGGCTTCGGGGTCGATGGACTCGGTGATGACTTTGGCGGCGTCTTGGATCTCGAACATTGTTAAGTCTTCGCCTCCAGCAATGGAGAAGAGCACACCTTTGGCACCGGCAATTGAAACATCCAAAAGTGGGGAATTGATAGCGTTCTTGGCCGCTTCTATAGCACGGTTCTCTCCGGAGGCCGATCCGATGCCCATGAGCGCAGAACCAGCATTTTCCATGACGGTTCGGATATCAGCGAAGTCTATGTTGATGAGACCGGGTGTGGTTATGAGGTCTGATATACCTTCGACAGCTTGGCGTAGTATCTCATCGCACATGGCGAAAGCATTCTTGACGGTGGTCTCTTTATTGATAGCAGCGAGCAAGCGATCGTTGGGGATGACGATGATAGCATCGACTTCCTTGCGCAGGTCCTCAAGAGCCGCTTCGGCTATTCGTGAACGTTGGCGTCCTTCGAAATAGAAAGGCTTGGTGACGACGGCCACGGTGAGACAGCCGAGCTCTTTGGCAGTGCGAGCCACGGTTGGGCTAGCGCCGCTACCGGTGCCACCTCCAAGTCCACAAGTGACGAAGACCATGTCGGCACCTTTCACTGCTTCCTGGATCTCCTCTTTGTTCTCTTCGACAGCGCGACGTCCGAGATCTGGGTTCATGCCAGTTCCTAGGCCGCGAGTCAGATTCTTGCCGATATTGATGCGCTTCTTGGCCTGGGATCGATGAAGATCCTGTGAATCGGTGTTGATGGCCATGAAGTCCACGCCGCGGACCTTGCTCAAGATCATGTGGTTGACCGCGTTCATGCCGGAACCGCCCACACCAAGGACTTTGATGCGAGCGAAAGCTTCGATATCGGGAGTGATGTTGGGCATTGAAAAAGTAAAAGTTAAAGATTAAAAATCTAAAAGTCGGGACTATCGCAGACCGACGTACTTGTGTGCAGGGCTTTGGTGGTTATATTACCACAGGAGGTTTTGAATACAAGCAGAGGTAAAAGCTCGATTTAAGTACAAATCAAAAAGGGGAGTTGGGCAAGTTCCCCGATAGTTTAGTTGTAATTAGGCGTGAATAATCCAAGTAGTTATTGATATTCCGTCACATCCCTTCAGAATATCTTTAGTTGCTGCTGCTTCCTGCGCATTTAGATGGAACTTTTCGGTGAACATTTCAGACAAGGTTTCCACGTATTTTTCTTCGACTTTCTCGAAATTCATGCCCAACTCCTGCATCCATTTTTCTATCTTAGTCGCTTCAGTGAAATAACCATGATCTCTTTTTAATGTCGGTACAAGTCCGCTCCATAGCCGCAAGGACGCCTCCTGTAATGGTTTCGGATTATCGCTAGGTGCTCCTTGGTGCTGGATTATGGCTATGGTCTTACAAACCCTTTTTACCTCATTCAATATGAGCTTCTGATTTTCATAGGCATCCCAAGGGAGCACATATCTCAAAAGAACCAGATCTGCACTCTTATCTGGTAGGCTGTTGTTGATGATATCTCCGACAATCTTTTTAGCATTTACTCCCGCTTCCATTCCCTCGCCCTTATCGATAATAGTCGAATCAAATTCATACTCCGGCAATGCGGACAAAAGTTCTGATACCAGCTCGCCTTTATGGCCGCCGAAATCAACTAGCGTATATTTGCTGGGCTTTAGATTATTTCTGATTATTTGTGCAAACAGGGGAACTGAATCTTTGTAAAGCGACTGCATAGCTTTGCTTTGGCTTTTTCCATGGAAAGCATCTGTAGAATTTTGCCCTTGAAAGTTCATTGGGTGAGTTTCTATTTTAGTATCAAAAGCAATGCGATGACTGTAATTACAATCTCTATATAGAACGACACGCGCTCGCGCATATAGACTTTATAGATGAATTTAAGGTGAAACTTTATCGAACCGGCACGATCTGGGCCGCCATATTCCTTTGGATCGAAGCCGGTGACCTTTCCCAAGGCGAAGCAGCGCTTTGTAAAAGGCCATAGCCACATGACGCCGTCCTCGATCGAATCCAAGATGAGGTGAGACCAGGTTCCTGCCAGAATGACGAGGCCGAGATATTCAACGAATGACGATTTGAATATCAAACCGGCCGCAGCTATTACAAGTGAGACAATCAACCAGAAAGCTGGCGCGTGTGTGAAATATGTCCGGTGACTGTGAACATTGGGTGAGTTTCGGAGGTTCGCCAAGTAGAACGGGATCAAGTCTATGTCCGGTAATTCGCCAGCCAAGGTTCCAATGATGAGTAAAGCAGTCATCTGTGATGTTGGAAGCGAGCTATGAGTCAAAAGGAGCAACGCTGTGGTTGCTAGATATCCACCTGCCAAATGTCCGGGGAGAACCATGGATTAGGGTAAGAATTGCTTGAACCACCTAGTCACGGCTTTCGAAGCTTGTTTGACGAATCGTAGGGAATTGTCTATCTCTGGTCCTTCATCAGCATGTGCTCCCCAGATACATAGTCCGTAAGCCACCGCCCAAGTAGCATCTTTAAATGAGCTCTTGCCGTCCAAGACGCCTATGTTGCCGATACGTGACGGAAGCTTGAGGGCGACCTTGGCGATATCGTCTATAGAACTTAGACCAGAACCGCCACCAGTGATGACGATGCCGGCGGGTAATAGGCCGTTACGGTTGATTTTCTTTAAATGGGATTCGATCAGTTCAAATATATCTGAAAGGCGGGCACTGACGATCTCTTCCAGCTTCTTGCGGGGATAAGAGCTGCCAGTGATAGCTCCGATCTTGATCTGCTCAGCTTCTTCCAAGGGAACCTTGAGACCTAGGGCGATGTCATTGGTGATGTCGGTAGAACCGATAGGGAAGACTTCCAGAGATATAGGAATATTGTTTTCGAAGACGGTAATGGAAACAGTCTCAGCTCCAATGTTAGCCAAGACACAACCAGCGACTTTTTGAGATTTGGAAAGGGTGACGAAGCCAGCAGCGATCGGAGCGGCCATGATATCTTCTACTTCGATCCCGGCATCGTTTACGGCGCTCACAAGGTCGGCCACATGATGGTCTAGGCAGGTGACAAACAGAGTCTTCTTCTCTAATTTGTTTCCTTTCATTCCTTCAGGAGAGCCCAGAGAGGGGAAACCATCGATCTTATATTGCAAAGGTATATCAAATATTGTCCGGCGGTTGGCGGAAATGGCTGGAGGTAGGTCTTTCTCGGCTTGCTCATGGAGCTTGGCCAAGTCGAGAGCAGTGATCTCTGCATCGGCCCGGGAAGTCATTACGAAACTGGAGACTGTTGTAGCTGATAAACCGATACCTGATATGCCGACGAAGGCTTTTTTGACTTTGATCCCGGCTTTTTCCTCGGCACTGGCCACGGCTCTCTTGATAGAATCAGCCACATCTCGTAGGTTCGTCACATAGCCGTGTCGCAGCCCGCGTGACTCGGTCATGGCGGCGCCGATGATCTTCGGCAAGCCGCGCTCGGTCTTTTCTTTGGTTGTGGCGATGACTACCTTTATGTAGTAACTGCCGACGTCAATTCCTGTTATTATATTTCGTGCCATGAATAAGTTATAAAGTTAGAAAGTTTATCAAGTTAGAAAGTTTATCAAGTTTAGACTTTATGAACTTTATAACTTTTCAACTTGCAACTAACGCCTCAAATTTTGAATTTGTCGCGAATCTTTTGTTCGATACGTTCCATTGTACTCCCATGGTCGTATCCTTTCAAATGGACACATCCGTGGATAAAGAGAAAAGCCAAGAAATTCTCGTATGGGCGTCCAAACTTCTTTGCTTCGATCTTCGCCTGATCTGGCGATATATATATTTCGCCCTCAGTTTCAGTAAGAGGAAAACTTAGGATATCGGTAGCCGTTTCCTTGTCGCGGTAGATCGTATTCAGTTTCTTCATCCGAGCTGTTTCGACGATGATCAGTGACAGATCATATTTGGTACCGAGAACGGCGGTTTTCATTGAATGAAAATCAATCGAAGGCAGTTTCGATTTGATCTCATTCACTAGGGAGAATGTAGCCATTTCCCGCGATTCTATTTGTGTCCGCCGCGTTCCGGTTTTATAGGAGCCTTGCCTAGCTTTATGAGCTCAGCCATATCTTCTCGGCGCTTGATGAGCGTCAAGGCTCGTTGTTTGACCTTGTAATGCGATTGGACGCGGCCACTGGAACGGAGGCTTCTTACGCGCGGAATGATGCCAGAGCCTTGGACTTTACGGCTAAAACGGCGCACTACGCCCATAGCGTTCTCTCCGGGATTCCTAGTTACTTCTACATTGATCATGGTGTTCAACTTACCATATTTCTATTATATCTGCAATATTCGGAGAAAATACGAAATACGAATATCGAAATACTAAAGAAGCACGAAATCAGAATATCGAAATTCGATACAAATTTGAAATGACAATTAAAGGCTAACCTGATAGCATTTACGCATGGTTGCAGTAGTAAATCTTGAACCGATAAAAGTTGCCTTTACAAGCTCGATTGGGAATCCGAGTCAATCAGATGCCTTCAAGCGACTTGAAGAGATTGTTCCTTTAAAAGGGTACAAGTTTTATGCGACATATGATTCGGTGACTTGTGAATACTGTGCTTGTGTGAAAATTGAAGAGGGTCAGGACGAGAATGTCTATAGCCTGCCAATCAAGACGATTAGTGGTGGCTTATATGCTACTTCTCAATTGAAAGGAGATTTCAAGGAAATTGTTTGCAGAATTGCTCCTGAATTCGAGCGTCTCTCTAGAGAAGTCAAATCTGATAATTCGCGATTACCGATTGAATTTTATAAGAGCCACAGGCACATAATTTTACACCTACCTGTTTTGTCAGATTAATTAGTTTATAATCAGTTCATTCATGACTAGTCATATTATCAAACCAACCTATGACCTCGAAAAGCGAACTCTAGAATTCTCCAAAGAGATTCGGGATTTTGTTAAAAGCTTGCCCAGAACGATATCAAATATGCAGTACACGAGCCAATTAATCAGATCTTCTGCATCAATCGGCGCGAATTACATCGAAGCCAATGAATCACTTGGAAAGAAAGATTTTCTTATGAGGATCAAGATATCGAAGAAAGAAGCGAAGGAGAGCTTATATTGGCTCGAATTAGTGGAGACAAATTCTAGAGACGGGTCGCTCTTAAAGAGTCCGCTTATTCAAGAGGCTACGGAGTTAATGAAAATCTTCGGATCCATTCTCCAGAAGTCATCTTCTGGTTTGTGATTTCTAATTTCTGATTTGTTTAGGATTTCGATATTCGAATTTAGAATTTATCGGTTCAATCCCTTCTCTATCTTCTTCATATACTCAGGCAAGTCTTCTAGTGGAATGATGTCTTGGGCGTGAGTATCATTCCGGCGGACGATGGCTGTGCGCTCGACGGCTTCTTTTTTGCCCATGACGATGACGTAGGGAGTATGGAATCTTTCTACGCAGGAGACTTGAGCGCCGAGGCGATCTTTGGCCAAGGATAGATATAGAGGGATCTTGGCTTGGCGGAGACGCTCGATGATCTCCAGTGATAATAATTTTGATTCCAGGCCGAGCTGTACGAAGGAGGCGATCGGACGTTTGAGTTTGCTCACGGGCTTACGTAAGCCGTTCCTGCTCTTCTTCACTAAAATGGAAATACCGACTCCTTGGATATCACGCTTCATTCCTAGACGCTTGGACAGTCCATTGTAACGGACACCGACGGCCAGAATCTGCTGATGAGCCGATTTCTTTTCAGTTTGGATCTGTTTGCCTGGGACCAGATCGACTCCGCCAGCGTTGACGATAGTGAAGATGGTTTCGGTACAATATTTACGATTTCCGAGTAGGCCGTTATTCAGGGCATAGGGTATCTTCAGGGTCTCCAGATATTCAAGGACTTCTTCCAGATGGTGCCGGCTATCTTCAGAAAGGAAATCGAGGGCGCGCGGAGCACCAGCATTTAATGCTTTGCAAGATTCATCGTGCGAAGCGAGCAGCTCGAACGGGTCGTCCTTCAGTAGCTGACGGCATTCAGGCGTCATCTCATTGAGGTTGGCTCGATAATAGGAGGTGAGTTCGCGGACGAATCGTGTAGCCGAATCCTTGTCGCCTATAGAATTGATCTCCACTAGAGTATTGTCGTATCCCTCGAGCGAGAGCATGGCTCGAGCGGCCTGAATGAGTGTGGCTTCAGCGATAGAGCCAGAAAGACCCATGATCTCCAGGTCTGCGTAACGAGTTTGGCACTTCTTCAACTTATTCTTGCAAGGATCCTTGAAATATAGAAGCACAGGCTGAGGCAAAAGATGCATGTGAGCCTCTTCATAAGTCCTGATGAGGGCGATCTTCTCTTCGACATGAAGAGGTAAATGTCCATGTTCCTCTGTATTGTCGTCCACGTAATCTCCCTCCATGATGTCCTTGGCGGCGACGAGGTCTTCTTTGGTTACGACGGGGCTCTTGCTCGGGGTAAATCCATAATAGACGGCCACCTCGCCGATCTTGTCTAAGTGATCGTAGGCGATGTATTTCGAGTTGGCTGATTTTGATCTGTTGTCGTCCATTTTATTATTGGTTCTCCTTGCCCGGCAATATGGAGAGAGTATTCAAAGGGAAAAGCCTGACGATCGGACGACCGATGATGAAGCGCGTATCGAGCGGTCCCCAAACGCGCGAGTCGGAGCTCTGGGCGCGATTGTCTCCCATGACGAAATATTCTGACTTACCGAGAACTACGTGGAATGTGTCATGAGATGCGTGAATATCTGCGATGTAAGGTTCGTTCAATGTCGTAGTTTGTGGAGCGGTTGTCGTCGTGCTAGCGGTTGTGATAGAGACGATACCGTCTTTTAGATTCACCGTTTCAGTCGGTAAGCCAATGATCCGTTTTATGTAGTAAACACTTGGATTTTCTGGGTATTCAAAGACGATGACATCGCCACGTTTTGGCGATTCCAATCGATAAGTCAGGCGATCGACGATCAAAAATTGGCCAGTGGCGAAGGTCGGATCCATTGACGCGCCATTGACCACGAATGGTTCGGCGATGAAGAAACGGACAGGGAGAGAGATGGCCAAGGCGATGATGATGACCTTGACCCATTCCCATACTGACTTACCGAAGGAGCTAGATTCTGGTTTGATTTCTGCGTTATCAGGCTCCATAATTCCGATAATATAGCGCAAAAAAACGATTAAAGCAAATTTTTTTGAATTGGAATTGAATTACGTGTCCTCGGGCTATATTAGACGAGAAATATATTCATCACGATCTATTCTTGTCCACAGGTTTGATTCTTTTTCAATAGTCGGTGAGGTATAATAATTCCATCATGAATAAATCTAATAGAGGTTTTGTTGCACAATTATTAGTGGTATTTGTTGTTTTATTGGTAATAGGTGGAGGTATATACTTCTATTATTCAAAAAGCAATCGAACTGCGTCACCTACTTCACTAGCTGTGAGCCAAGACGTTCCGATGCAAACGGCTGTGTCAGGAGATATTTCATTTGATAAGACATGTGGAAGTGCCGGTGATTTTATGTTGCCTGGCTGCGCAAGCCTAGTTGCGATATATAATAACGATGCTTCTATCTGCGAAAAAATACCAATGACACCTAGCAAAGACACTGGGTCGCATAACAATGAGTTCAAGCAAAGCTGCCTTGATGTAATAAAGACGGGAACTGTTTTAGATAAAAAATTTGAAATGGGAGGAGCGATTAATTTAGGCCAAACATTTGGCGCAGAAGTTGAGAAGACGTGCGCCGCGACAGTTAGTAAAGCACATAAGATATTCATATCTACAGACAGTGACGGTGGTAAGCCGTGGGGTAAGCATTCTACAGGTTTGTATAGGCAATTCGATGACCATTCATCGGTATTAATAGAGACATGTTCAGGTTTCTAATGTTAGGGTATTACAGATATGGAACAAGCAATACTAGAAAAAAAGATAGGTGTAGTTATATCTCCCAATAATCTCGACCATATTTATCAGGGTCAAATATTTAATAGTAATCACTTTTTGAGTTTTCCTGGAGATGATGGTTTGGATTTCTCTCAATATCCATTCGGAAAAATAGTATTTTATCCAGACAGGTTGTCGGTTTTTACAGATAAGGTTTACACCCTCCCTTACATTTCAATCGAATCTTTTGAATATATAAAAGAAATGGGTTCGGTTCGAATTCACCATAATGATAAAACTGTACCGACAGGAGTTTATGTACTAAGTGATAATGGGTCTAATCTATACAATGAACTGGTGGGTATTTCGAACACAAATAATCTCTCGTTTAAATTTCTTCCTCTTAAGCAAACTGATATTGGAACGGGATACGATAACGCTGGTAAGTGGATGAAGAGGATAATCATTTCATTTTTTAGTGTGTGGATTGTAGTGGCCATTATCTTTATAATTTTTGCCTTCCATTTCTTTGGATATTTTTAAGTGCACGTTGACGATACTTATGGTATCTTTTACACCACCAATATGCCATACATCATCGTCGGTCTGGGGAACCCGGGAGAAGAATATGTAGACACTCGTCACAACACTGGACGGATGGTCTTGGAGCATGTACGCAAAGAGCTTGGCGCCGATGATTTCAAATTCAATAAGAAAATAAATGCCGATGTTTCAGAGGGGAAGATAGGCAGGGAAAAGATGATTATGATCGCGCCTGATACTTTCATGAATCTTTCCGGAAAGACCGTCGGTCAATTGGTCAGAAGCAAGAAAGCCGCCGAAAAATTGATCGTGATTTACGATGATTTCGCGTTGCCGTTGGGACGAATGAAGGTCGCTTTCAATAGAAGTTCAGGTGGTCACAATGGATTGGAATCAGTCATCAAAGCGGTCAAGACTGAAGGTTTCTTACGCTTGCGGATCGGCACGGCTCCGGAGAATGCCAAAGGAAACGCCAAACCCATTCATGGCGACGAGAAGATCGAAAAATTCATTCTTGGACCATTCAAAGATGAGGAATTGAAGGCCTTGAAGAAGGTCTCGAAGAAGGCCTTTGAAGCGATCGAAGTCATCGTCAAAGAAAACAGAGAGAAGGCGATGAGTATTTACAACGCGAGCTAAATTGAATTTGATTCAAATCAATATTGATTGGAGTTGATGATGATTGCAATAGGTGCAGATTGAAATTGTCGTCAACCAAAATCCCGGAGAAAACTATTTTACATTACCATTCATGTGTTTCTGAATCGATCTAATATATTGTTCATAGAGCGGGACGAATACTTTTGCTGATTTGTAGAAAATGAAATTATCCTCCTTTTTTTTGAATGAGGTTGTTAAGCATATTTATTGGACATTACTTTCTCGCGTAGACGACGGAATTTGGCTGTATCGACATACTCCTTGAACGCTCGGACTTTGAATCGGATAAAGCTGACATAGTCTCCGTCAATGAGTTTGCCGTCACGTGCGACTTCAAACTTGAGAAGCGGAGAAGCCGATCGAAGATCAACGAGATCAATCTTGTCTTCATTTATATCGAGTTTCTTCGCGATAAATTCTCCGATATCTACCCTATCTGAAAGAGAAAGCGGTTTTTCATTGAGCACGCCAAAATCGTGGTCTGACTTATCCGTAGCCCGACCTTTGACTCGTGAGCCGAAAGCGATGATAAGCGGCTTTGTCATAAGTGTAATATAGCATAAATACGACGGCATTGTCACAAATGGCGATGTGTCTTTTTATACTATCCCCAGTTTACGCCACTTTGCTCTTGTGTGTGTGTGTGTGTGGGATAATACTTCTAGTATCTTTGGAATATTTAGTTTCTCTTTAATAATTTATAGAAATCAATGAAAAAATCACTTATCACATTAGCCATTCCGCTGACCGTATTAGTCTTGTCGGCTTTGAGTGTCGTGTTGACCAAAAGCGCTCAAGCCGCTTCATCCTGCTACACTTTTACCGCGAACCACAAAGTTGGCTCATCTTTGACTTCCGCCGAAGCCGCCGCTCTCAAAGCAGATCTGGTAAACGAAGGCCTCTGGAGCACCGGAGTGGTGCTTACCTCCTACAATGACACAGTCGCCAAAGCCATCACCACATTCCAGGAAAAGTATTCGTCAGCAATTCTGGCTCCTAATGGCATGACTTCCGGTAACGGATATTTTGGTGATTACACCAGGACCAAGATGAATAGCATTTATGGCTGTGCTACAACAGCTTCAATTGGCACGACCGGATCTGGTTCTGCAAGCGGAAGCGGTACGGTTGCCACAACCGGGTCTGTGCAATGTCCGGTCGGATTCAATTGCGTCCCGATCTCTCAAACAACCGCTCCGGTTTGTCCGACAGGATATACATGTGTTCCGACCGATAATTCCGGTTTGCTTAACCAGCAAATCGGTCAGCTCAATTGTGGAAGTTCTGCTTACTCCGATTACCTTGGAACTAACTGCGCGTCGAGCGGTGTTAACCCTAGCTCTGCTCCTAGTCCGTTGCCACAAACTACGCCGACAGTTGTGGTGACCGCGCCTGCAGTCGTGCCAGTATCCGTAGCTCCGCTTTTGAATGTCGGAAAGATCGATAACTCAGGCGGTCAGTATGTTGGTTTGAATAGTCAACAGGTGAACAATTATTTAAAAAATCCCGATGGGGAATGGATGAACTTCAAGTATGAAAGGAATGCTTCGTTTTCTGCAGTAAAAGACCAATCCATATTGGATAGTATCAATAAGTATGGTACGGCGGTCAATCCACCAACATCTGTGAACAACGATCAATACACGAAATATGTTCAAAGAGCCAAACTGGTGGCTAGTTACAGCGATATTACCTCAGGTTTGCAAGCTTATCGAAAGGCACATGATCCCCAAGCCAGATCCAATAATAATATTGATTGGTCCAATCTAGGTTTCAGTTACACAACAACCGCCGCTGAAAAATCATCCGGCTTTAATGCCGCTTCGTACAATGTTACCGTCAATTATGGTCAATCGGCTTTTTCGCGATCTGGACTGGCTAATTCTCCCAAAGGGAAAAAGCAGGTAGTTGTGACTATTTTCCAGTTTACCGATATACCTGATCTTTTGTTTCCGGATGTTCCTATAGCCAGGCTTCTTCGAATGGGTTATCGTCCGGCGACTTTTGATGAAGCTCTGGCACTGCAATCTGTGGCAGGAAAAGATGCTGATGGAGTCATCGCTTTGGGGACAACTGTTATATATGGTACCAATCCAGTGGCAAGTAATGTATGCCCTGGTACGCTCTGCACATCTTTTACTGGAACGGTTGGAAACGGGGATAAACTGGCGGCAGTGAAGATGTACTAATTAATTCTTAACTCCGGTATAAGTGAGCGCCATCTTCTGTTCCTTGGGATCGAAGAGGCTGATCTTGAAGTCGTAAGTCTTGCCTAACTCGAGGGTTTTGCGGAGCTTTTCTTCAGAACCGAATTCGGAGACATGGACCAAGCCGGCCACACCTTCCTCGATGGAAGCTAGGGCACCATGCTTGTTGAACTTGATGATGACTCCGGTAACAGACATATCTTTGGAATACTTCTTGGAAGCATCGACCCAAGGATTCTGTTTCAATTGTTTCAGTGATAGGGAAATCTTGCCATCTTTGATCTCGATGATCTTGGCCTTGATCTTTTGGCCGACCTTGACGAAGTTGCGAGGATCATCTACTAGACCCCAATCGATCTCGGAGATATGGACCAATCCCTCCAAACCTTCTTCCAGCTTGACGAAGATGCCGAAATCGACGACTCCTGTGACTGTTCCATCGACTTCATCTCCGATCTCATACTTGCTGACGATCTTCTCCTTCTCCTTGGTTTCAGAACCCTTTTCCGAGAAGATGAGCTTGCCTTCCTTTGGATCGGCCGTGATGATAGCTACATTTAGACGTGTGCCGACCAACTTCTTCAATTCATCCAGGATCTTATCTTTATCGCCATCAGTGATGCGCGGATAGTGCTCAGCCTTGAGTTGTGAAGCTGGTAGGAATCCGATGATGCCTTGCCATTCGATGAGGAGTCCGCCCTTGTTGGCTTCCTTGACCGGAAGGTCTAAGACCTTCTTTTCTTTGATGGCGACTTCAGCCTCATTCCAAATGAGAGCCTGGCGAGCTTCCTTAAGTGATAGCTCGTAATATCCTTCCTTGTGCGAAGTGTCGACGATCTTGGCGGCGATGACATCACCGACGTTGATCTTCTTGATGACATCGCGGGCGATCATGAATTCACGACCGTAGATGATACCGGTTCCAAAAGGAGCCAGATCGACATAAACAGATGATTTTTCGACGGTGATGACTGGGCCTTCTACCAAATCTCCGATTATCGGAGGATTCTTCATGGTCAGGATAAGCTTACCCATCGGGCTAGCTTTCTGCTCGTCGGTCAGTACCATCTCCTTTTCCTTGGGCGGCAAAGACGGGTCCGAGAAGGTTCTCGGCTTTCTTTCTGCTACCGCCTTGGCGGCCTTCTTTACTGGAGCATCGCTCTGTGTGCTTGTTGCGATAGGATCAGCCTTCGCCGTTGAAACTGCAGCGCTTTTAGGCGTTGTTTGAGTGTTTTCGACTTCTGTTTGCTCCTTACTCTTTACTTCTTGCTCTTCTTTGTGTCCTGTAAGCGTTTCTCTTAATTTCTTGAACATTTCTGTTAACGCGTTCCGCTTTTTAATTAATAATACGGCCGAGCTTATACCTGGGCCAAAATTGCGGGATTACGCGAAGTTGCTAATTTACGAACAACTGATTTGGCTCATACTATAGTATTTTGGCCGATTTGTCTATGAAGTTCGAAAGTGGCGGAAAATCCGCCACTTTCACAATCGCGAGCCGGGGGGTAGTCTGTTTCGCCGGAGCGCACTTTAGTCAACTAAAGTCGCAGATGATTCTTTTGAGACGTTTTTTGAGAGATCTGACTTTAGTCAACTAAAGTGTGTTCATTCGATAAGTAATACCCCCCAACTCAAAATTTCTTTGAATTTACTCAAATTGACCCGGAATTACCCGTCTCATTAATTGATTGTGAATTACTGGCATACGCCAAAAATTTTTGCTACAGTATTCTCATCATGATCATAACCTACCTCGGCGGGGAATTCGTCAAAGCGCAGTTCGGCGACACAATTCTGGCATTCAATCCGGTTTCCAAAGATTCCGACCTCAAAACCGCTAAGTTCGGGGCCGACATCGTTCTTTCTAGCCTCAATCATCCAGATATGAATGGCGTCGATCAAGTCTCATTTGGAGAGAAGAAACCTTTTGTTATTTCTGGTCCTGGCGAATATGAAGTAAAGGGGGTATTCATCAAGGGTTTAGCTTCGCAGTCGAACTACGATGGTCAAACTCCTAGCAATGATGCACGGATCAATACAATATTTACGGTCGCTCTTGAAGGAATGAATATCTGCTTCCTTGGAGCCGTTAATACTCCCGAATTACCAAAAGAGACGGATGAAGGGATCGAGGATGTCGATATTCTATTTGTGCCTATCGGTGGAAATGGCGTTTTGAATCCAGCCCAAGCCTACAAGCTAGCTGTTTCTATAGGTCCTAAGCTCATTATCCCTATTCATTATGGCGATCTGGGGAGTAAGGATGCTTTGAAAGCTTTTCTAAAAGAAGCTGGCGAGAATCCCAAGCCGGAAGGTAAGCTGACTTTGAAGAAAAAAGATCTGGAAGGGAAGGATGCGGAGGTTGTTGTGCTTGAAAAAGAATAGTACAATTGAGTCATGACATTCATCGAACGACTCGAATCGATGCGCGCAAAACCGGAGCATATCCGCAAGAGGTATGCCTTTTGGAGCTCTCTCGGTCTGACTGCTGTCATATTCGCATTTTGGTTGGGTTCATTTTCATCATTCAATTTCTCCGCGCATAACGCGATTACAGCCGCAGTAGGCGATGCTGGTACTCCAGCACAATCAATGGTCGCCAGCGTAAGTTCGTTGTTCAATGACGTCAAAGAATTGATCTTCGGCGCCAAGAAAGTCACCTATTCTAGCGTAGAGATCTTGCCTGGGAACAAGTAGGAGGTCCATAGATTTGCAAGCAAATGGAGACATTACAGTCAGCTCATGTCAAGGTGCGAGTCACCCAATTTTTTGCTAGAATTGAGTTACAAGGAGGGTGGAACATGAGAGAGGGAGACAGGCGTGACGAATAGCGGATGTCTCTACCTTCCTTGTTCCATAAACTACCGTCGCCGCAAGGCGAATTTCAATGGCCAAGAAACCTGATACAACTGAAACATTGGAACCCATCCGGCCAGCTGGTGAAGGTATCGTAGTGCGCAACATATCCACAGAGATGCGCGAGTCTTTTTTGGACTACGCAATGTCTGTCATCACAGATCGTGCTCTGCCTGACGTCCGTGACGGACTCAAACCGGTTCATCGCCGCATCCTCTACGCAATGCATGAAAAGGGTCTGACGGCTTCCGCCAAGTTCCGCAAATCAGCAGTCGTGGTTGGAGATACGATGGGAAGCTACCACCCTCACGGTGACGTCGCCATTTACGACACTATGGTCAAAATGGCTCAACCTTTTACAATGCGTTACCCGCTGGTCCATGGCCAAGGTAACTTCGGTACTGTCGATGGTGACCCACCAGCCGCTATGCGTTATACCGAAGCCAAGATGTCTCGCATCTCAAGCGAGCTGCTCCGTGATATAGAAAAGAACACAGTAGATTTTCGACCGAACTACGATGGTACGAAGAAGGAACCTACTGTTCTGCCGACATCTGTGCCGAATTTGCTCCTGAATGGAACGCTCGGTATCGCTGTCGGTATGGCCACGAACATTGCCCCGCACAACTTGCGCGAAGTCGTAGATGCCACGACATATCTTATCGACAATCCAGACGCTGCCACAGATGACCTTTTCCAATTCATCAAAGGTCCAGATTTTCCTTTGGGCGCCGTCATTTACGGCGAAAAAGATATTCATCATGCCTATACTACCGGCCGTGGTGGCATAACCGTTCGCGGAGAAGCTGAGATAGTAGAGGACAAGAAAGGCCAATTCCAGATCATCATCTCTTCCATCCCGTTCCGCGTGAACAAGAACGAGCTCATCATCAAGATCGCTGACTTGGTGCGCGAGAAAGTCATCGAAGGCGTGAAGGGCTTGCGCGATGAATCAGATAAGGAGATGCGCATCGCTATCGACTTGAAGCAAGGCTCGTATCCGGAGAAGGTCCTCAACCTCATCTACAAGCACACCCAGTTGGAAGAGACTTTCCATGTCAACACAGTGGCTCTGGTCCATGGTGTACCACAAACGCTTTCTTTGAAGTCTATTTTGGAGGAATTTATAACACATCGTATAGAAGTCATCCGTCGTCGGACTAAGTTCGACCTTGATGCCGCAGAAGCCCGCGAGCATATCCTGCTCGGTTTGAAGAAAGCTCTCGATCATATAGATGAGATCATCACTTTGATTCGTGCTGCTGCCGATGTCGCTACTGCTCACGCTGGCCTCATGAAGAAATTCAAGTTCAGTGATCTTCAGGCTACGGCTATTTTGGAGATGCGTTTGCAGAAATTGGCCGGCCTTGAACGCAAGAAGATCCTAGATGAACTCAAAGAAGTCCAAGCTTTGATAGAAGAATTGAAAGGCATCCTTGGCAGCGACAAGAAAGTCCGCACCCTCATAAAGACCGAACTCACCGATATAAAAGCAAAGTATGGAGACGATCGTCGTACAAAGATAGTCAAACATGGCGTCAAAGATTTCAATCCGGAAGATCTCATAGCTGACGAAGAATCCGTGCTAGTTCTCACCAAAGGCGGATATATAAAGAGAACCGATCCAGATGAATACCGCAAGCAGAAACGCGGTGGAGTCGGTGTAGTTGATTTGGATACAAAGGAGGAGGATTTCATCTCCCATCTCATATTCGCGACCACGCACAACGACCTTTTGTTCTTCTCTGACAAGGGCAAGGCTTATCAGATAAAGATGTATGACATTCCTGAAGGTAAGCGCGCCACCAAAGGCAAATCTATCATGAACTTCCTTTCACTAGCTGAAGGTGAGCGTGTCACTTCTATTTTGCCTATGCCTAAGAATAAGAAAGAAGCTGAAGGATTGAGCCTGATGATGGTAACCAAGAATGGCACAGGCAAGAAGACTTCGGCCGCACATTTCAAAGATGTCAGACGCTCTGGTTTGATCGCGATAGGTCTGGATGCTGGCGATGAATTGATCTCCGCTTCATTTATTTCCAAGTCTGACGAGATCGTCATCGCCACGAAGGATGGGCAATCTATCCGTTTCAAAGAATCAGATGTCAGAGAGATGGGCAGGAATGCGGCCGGCGTGCGCGTCATAAAGACAGGCAAGGGCGATGCAGTCATTTCCGCCGACGTCGTTTCCAAAGATGCCAAGAATCCGGCCCTTTTCGTCATGAGTGCCAATGGCTACGGCAAGAAAACAAAGCTTTCTGAATACAAGACGCAGAACCGTGGCGGTTCAGGAGTCATGACTATGAATATAACAGGGAAGACCGGTGACCTCATGGCCGCCAAAGTCGTCACCGACGAAGTCGAAGAAATCGTGGCCATGTCCAAGAAATCTCAGGTCATCCGCGTAGATCTCAAAGAAATACCAAGCCTCGGCCGCTCGACTCAAGGTGTCCGTGTCATGAAACTCCGAGATGGAGATCAGTTGGCCAGTTTGATTTGTTTGTAGGGCAAAATTAATTAGAAAATGTATATTGGCGCAATGGAATCTTGTGCTATTTATTATTAGCGCTATAATTAGTAAATTATTTATTGTTCTTGCGCTTTTCTCTCTATTTCAGGCGCGAGTGTAAGATGATTACTAGCACTAATCTTATAAATTATGGTTACCAGCAAAGTTTTGAACGGTCACTTAAAAACGATTCGTAGCATTGTCGTCAAGGGTTTCGCAAGAGTCGAAGGGCGGCTGGATGGTGTTGAAAAGACGCTCGGAAATCGGATCGATGGTTTAGAGACGAAGGTATATAACCGTATAGATGGTGTTGAGAGTAAGTTAGGTGCTCGAATAGACGGCGTCGAAAGCAAGCTAGGTGCTCGGATAGACGGGGTTGAGAGTAAGCTCGATGGTCATATTAATAGTGTAACAGAGAGATTTGATAGTCTCTCTAATAGGTTTGATAGTCTCTCCAATAAGGTCGATCTACTTTCTAGCGATATCGATGATTTGGCTGGTATGACAGCGCGAGAATTCAAAGCGGTTCGAAGCGATATCGCTCTTAGGGATATCCAGCGGGAAGCTTGCTGAGGATTCGATCTAAACAGATAATTGTCCCCAACTATCGATATTTTGTGTATTTTCAACGTGGTACAATTAAGCCACCATGTTCTCCGACCCAGCCACGAATCTCGCCAAGCTCGGCTTGAACGACGGCATGAAAGTCGTCGATTTGGGAGCCGGTTCGGGCTTCTATTCCATTGAAGCCGCCAAGAAAGTTGGTAGCAGCGGCAGAGTTTACGCGGTCGATGTCCAGAAAGATCTTCTGGAACGTCTGCGTTCAGTTGGCGCCTCGCAGGGGCTGCATAATATCGAAGTTATTTGGGGAAATGCCGAGAAGATCGGTGGTACCAAGGTAAAGGAATCTCTGGCTGATCGCGTCATCGCTTCAAATGTCCTTTTCCAGATCGCCAAGCTAGATGATTTTGTTTTGGAAATAAAGAGGATCTTGAAGCCAGGCGGTAAGGTTCTTGTGGTGGACTGGAGCGGTGTCACACCTTTGAGCCCCAAGACGATCGTCTCCGAAATGCAAGCTCGCGCTTTATTCGAAAAGAACGGATTCAAAGTCGATCAATCATTTGGGGCAGGGGATCACCATTATGGAATAGTTTTAGTCAGATAATATGTCTAAATTTCAAATAATCACACTCGGAATATTCATTCTGGCCATCATAGGCGGAGTCGTAGCTTTTGCTACATTCAAAGGCAGCACGTCTAGCAGTGCGTTACCGTCAATAACCATTTGGGGAACATTTTCGTCTGATACGTTCAATCAATATGTCGCTAAGATAAACAATACGCTGGCTCAACCTTTGACTATTAAATATGTCCAGGAAAGCCCGGACAAGTTTTCGCAGGATTTTGTGGCCGCCTTGGCCCGTGGTACTGGTCCAGATGCCATACTGATCACGGCTGACATGATCTTGCCGCATCAAGATAAGCTGATATCGATACCGTATTCAGCCCTTTCGCAGCGGACATTCTATGATTCATATATCCAAGAAGCGAACATCTATCTTTCAAGCAATGGGACCTTAGCCATACCATTCACCGTTGATCCATTAGTCATGTATTGGAATCGTGACGTATTCAATGCTGCTGGACAGACGACTTATCCAAAGAATTGGGGCGATTTTACAGCGCTTGGTAATATCCTGACGGTCAAGGATCAAAATGGCACGATCTCGAAGAGTGCGGTAGCTATGGGAACTTTCAATAATATCGTGAATGCTAGGGAGTTATTTGGGACATTGCTCCTGCAATCCGGCAATCCAATAACCGCTATAAGCGGAGGTCTACCGGCCAGCACTTTGGTAGCGGCACAAGCTAGCTCAGAGTCAACCTTGCAATTCTTTGGTCAGTTCGCTGATCCTTCAAATGTCAATTATTCCTGGAATCGCGCCATGCCTGATGACAAGATAGCTTTTCTTTCCGGCACTTTGGCGACATATTTTGGATTCGCTTCGGAGATCAAGGATATCCGCGCCAAAAATCCCAACTTGAATTTTGACGTGGCGCCTTTGCCGCAGTACAAAACAGGAGGACGGGCGACTTCTTATGCTCGAATGCATGGATTATCTATTGTTCGGACATCGTCCAACGCCAATGCTGTCTACCAGATCATTTCCATCTTGACTTCACCGACCAATCTCCCTATTTTGTCGACCGCCATGTATTTACCTTCTGTGCTTAGCAGTCTGGACCAAGGCTCGACCGATCCGTACATCACCAATTTCAATAGGGCCGCTTTGACTGCCTCAACCTGGATCGACGCTGATCCGTTGAAGTCCAAGCAAGTAATGAGCGATATGGTCAGTTCCTTTACCAGCGGTCAAAAAACGGCTTTTCAGGCGGTTCAAGATGCAGGGAGCAAGTACGATGTCATCCTAAAGCAGGCAGTGCAATAATAAGAAGCAGGGAGCACGGAGCAAGAAGTAAGGAGAATGAGAAAACACGAGATGCGAACATCTAAATGATTACCGATACATTAAAATTCAGAAAATTGCTCGCGCCAATGTTGGTGTGCCTAGCGATATTCAGTTGCCTGTATTCATTGGCCCCGATCATCGCTCAAGCTCAAGCTGCGACGCCCCCAGCGGATTCAGAGAATATAAATAGCAGCGGATTCAGGTTGATGATATGCGATGGGCCAGATCTTTCACATCTGACCACTCCAATCAAAATGACATGGAACGGCCAACAAATCGAGACAAAAACGAACCCACAAGGATATATACCCTGCGACTTCAACGGTGCGATGATGCAGATCCAGCACTTCATCAACATCGCCATCATCGCTGGAGTTCTGGTGGCTATCGCCGGTTTTTGTTATGCGGGATTCCTATATATCTCTGGTAAGGAAGCCAACATCAACAAAGCCAAAGACATATTTTGGAAACTGTTCATTGGGTTTATAATAATGCTTACAGCCTGGTTCATCGTTTATCAGATATTGAGCTGGCTGACCGGCCAAAATTCCGGATTCAGTTACCTTTTAGGAAGTTAGTAATAAGATCATGAATGCAAATATACAACAAAGATATAGAATGCAGTTGATAGTATCGGTGTCCGTGCTCATATTAATGATCGCGGCCTTATACAAGACAAATGTGACTGTATATGCTCAAAGTTTGGATGCTCCTCCGGATCAAAACAACTCGGGGAATTCCGGATATACATTTGGAGGTTTTTGTAATGGGACTGTAGATGCTGCAGGTGACTGCTGTCCTTACGGAGTTACTAGCGATAATCAATCATGTCTCACTAGTAGCAATGTTTCGGCGGGAACAGCTGCGAGTTCAGGTAATGCCCCCAGCAATGCCGGAAATAGCGGTACATCTGGGGCAAGCGGCGCCAATTCCAATGCTAATTCCAACAGTACCTGGTGGGGAAGTAACACCGGAAGTACCGGTAATGGCTCTCCTGCCTCCGGATCTACTGGGAACGGCTCTCCTGCAAGCGGTTCAACAGGGAACGGATCAAATTCTAGCAATGGGGGCGTCAATAGACTGACAAATCCGCTAAATGGAGGCGGCATAAACTCTATCGGACAATTAGTGCAGAATTTCGTGCAGATTTTTGCCTACATCGTCATCTTATTCGCTGTCCTCATGATTATATTCACCGGTTTCCAGTACATCACCGCCATGGGTAATTCGACTAAGATCAAAGAACTCCATGAGAGGTTTCTGTGGTTGGTAGTCGGTATCGCTATCGTGATCGGAGCCAGAGTCATTGTAGATGTAGTGATCAATACTTTGGCATCTACCGGCGCGGTCAATCAAAATGTCATTCAACAGGCTAGGAGCGCTAATTCGGGAGGAAATTAGGGACTAGGAGGTTAGGATTTAGGCAATTAGGAATTTACGCAAAATATTCATTAACAAATCATCAAACATGAAAAAAATCAGCCAGCTACTTGTCGCGAGCTCGACCTTCATGCCATTCGTCGCTTTTGCCGCGAGCTCCAAGACTTTGCATGACCTGGTCGGAACAGCCGCTATATATATTAACGACGCTCTGGATCTCTTGATGGGTCTGGCTGTCGTCATGTTCGTCTGGTATGTCATCCAATATTTCATGCGACCGAGCGAGAAGGGACGTAGCGAAGGAGGCCAGTACGTCATGTGGAGCGTGATCGGATTCTTTGTGATCTTTTCCTTATGGGGGATCGTCAATATCCTTATGTCTACTTTTGATTTAGGCCAGAATTCGGCCGGTACGTGGACGAGCTTCTCCAACATTTTTCCGCAATAATATTTAGATAATCAATCATTAATATGACCAATATCCTATATTCCATAGCACAGGCCCAAACCGGACCATTGTCGCAGATCGATAATGCTAACGACTTAGTCGATCGGATCGCCAGCATAGGCAACGTGGTCGTTTATTTGTTGGTAGCATTGGCAGTCGTCTATATCGTTTGGGCGACGGTGCAATACATCATGATGGGAGACTCTGGTGAAGGTAGAAGGGAAGCTGGTATGAGGATAATGTGGGGTATCGTCGGTTTGGCCATAATCGTGTCCATTTGGGGCTTGGTAAACATCCTACTCAACACCTTTGCCACGGATTACACAACGCCAACCAATACTAACGGTTTCCCTAATGCCAATTTTATCAACCATAACTAGCCAAACATATCCACAAGTATCGGTTTTGTCCTTGTTTATCGATGAGGTATAATGATTTGGTTATAATAGAATATTAATATTAATCATAAATATGAAAAAAATCATCGCTTTTATAGCATTAGTCGCTCCGTCCGTTGCATTCGCCCAAACTAAAGTCGTAGATGTCAATTCGCTGTCGACCAAACTGTCTAGCATCGGCAACGTCGTCGTCTATCTCTTGGTCGCTTTGGCTGTCATATTCATCGTCTGGAATACGGTGATCTACGTCATCAAGGGTTCCGGTGAAGAGGGAAGATCGAAGGCCGGTATGAATATCCTTTGGGGTATCGTCGGTTTGTTCGTTATCGTCTCCATCTGGGGCTTGGTCAATATCCTCACCAATACTTTCAGCACAACGGCTACACAGCAGCCTTTGCCTAACTTTGGAAACAATACGACGACTGGTGGCATGCCTGGCAACAACATCCCTGGTACTCCTCCAACAGTTAACTAGGACCGCAATCACATGTCAGTGTTCGAACTTATACCGACCGCGCACGCGGCAGTGGATATGACTGCTTTTGGAAACGCTATCAATCCGGTCCTTAAAGGAATAGTCTATCCTATAGTCGAGCTCATGTTCGGTGTAGCCCTTCTGGTATTCGTCTACGGAGTGCTAAGGATGGTCTTGAATGGTTCGGATGAAGAGGCTAGATCTTCAGGCAAGTTAAGTATCCTTTGGGGTTCGATCGGTATGTTCATCATGGTATCGGCTTGGGGGATAATATATCTGATCTCCGGTACTGTAGGTGGTGCTTTCAAATAGTAGGATAAGTGAATTATCGCTCAGTTTCGGGTAAAAAATAAAGGCCGCGGGGATTTGAGATCCCTGCGGCCTGTTGCGTTCTGTTTGTGCTACCGTGACACTATCGTCACGTTGTTTGTGTACCAGTACATGACCTGACCCTCGGTCGGTGCTCCCTGCGTTGGCCAGACCCTCCATTGCTGGACTTGTGAGCCTCCTCCAGGTGGCGCTTGGTATACGATATGAGTCGGACCATCTGGGATCGGCGGGAGAGGCTTTGAGGCCCTACTGTCGTCCATGTCTGGACGCACTTGCCACCAGATGCCTCGCGTTACTATACGAGCCTCTACCCGTCTTCCGAGATTGGGAACAGGTATTGCCTGGTCCCAACCCTCTGTCGTTATCCGGATGTACGCCGGATGTTCGAACGTTGGTAGGGGTTGTGGTTGCTGTTGCGCTTGGCTCCCTACGTGCTCCTCCGGACCTGCTTGTAAGCTGGCCCGGTTGCGGTAGATGTGGATCGCCACAAAGGCAAGCACTAGAACCATGATTATCTTGAACGGCGAGTATTCTTTTGATTCCGTCGACTTCTCTGACTTCTCTGTCTTTTCTGCCATAAGGGTATTTCTTTCTATTGTTTTCTGTTGTTACGTTTGGTTTTGGCTTTGATCTTGATCTTGCTGACCTTGACCTTGCCGGTTTTGGCGCCGATTTCGTCGACCGCCTCGACCTTGGTTTTGTCCACCCTGGTTTCCACCAGGGAAGACTTGCATGTCCCGTAAGATAATGGCGCCTCCGATGGAGGTACCCTTACCTTCGACTTGTACGCGATGTACGAGACCGTCTCGTATAAGGCGAGCTTCAGAGTAAGCGTTAGACGCTTTCTCAGGGTCTAGCCCCAGTGCTTTGAACTGGGTGATAGCCTCGATGTCTCCCTTATACTCTTCCTTCCGAGCATCATTTTCGTATATGACGCTGGCGGATTCGATCATAGTCTTCTCGATCTCGGGTGGAATAGGGAAGTCGGCTCTAACATTACTAGTTTCTACTCCGTATCGCTTCTCCTTGAAGCATCCATCGGACGTCGCTGTTCCGTTCAGGTGATCGTCGACAAGCTCTGCCAGTTTTGTGCTGTATTGAGCCATGTCCATGTAGGACAACTTATGTTCTGTGACAGCAGCCTGAACGACTTGATATGGGATCTTGCCCATATCCTTGTATATGTTATCCAGTCCGCCGGATGCGATGTAATCCATCATTTTTGTCCGAAGCGGGAAAGCTGTCATCTCGATGACACCCTTGACTGGAATGGACGGTAGTACCTGACCGCTCGGCAGCACGACTCTTTCTGATTGAATCTTCATTTCGAATTTCCATTCTTTGCGAGTCATGTCCACCGGTCTCGCATTGATCAGAAATGGCCAGAAGTTGGCCAAGAGGGTCGTACCTTTAACGGTCGATGTGTTTCCTTTTTTGTCCGTCAGGATCCGATTCCAGATCATGAGGATTCCCTCCGTGGGAGGGTCAAAGGTTTTTAGCCCTTTGGTGATGCCGATGACGGCTAAGGATGCTAGGATGACACCTGCGAACCCGGTTTCCATATTGCCAGTGACGAGGAGGAAGGTCCCTCCAGCGATCATGACAGTATAGGTGAACCCGATCGTTCCGGTAATCCGGTTTTGTGCTAGGCCAACTTGGCTTAGCAACGACCCTGGTAACATCCAAATTTTGGTTACCAGCCAAACGGGGATTCTTAGAATATCCGTAATGGCCGACTTTATCTGATCACTTGCTCTCATGCTGTTTCCTTCATTTTGTAGGACCGCCCGGTAGGGAAGCCCTGGTTTTATTGTTTCTTATTATGAAATTGACAACGTGCACTCTTAACGAAGAATCACGTTCTGAGTAAAGTTTAGCACATTAGGGAACAAAAGTCAATAGGTTGTCAAATGTGACTATACGGCCAATTTTCTAGCATTTGCAGCACTTATGTATAAGAAAAGGCCCCAGCAACAACGCGTTGCTGGGAACCTGTGAAACTGTCCAATGTTCATTACGGTCTGTAGCCGTAGGGTGCGCAGCGGGGAGGAGGACAAGGTTGAGGCGGAGATTCTCTCCTCACCTCAGTCCTGCTTTTCCAGACGATCAGATTTACCTGCTTCGTCCGTGTTTCCACTCTCCGTACCTCAGGCTGTCGGCACTGTCCGTAGCCGAGCTCTTCGCGGCGATGATTGGTTCGGAAGGGATGGAAGACACCTTGAGTGTCCGTCCAGTACCACCTTCCGCTTGATCCGATATAGTAGCCGCTGCACCAGTCGCCATTGGCTTCAGGGCGAGGTCCATTGACTACCAGTTCGCCCTGAGATGCTGGAAGGTTCTCAAGCCACGGAACTTGCTCTGCAGATGACTGCGGTGCCCAGTTCGAAGTGGTTTGTGCTTGTGTTGGCGCTGGCGGCGTCGGTGCTTGTGCTGTAGGTGCTTGTTGTGCTGCAGGCGCTTCCGATGCTTGCGGTTGCATCGTCGGAAGTGTCGGGTACATATACGTGTTCGTTATGTTCACGTACACGTTCGGTGCCGGAGTCGTCACGACCGTTGAAGGTGGCGGATTCATCGGCAATACCGGCGTGATCGTAATATTCGGTGGTGTGCCGCCTGAGCAGCTAACCACCTGAATATTACAATTACTGTTGTTCGATATTACCGGACTGAACCCACTCGGGATGGGAAGAGCATTCCCAGTCGAACCATTTGTTGTGTTGGCCGTAATATCTGGTGCCGTATGCGGCAGGTGCTTCGAGAGGTATGGATACCCCCAAAATGCAAGTGCTGCCAGTGCTAACGCCGCTAGTACACCAATTACAATCCAGTACACCCAACCCTTCCGGTCGGCCGGCGGTTGATTTCCCGTAGGCTGTCCCTGATTGGTCGGAGGCTGATTGATTGGCGGCGCGGTCGGAGGCTGAGTCGCGGGAGGCACGGTCGGTGCCGGTGTTCCCTGAGTAGGAGCCGACGGCCTGATTTGCCTGATCGCGTCGAGAATTTGGGCATGACCGGTGGTCATGCTCGTGTTCAAGGTGTTCAGGCCAGTAACGACCTGTGCCCCGACGTTATTGGCAACAGTTGCCACTACGCCGAGCCCGTCGCCCATCGTCAGGTGCATGTCATGCAACTTTCGCATGAAAGCATTCAAGTCACTTCCTAATGGGGGAGTGGCTGGTGCCGGAGGAGTTTGTGCCTGAGGCGGATTCGTAGGTGCCGGCGCCGTAGTTCCCACATTGGGCTGCGTCGTCGGAGGCTGTGTCGCAGTAGGAGCCGCGGGACCCTGATTGGTCGGTTGCGGTTGATTTACCACTGTCGGCGTTCCCGTATTAGCGGGTGACGTCGTCGGAGGCTGAGTCGCGGGAGGCACGGTCGGTGCCGGTTGATTCGTTGGCGGCGGGCTCGCGGGAGCTTCATCCGCCATCTTGAGTTCGGCCGCTTCGGCCTCGCTCAAGATTTCGAAGGTTGCGATTTTCTCCGGTGTTACCGTCAGCTTCGCAGCTGACGGTTTGCCCTGCTCAGCGTCCTTCATCGGGACGACGAGCATGAAATACTCGCCTGGGTTTCCCTTGAGGGCCGCCATGTTTAGATTCGTATCCGGGCCGAACTTGGCCGGCCCGAAGTCGTTGCCTTGGGAGTCGAAATATCGACGCCCGTAGCCCGTTGCCTCAGGCGTAGGATCCCATCCTACGGACCAATCGCCTAACTGTTTCAAACCTTTCAACACTAATGCATTCATTTTCTAGCTCTTTCTTTGGTTGTGGCCGCAATCGCTTGCGGCCCTTGTTTTCAACTATATTTCATTCGTAAAACGGACTATCACGTATTATATATCATTCTGTATAAAAAGTCAACCCCATCATTGCTGATGGGGTGATTGATTCGGCTTAAAGCCGTTTCGCTGCTTTGCTTATAGGTCAGCGAAGACCTTGCGTTTCTCTTGGGAGCGGCTGTTATGCTGGCCACGGTAACGCCCGTTCTCGTGTTCGCTGTCGCGGCCACCATTCCGGCGGTCACCACGAGGCTTGAGGCCGAAGCGCTCGTCGAGCGCCGCTTCCCGTTCCTTGCGGACTAGGCGCTCCTGCTTCCTTTGGGAGAGGAAATCCAACTGCGTTTGATAATCCAAGCCCCAAAGAACCCGATCACGTTCTGGCGTTTCGTTCCAGGACTCGCCACGTGCGATGACGCGCGAAAGCGCCCGCTTTACGGCAGCTTTGTAAAGCCAACTGCCGTAGCAGAAGTCCTTACCGAACTTGCCGAACTTGCATCCGGAGACAGCGAAGACTTCCTGCTTGTTGTGATCAACGAAGAATGCGCCATTGTACTCAGGCAGCGTTATCTGCCCGATCGTCGCGCCCGACTTCAGGGCAGCCTCCGTTTCCGGGGAGACATGCGGCCAGTATTTGACCGGCTGGAAGATTCCCTTGGTGCTGTCGCACTTCACCTGGTCCCCGTCTGGCATTACCAGACATTTAACATCCTCGATTGCGAGGGGAGACTTCTTGATCAGCTTCAGTCTCGCGACAATATCCCATCCGAGGAAACGGTAGGGTGCATCGCCGGCGAGCTCGATACTGTTCGGGTTCACCATCCAGTTGTGCGCCTCATCCGTCATGTTTTTGGGGCGGATGAACTCTTCCACGACCTCCACCCTGGGCTTTTCCGGCTGGGTTGAGGTGGAAGTCGAGGTGGCCACTGCGGTGGCCGTGCTTTGGTCCGGAGCTGTTGCGGTTGCAACGGGCTCGGGGACTACTGTTGTTCCAACTACTGCTTCTTGTGTGTTCATTCTCTTATTCTTTCATTTTTCCGTTTGTTTTCCGTGTTGTTTGGAACGACATCGATCGATGCCTGGTGTGATTACCGTGCGCAGAGCGAAGCTCTGGCTATTTCAAATGCTCTTCTGTCGCGTAAACGCTTTTGGCGTAGACACAATAGTCGAGTATCTGGTTCCAGAAATAAGGCTAGCACGAATTGCTAAGATTGTCAATCCTTATGCATTCGGACGCCATTTAGGCGTCCTCATGGATCATTGTGCCGGGGAGAGGACTCGGTCGCGACCCCGCCTCACGGCTCGTCCTACTGGACTCGCTCGTTCCGGCTTTCTCGTCCTTCCCCAGTCACAGTGATGCTCCACTCGAAAGCCATTCAGGCTTTCTCGTGGATCATTGTGCCGGGGAGAGGACTCGGTCACGACTCTCGCGAGACCAGTCTCGCTCGGTCGCGACCCCGCCTCACGGCTCGTCCTGCTGGACTCGCTCGTTCCGGCTTTCTCGTCCTTCCCCAGTCACAATGATACTCCACTCGAAAGCCATTCAGGCTTTCTCGTGGATCATTGTGCCGGGGAGAGGACTCGAACCTCCATAGATTGCTCCACTAGCTCCTAAGGCTAGCGCGTCTACCAATTTCGCCACCCCGGCGCTCAGGCAAATTGTACGGTCTCGTAAGGATATACACAAGTGGGCAAATATGGAGAGTTGACACCTATCTCAGTCTTGATGTAATGTATTGGGCGGACGGTTAAACAACTAAATAAATTATGGCAAAGAGATTAACTAGACTAACTGAACCTCAAACATCAACTCTGCCGGCGGTTCTTCCGCCACTCACACAAAACATCGGCCCTGGCTTCAAATTGTCGATTGCGAATGTTGGAGTTCTTACTTCCAGTGAGCAGGGCTCGACGCCGATATGTAAACGCTTGGCAATGGCCTATGCGGAATTGACCAGGAATCGCGGGATCCAAAAAAGCATTTGCAGTTCGCTCAGCACGGCCTTCGAATTGGTCGCGTTCGATCCGATCGGATTGTCCATCACCGCCCGTTTGAGCACGGAGGCGGAAACGATGGAAGTCAAATGCCTTGGCGACGCTCAATATATCGAGAAGCAAAATCCGCTCGCCAGCTATAACGCGCGACACAGCGGTGCACTGCCGACTCCGAAGCCGCCGAGCCTTCCATCGATGACGATCAGATCGAGACTCGGCCTTGCCTAGTAGGCCAAGATCTTCAGCCTTATTTATCGAACCACACAGGATACGTCTTGTGTGGCGTTTTTATTTATTTTTTAGAACCGTTCGGGTGCGCCCAGTTGGATTCGAACCAACGACCAATCGCTTAAGAGGCGAGTGCTCTACCAGACTGAGCTATGGGCGCAAGCAGTTACGCAAGCGTGTAATTTATAACAGAAAATCAGATATTGCACAACTCAAAAGATTGTGCAATACTAGCGACATGGTAAATCGAATGCGCGGAACAAGGTCCCATCGGGACAACAGGAGATCGCATCACGCTTTGACAGCGATGCGTTTTTCCAAGTGCGTCACTTGCGGAGCTCTGCATCAGAGCCATCGCATTTGCATGAACTGTGGTTCATACAATGGACGAAAAGTTCTGGATTTGGCTGCCAAAGCTACACGAAAAGCGGCCAAGGCCAAAGCGGCTGCAAGGTAAACATAGGGTAACGGTTTACGGTTCAAGAATCGAGATTTGAGAATAACATCATCGTGATTGTTCTTAGATCTTGAATCATGAATCTTGAATCAAGATTCTGTGTTCATTATTAACACCATGTTCTTTAACTAAAATGGCCAACCGACACCTCTCTAGATCAGTCGTTTTGCAATCTCTCTTCGAATGGGATTGCCATGGCCGCAATGATGCGACGGTAAAAGATATCATCGCCCGCAATGTCAAAGAATTTGCTCCAGGCATGAGCGATGTTTCGTTCATCGAAGAATTGATGAAAGGGATCTTGGCCAAAAAAGAGGACCTCAATCAGATCATAGAGAAAGCCGCACCCGACTGGCCGATCGACAAGATCTCGCCGGTCGACCGAAATGTCCTCCGTATCGGGCTCTACGAACTGCTTTTCTCCGACAGGTCCGAAGTGCCGGCCAAAGTAGCCATCAATGAAGCTATCGAGTTAGCCAAGACGTTCGGTGGTGAAACCTCCGGCCGTTTTGTTAATGGGGTATTGGGCGCTGTCTACAAGGAGCTGGGAGAACCTGGCAAAGATACCGCTCCCGCCAAAAAGAAGAAGCCGGCCGAAGTCCCTTATGACGAGATGCCGATCCAGCATCTGGGTGGTGCAGTCGTCTATTCCAAGCATGAAGATGTCATGTACCTTGCCTTTGTGCATGATATATTCGGGCATTGGACGCTTTCCAAAGGCAAGATCCCAGAGGGAATAGAACCGAACACTGGTACGATAAACAAAGTCAAAGAAGAGATTGGCCTCGAAGTCACGATCAAATCAGATCTCGGCACCAATGAATACATCGCCAATGATCCGGAGATAGGGAAGATCAGGAAGCAGGTTCACTACTATTTGGCCGAGGCACCATTCGGTGATCTTCAGTTGGCCAAGAAGCCTGGTCTCGATGACGCCAAGTGGTTCAAGTTGGCTGACATTTTGGAGCTCAATTTCTACAATGATATACTACCGATCGTTACCAAGGCGGTTACGATGCTATCGCAAGAGAGCTAAGAAAATATGAAATCAAATATTGAAACATTCGCAAAGCATATCGGTGTAAATTTTACCGACATCAATCTTCTCACGACCGCCTGCACGCACCGGTCTTATTTGAACGAGAACCGAGGTTCTGGGCTGGAGCATAATGAGCGTTTGGAATTTCTCGGAGACGCGGTTCTGGAATTGATCGTGACCAGCTTCCTTTTTAATAAATATCCCAAGAAAGCCGAAGGGGAATTGACGGCCTTCCGTTCAGCTATCGTGAATACCGTTAGTTTGACCAAAGTCGCCGAACATATGGGCCTTAATGAATACATGCTAATGTCGCGCGGCGAAGCCAAGGATACCGGCCGAGCGCGATCTATCATCTTGGCCAATGCCGTTGAGGCTGTCATAGGCGCTGTTTATCTCGATCAGGGTTACGATGCTGCGGCTAAATTCATTTCCGATCATATCCTGAATGTCATCGACATAGAAGAGATCGTCAAAAATAAGAGCTGGTTGGACTCCAAGAGCCGATTCCAGGAAAGAGCCCAAGAGAAAGTCGGTCAGACGCCGAGCTACAAGACTCTGAAGGAGATCGGACCAGATCACAACAAGCAGTTCACTCTGGCCGTTTTCCTTGGCGACGTGCAAGTTGCCACCGGCACTGGCGCTTCCAAGCAAGAGGCTGAACAAAAAGCTGCCGAGAAGGCGTTGGAGATAAAGAAGTGGTAGTGTATAGTTAGGTTTGAACCTGATTTTTTTGATATGAAAAGAATTTATGGAAGAAACATGGCCTTGTCGAGGCGTGCCCGTGCTCGTATCGAACGAGCCTGGCAGTCTTATGAGAATGGGTATTGTCCTGAAGCTGAGAAAGCTTTCGAGATACAATTGACCAAAACGGAGGTCGCCAGACTCATGGAAACCTGCGGGCACTGCTACAGGAGGATCCGGATCACAAATCACGCAAAGCACATGGCTATATGTCGTGGGCTCAAATTGGACAGGATGAAGGCGATCAAGGCGGCGGAAGATGCAAAAGCCGCCAAGGTTGAAAAAGCCTGGCTTAAACTCTTGTCTTTGGTGACTGCTTGATTGTGAGTCCGACAGAACATTGATTTGGTCCGACATGCGCTGGTCACGCGGGTGGTGCAGTCTAAGCAGGCTGCACCACTTTTTGTTACAATATGGAGGTGCCACCTCTCCATAGGTGCCCACACCTCCCTCAACATGTATCTCAAATCTCTGGAATTATCCGGCTTCAAATCATTTGCCAAGAAAGCCAGCCTACAATTCACCAGCGCTATAACCGGCGTTGTTGGACCCAATGGCTCAGGAAAGTCCAACACAGCTGAAGCATTTCGTTTTGTGCTCGGCGAACAATCAATCAAATCATTACGCGGTAAAAGAGGTGAAGATATGATCTGGAATGGCGGCGGCGAATCTGCCTCGTCAGCTGGCAGAGCCAATCGAGCTAGCGTTAAAGTTGTTTTTGATAATTCCCAAAAATTGTTCCCGTCGATCGATTTCGACGAGGTCTCTCTGGAGCGCGTCGTACATCGCGACAATTCCAATGAGTACTTATTGAATGGTAGCCAAGTCCGCTTGAAAGACATCGTGGAGCTTTTGGCTAGCGCACATATCGGCGCAACTGGGCATCATATCATTTCACAAGGAGAAGCTGATCGCATTCTTTCGGCTTCTATTCGCGAAAGAAGGGAAATGATAGAAGATGCGCTCGGTTTGAAGATCTATCAATGGAAGAAATTGGAAAGCTTGCGGAAATTAGAGCGGACCGACGAGAATATGAAGCAGGTAGAATCGCTCCGACGTGAGATCGCGCCACATATTCGCTTCCTGAAAAAACAAGTTGAAAAAGTTGAGAAGGCCGAAGAGCTCCGAAAAGAATTGATTCTTTTATACAAAGAATATTTTGCCATTGAGGAGTTTTACATTCAGACTGAAAAGCAGCGCCTGTCAGCCGAGATTGCTGGGCCCAAAAAGGAATTAGCCGAGCTTGATCATCAATTGGAACAGGCAAAGAAGATCCTGACTGATTCCAAGAATAAAGACACAAAGAGTGACAAGGTCATTTCCCTTGAAGAGAGATTGAAGCAATGCCGGAGCGAGAAGGATTCTATTACTCGCGAGTTAGGAAGGCTTGAAGGCGAGATCAATGCTGATAGGCGTGCCATTATGAAGGAAGAGGCTAGGATAAAAAATGAAGAATTGAAGATGGTCCGTTTGAAAGATGTCGAGGAAGTAGTGCAATCTATAGAAGGGATGCGGACGATAGAAGATGTCAGAAAGCTTTTCAGTGAAGTTGTCGGAGCTTTACGAGGATTTATTGCTCGCCACAAAGCGGTGAGTGATTCGGCATTGATTAGCGAAGCGGAAAAGGAAATCGAGGTTCTTTCACGCGAGCGATCGGAATTCGAGAGTAAACTTAAGAGTGCTGTGGAAAATGAATTGAAATACGTCCGCGAATATGAGGAATTGAAGTCGACCATAGAGAAGGAGAAGGACACCAACCGCGAAGCGGAAAAGGATGTCTTCAAGATCATTGCTAGGCAGAATGAGATCCGGAACGTGGTTGCCAATCTGACGACGGCCATGAATATGCTTGCTCATGAAGAGGAGAACTTCAAACATGACCTTGGGGAGGCTGGAATAATCGTAGGAAGAGAGGCGGTGGAGTACAACGAAGTCACAGGCGCCGGAGAATCGCACTCTGGTTTGAGCGCTGTGGGCCAGCGGCAAACCGGAGTGCGATCTGACGGCGCCGTTGCTTCACGTTCAGCCCAAGAAGAACGCAGAAGAAAAATAGAGAAGAATAAGATTCGCCTAGAAGATGCCGGTGGTAGCGGTGGGGCAGAGGTCTTGAAGGAATACAAAGAAACGGAGGAGCGCGACAGCTTCCTCATGAAAGAGCTCGAGGATCTGGAAAAAGCCAAAGCCGAACTCATCAAACTGATCGCCGAGTTGGATCAGCGAATTGATTTTGAATTCAAGAGCGGAATATTGAAAATTAACACCGAATTCCAAAAATTCTTTACCCTGATGTTTGGGGGCGGAAAAGCGGAACTTACAGTGGTCCGAGAAGCAAAGCGAAGAAAAAAGAGCGACGGGGAAGAATTAAGCGAAGCACTTTCTGGAGGCGATGAGATCTTCTCTGGCGCGGGCGCTGTGGGCCAGCGACGCGACGGAGAAGATTTCAGCGACTCTGGGTTCGGATTTGCTAATGTCGAAGAAGGTCCAGAAGGTCTCGATGTCAACATCAGTTTGCCGCGTAAGAAAGTCAAAGGGCTCATGATGCTTTCCGGCGGCGAACGTGCCCTTACTTCAATAGCGCTTCTATTTGCTGTCTCTCAAGTCAATCCGCCGCCATTCATCATTCTCGATGAAACAGATGCGGCATTGGACGAAGCCAATTCTAAGAAGTATGGCGATATGATCGAAAATCTTTCCAAGCGCTCACAACTCATTCTCATCACCCATAACCGCGAGACCATGTCTCGTGCCGGCGTCTTGTATGGCGTGACCATGGGCTCTGACGGCGCCTCCAAGCTGCTTTCGATCGCCTTCGAAGAAGCAGTGGCGGTGGCGAAATAGAAATTTTGATTGACGCATAGAAAGAATATATCGGTTTGAGCGCTGTGGGCCAGCGGCAAGACGGTATATTCTTTCTATGCGTCCTTGAATCTCTAATCCCCCATATGTTAAGGTACAACCAATGTTCAAGGAAGCTAAAGACAAACTTTTCAATCGATTTTCTAATGAAATCGGCATAGACCTTGGTACTGCCAACACCCTCGTATACGTGCGAGGTAAGGGTATAGTCGTTACTGAGCCATCGGTTGTCGCCGTAAATCAAAAGACAGGCCAAGTCGTAGCTGTTGGCACGGCTGCTAAGGATATGCTTGGCAGGACGCCGACGCATATAACGGCTGTAAGGCCTTTAGTTGACGGGGTAATTTCCGATTTTGAAGTGACGGAAGAGATGCTCTCATATCTGATGCGGCGTGCCAATGAATATATGCCGAAAAGATTTCTCGGTCCACGAGTGGTCGTCGGTGTTCCGTCTGGTGTGACAAATGTGGAGGTTAGGGCTGTGCGCGATGCCACAAAAAATGCCGGGGCGCGGGAAGTTTATATAGTCGAACAACCCATCGCTGGTGCTATAGGAATTCGTTTGCCGATATTCGACCCAGTTGGAAGCATGGTCATCGATATCGGTGGAGGTACTACAGACATTGCCATTATTTCTTTAGGTGGGATCGTCCGCTCAAAGAGCTTGAAGATCGCTGGAGATAAATTCAATCAGGACATCATTTCATACATTCGCAACGAATTTAAGATTTTGATAGGCGAGACGACAGCTGAACAGGTGAAGATCGCTGTTGGAGCAGTAGTGCCAGCCGAACCTTTGGAGACAGTTATCCGTGGTCGAGATCTTATCACTGGTCTTCCTCGCGAAGTGGTCATCACTGACTCTGATATTCGAGAAGCCATGGGACAGTCTATAGAAGTCTTGGTGGCGACAACGCGAGAGGTTTTGGAAATGACACCACCAGAGATCATGGCCGATATCATGAAGCGTGGCATATATCTGGTAGGTGGCGGAGCGCTCATAAAAGGTTTGAGGGATCTTCTCTCAGAAGTCCTACAGCTTCCAGTTACGGTTGCCGAAGACCCTATCACCGCCATCGCTCGCGGAGCTGGCATCATTCTTGAAGATATAGAAAAGTATAAGAGCGTTCTTTTGCAGAGCGAGGATGATCTGCCGTCAAGCAAATAGTGATGACTTACCTTCAAGTTCATAAAAGCCGTGTTAGTTTACCTGCAAGGGTGGTCGTGGGTATTACTATCGTCGTTCTTTTGCTGGGAGGGGCCACCCAATTCTTTCGGCCATCATTCTTCCCAGCAGTCATGACGACCTTGGTCAGGCCTTTCTGGAGAGCGCAGCTAGCTTTACAGCTTGGCTCAATGCGTACGCCGGAGGGTTTGTTAGCGGAGAATCAATATCTACAAAGAGAGCTTGATGATGCGAAAGTGCGTTTGGATACTATCAAATCGGTCGAGACGGAAAATTTGGAACTGAAATCCTTGATGGGACGGGCCTCGACGACGCCATATATCTTGGCAGCGGTATTGAAACATCCGCCATCGGCCGCCTATGACGAACTCATTATCGACGCTGGCAACGACGCCGGATTTTCTGTCGGAAATAATGTCTACGCTGTCGGAGATGTGCCTATTGGCCGGATCTCGCAGGTATTGGGTCAGACCTCGACGGTGCACCTTTTTTCTTCGCCTAGGGAAACATATTCAGTCTTGATCGGTCCTAGTCACTCATCAGCCACTGCAGTTGGTCGTGGCGGTGGACAATATTCAGCCGAATTGCCACGAGACATCAAAGTCTCACAAGGTGATTTTGTGACCATACCGTCCTTGAATGCCAAGCCATTCGGTGTAGTAACTTCTGTGTTGGCTGATCCGGCGCAGACATTCCAGACTATCCTCTTCGCGCCGCCGGTCAATCTTTTCGAGCTCCGTTGGGTTTTGGTCGATCTGAGAATGAGATTGATCTGATGAAAAACATATTTATAATCCGCATAATCGTCGATGTTGTCATCGCATTCGCAGTGATCCAAGGCTGGTGGTTCATCGCTTTGCCACTGGGACTCATCGGTTGTTGGTCTTTCCCGTATTATGTGGAAATATTCATAGCCGGTATCGCATACGATTCGTTGTTTGGGATGATTCCAGAAATTGGTTATAGGGGATATTTAGGAATTATTGTATCAGTTACTGGTTTGATTCTGGTTGCTTGGTCAAAAAAGATCGTTAGGAGATAGATTTGAGGAAGAAAAAAGGGCCGAGTACTGACTCGACCCTCATGGTGACAAGGCTTAAACGCGTTCACCCAAGCGCTCAGAAGGGTAATGCAGCCAACTATTCGCTCCGCTGTTCGAACTGCATTACGAACAAAGCCTCTATGTTAACCCTATACGAACAGCGAAATCTATTACCAGTAATAACACAGGTGTTTATTATTTGCAAGCTCATCGAGTCCCTGACTCTCAGAGTTGAATGACTTGCTTCCATAATTCCTCACTTGAAGATACAATGCACGGATGCCTATATCCTGGAAGCGACTTTTACGCGCTAGAAAAGATAAAAAGTGGAAGAACCACGAGATCAATCCTGATGAGATCCTCATCGATTCTCGTAATTTGCCATGCTTTGATACGGCGCAATTCGAGGGACGCTTGGAAAAGCCGATCTCCCGAGCGACGTTGTATTCGATAATCGGCATCTTTCTCATCATCACGGTGATCTTCATCGTTCAGGCGGTGCAGATGCAGATCGTCAATGGTGGAGATTTTCGCGTCAAGAGCGAGAATAACCTATTGCGTCCAGTTCCCCTCTTCGCTGGCCGTGGAGTGATCTATGATCGTAATGGGCTCCTCCTAGCATGGAATGCGCCAGCAGTGTCGAATGATAATAATCCAGGGACGAATGCCAGTAGTTCAAGTGAACTTCTAAATGTTGGAGAAATGGTGGCGAGTCGCGAATACGCGACTTCAAGCGGTCTAGCTCATGTGCTAGGTTACGTTAAATATCCTTCTAAAGATAAGAACGGTTTTTATTACCAGGAGGATTTTGAAGGAATAGCCGGAGCGGAAAAGGATTTCAACGAAGCTCTGCAGGGTACAGCCGGATCGAGACTGGTCGAAGTCGACGCAGCCGGGAAGATCGTCTCCGAAAACGTGGTAAAACCGGCGGTTCAAGGAGAGAATATCGATCTTTCCATAGACAGTCGCGTCCAATCAGCCCTATATAACAATATCAGGGATATCGCCACACGTGTTGGATTTTCTGGGGGAGCTGGAGTCATCATGGATGTTCATACTGGCGAACTTCTAGCTCTGACCAGTTACCCCGAATACGATTCGCAGGTCATGTCTGACAGAACCAACCAGTCCGCTATCAGATCCGCTCTTTCCGATCCCGGTTTGCCATTCCTTGATCGGGCGGTCGACGGTCTCTACACGCCAGGTTCCATCATCAAGCCTTATCTGGCTATCGCCGTCCAGAATGAAGGGGTCATAGATCCGAGCACGATCATCGTGACCACTGGTTCCATTTCCATTCCCAATCCCTATGATCCGACCAAGACCACACTCTTCAAGGACTGGAAGGATTTGGGGGCGCTCGATTTGCGCCACGCTATCGCTATGTCATCCGATGCCTATTTCTACACTGTCGGTGGTGGTTACAAGAATCAAAAAGGTCTAGGGATCGCCAACATCGACAAGTATCTACGCATGTTCGGTTTTGGTACGACTACCATGGATGGTAGCGAGTCTCTCCTAATGAGTAGAGCCGGTACTATTCCTACTCCAGAATGGAAGATGAAGACTTTCGGAGAGGCGTGGTTCCTAGGGGATACATATCACACATCCATCGGTCAGTATGGTTTCCAAGTGACACCTCTGCAGATCGTTCGTGGTGCAGCGACTATTGCCAATGAGGGCACCGTTCTCACTCCGAGCTTGATCAAAGGACAGCCGCCTCATATCGAATCCGTCGTCAATGTGCCAAAGAAATATTTTGACGTCGTCCATGAAGGCATGCGTCTTGGTACGCAGATAGGGACCAGCGTAGCTTTGAACGTTCCATATGTGAAAGTCGCAGGGAAGTCCGGCACAGCCGAGCTCGGCGTTTCCAAGGATAGAGTCAACTCCTGGATCACCGGTTTCTGGCCCTATGACAACCCGAAGTATGCTTTCGCCGTGATGCTGGAGAAAGGTTCAGTCCATAACTTGATAGGTGCCGCGGCCGCTATGAGACAGCAGCTGGATTGGATGAGTGTGAATACGCCGGAGTATTTCAAGTGAATGACCAATAGTTAATGTTTAATGATTAATGGATGATTGGACATTAGGTATTATTAATTAATCATTACCTAGTCATAGACATTTATCATTACTTTTGTTATAGTAGTGCACGTCATCACCTTAGCAATCTAAGCCTTTTTTCATCAATATGCCTACTACTTCCCAATATCTAACAAACGAAAAGTTCGCGGAGTTACAGAAGGAACTGGAGTTCCTGAAGATAGAGCGCCGCAAAGAAGTCGCAGAGCATTTGGAATATGCCAAAAAACTCGGAGATCTAACTGAAAATGCTGAATACCACCAAGCTCGCGAGGAACAAGCCGAAGTCGAGGATCGTATCGGCAGGCTGGAGCAGCTTTTGAAAAATGCGGTCATTGCTGGAAAAGGTAGCACGGAGATCATCACAATCGGTTCGACATTCCGTTTGCAAAAAGAGAATGACAACAAATCTTACCTTTACACCATCGTCGGTTCGGAGGAAACAGACATGACGCACGGAAAGATCTCCAATATCTCACCGCTTGGCTCCACGCTGCTCGGACACAAAATGGGCGATAAAGTCACAGTGCAGACTCCTAAAGGCAAAGTGGTGTATACTGTGGTCATTATCAAATAGTCGCATAATGTCTGCCATTCATGGCTTCGCTTGAAGAATTAAGAGCAACACGTTTGAATAAATTAGAATTGCTGCGTAAAGCCGGTATGGAGACATACCCAGCCAAGGTTCCGCGCGATTTTTCATTGAAGGAAGCTCGTGCCAAATTCGCTGAATTCGAGGAAGGCAAAGGTGGCGATAAGGCCGGAAAACCAGTCTCGTTGACTGGGCGTATCTTGGCCATACGTGGTCAAGGGGCAATCTTATTCCTGGTACTTGATGATGGAACGGCAACTTTTCAAGCTGTTATAAAAAAAGATACGCTCGACGAAAAATCATTCAAATTATTGGCTGAAGCCGTCGATATCGGTGACATCATCAGTGTCAGCGGAATATTCTTCACCACTCAGCGCGGTGAGCAGAGCATCCTAGTCAAGTCTTGGACTATGGCTTCGAAATCACTCTTACCTTTGCCGGAAAAATGGCATGGATTGACCGATCCAGATGAAAAATTGCGAAAGAGGTACCTGGATTTCATCATGGATCCGGAGGCACGAGAACTATTCTATAAAAAAGCCAAATTCTGGGAAGTGACCCGGACGATCATGAAAGAAGAGGGGTTCCTTGAAGTTGAGACGCCGACATTGGAGACGACGACGGGAGGTGCCGAGGCTACTCCTTTCAAAACGCATCACGAAGATTATGACATGGATGTTTACTTACGCATTTCGGTTGGGGAACTATGGCAGAAAAGGCTCATGGCGGCGGGATTCCCAAAGACATTTGAGATCGGTAGGGTATACCGCAATGAAGGTTCTAGTCCGGAGCATTTGCAAGAATTCACCAATTTAGAATTCTATTGGGGTTATGCCGATTATAGAGACGGGATGGACCTAGTAGTCAAGATGTATCGTCGTCTGGCCACGGAAGTCTTTGGTATGACCAAGTTCACCTACAAGGACCACACTTTTGACTTAGCCGACGAATGGAAGAAGATCGATTATTCCGAAGAGATCAAGAAGCAGACAGGGATCGATATCCGTACTGCCAAAGACGAAGAGATAAAGAAGAAGATCGAACATCTGAAGATCAGTTATGATGGTACGAACAGGGAAAGGTTGGTAGACACGCTCTGGAAGCATTGTCGCAAGAACATCACCGGTCCAGCCTTCCTGATCAATCATCCGATCCTGGTGGCGCCTTTGGCGAAGAGCGTAAAAGGAGATGATTCCATCGTTCAGATGTTCCAACCCATTATCGCTGGCAGTGAAGTCGGTCGTGGTTACTCAGAACTCAATGATCCGATCGATCAACGAGGTCGTTTTGAGGCACAAAAGAAGCTGCTTGAATCCGGAGACACCGAAGCTATGATGCCTGATTGGGAATTCGTGGAGATGCTAGAACATGGCATGCCGCCGACTTGCGGATACGGTTTTGGCGAACGTCTATTTGCCATCATGGCTAATAAGCCGATGCGGGAGACTTCGATGTTTCCGCTGATGAAAGAGAGATCTTAGAGGTCAGACCTATAATGCATGATTTTGGTTTAACCTACTTGAAAAGGAAGCAATTCTGAGACGTTCAGTATAGATCTTTGAGGGCGAATGATCCCATTGTAGTCTTTGATACTGGAATATTCGTATTTCATTACGAATTCATTGGTTTCCGCATCGTTCTTATCGCATGATGGTTTTGACATATCTGGATTTATTAAACTACGAGGGTTTAAATGCACGTATTTGATCAATGTTTGGATATATAGCCCATCATAAACAATCTTTTCTTTATATGAGCCCTGCCAAATGGTGCCAGAATGTCCGTATTTATTATTAAAATATACAGTATATCCAGTGGCTAGTTTGTGAATAAAACGTGCAATTGAATCGACAGCAGAAGATTCAATCTGTAACCGTTTCTTGAGCACTATATGAATATGATTTGGCATCAAGCAGTATGCGACTATATCAACGAGAATCCTATTTCTTTTTACCCCAAATATATTATCAGGAAGTTGCTCCATGATAAAAGGCGCATCATTATTGGCGATGTATAGCAGCTTGAGCATGCGAACGTAATCAGAACCGTCGAGAAATATGTCGGCTTTATGCGCGCCTCGATTATAGACGTGATAATAGATATCTGGAATCATATGCTTTCAATCATACACGATGGAGATGAAGAAACTCTCAAAAATAATTCAAAAATGGATAAAAAAAGTCTCAATAAACTATGAAGATTTAGGTCAGACCTATATCTGGTCGGATAGGTCTGACCTCCACATTTTTACTATCCACATCTTATCCACTGAATTGGCACTTGTGTATTACCGAGGAAGTGGAGTAAAATAACCACCAAGTGGGAAGAAGTGGTAAGGAAAATATTTCTCATTATTTTAAATATTGAAGAAGGACCTCTCCATCATTCCCGCGGGCATATGTGTAAATCGGGCAAGTTCTATGTTAATAGGACAATTCACACACACTATCGATGACAAGAACCGCCTCTCCCTTCCTGCCAAATTCAGACAGGAGATGGGCAAAAAGGTGGTTATTACGCCCGGACTCGATTCCTGCCTCTTCATCTTTACGGTGAAGCAGTGGGAGAAGATCTCCGAGCGTTTGTCAGTGAATGAAAGCTCGATGCTGCAGGCGGACAATCGCGGCTTCAACAGATATCTCCTCGGAGGCGCTGTTGAAGTCGAGGTTGATGCAGTCGGCCGCATGCTTCTACCGGAACATTTGCGCGAGCGCGGGCACTTGAAGTCGAAAGTCGTCTTTGTCGGTGTTCGTGATAGGGCAGAGCTCTGGGATGAAGAGGCTTGGGATTCTTACCAGAAGAACGTCGAAGGGAAAGCCGACTCTCTGGCTGAGAAATTGGGTCAGGCTGGGATGATCTAAGCGTATGGCAGATACCGGCGAGCGACAGGTCACGGAAACTAGCATTGGTTCGGGAAATAGCATCCACGTACCAGTTCTTTTACATGAAGTAGTTGAAGCATTGATGGGAGCGAGAACCTTTGTCGGTTCCTCGCTGGCCCACAGCGCCGTCACCGACAAAGGTTCTCGCTCCGAATCAAACAAATGGTACTTGGACGGAACTCTTGGTGGGGCAGGACATGCTTTGGCGTTAAAGAGGGCATTCGAAGCTGAGACGCGAACGACTTTGAATGTTATCGGGCTCGACAGGGATTCGCAGGCCATAGAGAGGGCGCGGGAAACACTTAAGGAGCGAGGAGACGGGAGCAAGCAGGAACAAGGAAAATTAATCCTCGAAGTTGAAAGCTTCCGGAACCTTGATCAAATTCTCGATCAGCACGGAATCAAAGGGGTAGACATGATTCTTCTAGATTTGGGAATTTCTTCTGACGAATTAGATAATTCTGGAAGGGGATTCACATTTCAGAAAGACGAACCGCTGCTTATGACGCTAGGGGAACCGAGCAAGTATGCGTTCACTGCAAAGGAGATCGTCAATGGATGGGAAGAGGATGTTATAGCAGATGTCATTTTCGGATACGGTGAGGAGAGATTCGCTAGGCGCATTGCCAAAGGCATAGTCGAATACAGGGCAAAGAAGAAAATAGAGACAACATTTGAACTTGTGGAGATCGTGAAGACGTCAGTGCCGGCATTTTACAGGAGAGGAAAAGTCAATCCGGCCACAAAGACATTTCAAGCATTAAGGATCGCAGTGAACGACGAGTTGAATGCGCTCAAGGAGGGTTTGAGCAAGGGATATGAAAGATTGAATCAGCGCGGGCGTATGGCAGTCATCTCATTTCATAGTTTAGAAGATCGCATAGTCAAAGATTTTAATAAACAACAAGCATCGAAAGGAGCAAAAATATTAACAAAAAAGCCGATCACTCCGAGTACGCAGGAGATCGCCGAGAATCCAAGATCGAGGAGTGCCAAGTTAAGAATAATCGAAAAAATATGACCAAAGCCATTGCACAAACATACACGGTAGTAGAGATGTACAGCCGCCAGATCAACACAGCCTTGATATTCATCTGCGTATTCACTCTGTTTCTCTATGCCATGAATGTCTACCATGTCATTTCTCGGACTGTGGCTTTGGAATCTATCCAAGGGCAGACGGCGGATTTGACCGCTTCTGTCGACAAACTCGATGGACAATACTTGGAGATGGCTAGCAAGATCAGTCCAGATGCTTTACAAACATACGGTTTCAAACAAGGCCAAGTATCCGCATTTATCTCCCGAACGACTCCATTGGGTAGCGTCGCCACACGGGGCCATGAACTCTAAACAACGTTTGCGAACAAGATATGTCTTTGCTCTGATCATCATCGGAGCGGTCTTTTTGGCAGGTTCGCTCTATTATACCGAGATCATCAAGGGCCATTCATATGCGCAGAAAGCTCAGAGACAGTATGTAAGGCCAGACGTGGCATCGTTCGATCGTGGAACCATATATTTTCAAACCAAAGATGGGACGCGTTTGGCTGCTGCTACTTTGGGTCGAGGCTCGGTGATTTTTATGAACCCTTCTTTGCTCACCGACGCGAGTCAGGCCTATGGAGCGCTTAAACAATATTTGCCACTCAATCAAAACGACTTCATGGCCAAGGCCGCTAAGGCAAAATCACACTACGAAGTCGTGGCCGACAAGGCGCCGAATAATATCGCCGAAGCTATAGTCAGTATGCAACTGGCGACGAACGATCATTATGAGATCGTGGCTGATCAGGTTCAGGATGATAAAGCCCAGGCTGTACGAAATATCCAATTGCCCGGACTATATATTTCCCCTGAATCTTGGCGCACCTATCCCGGAGGAAGCATGGCAGCCCAAGTGATAGGTTTGACAGGCGAGAACGCCAGTTCTTCATCGGTGACAGGTCGTTATGGTCTGGAAAAATATTATGAAAGCGTGCTCAGTCGTCCAGGTGTCAGTTCATCAGCTAATATCTTCGCTCAACTTTTTGGAGGATTGAATACGGTCTTTGGCTCGAACGATTCGACTGAAGGAGATGTCATAACCAGCATCGATCCTACGACGCAGAAATATCTGGAAAAGATCTTGAATGATACAGAAAAGATTTGGCATGCTAGCGAGATTGGAGGGATAATCATCGACCCGAGTACCGGGGAGATCGTGGCTATGGCTTCGTTGCCAACTTATGATCCAAATAATACTGCTAATGTGAAGGATGTCGGTGTATTTTCTGATCCTCTAGTCGAACATATAGATGAAATGGGATCTATCATGAAACCACTCACCATGGCGACTGCTCTAGAGACAGGTGTTGAAAAGCCAGGATCGACATATGATGATACTGGCACAATGACACTGAATGGCAAGAAGATCTCCAACTTCGACGGACAGGCACGCGGCGTGATCCCTATGCAACAGATCCTTTCGCAGTCTTTGAATATCGGAGCGGCGACGATCGCTTTGAAGGCTGAACATGATATTGGACCGGGGACTCTGTATAAATACTTCACTTCCTTCGGTTTGGGGCAGAAGACGGGGATAGATGAGCCGAATGAGGCAACCGGAATAATGGGCAATCTGAAGCCGAGCTCGAATACTCGTGATGTGAACATCGCTACGGCCGCTTATGGGCAGGGCATAGCCGTTTCGCCTGTGAACATGGTCCAAGCTCTTTCGGTGCTAGCAAATGGCGGATATGTAGTTACACCGCACTTGGCAAAGTCTATCGAGTACGGCAATGGAACGACCAAGATCATCGATTTTCCCAAGAAGGGGCCGGTGCTATCCAAACAGACAGTTGCAGATGTGACTACTATGTTGGTCAAAGTCGTCGATGGGACCATTGCCAAGGCGCATCCGGACATCTACACGCCGAACTACAGCGTCGCCGCGAAAACTGGTACTGCCCAGATCCCGGATCCGGTGAATGGAGGATATTATCCGGATCGATATCTGCACTCATTCTTCGGATATTTTCCAGCTTACAATCCGAAGTTCCTGGTATTCCTTTACCAAGTCTATCCAAAAGGGGCGGAGTACGCTTCGGCGACATTGACTGATCCTTTCAGCCAGCTGACAAAGTTCCTTATAAGCTATTACAATATTGCGCCAGATAGGTAGCTTCGTGTATTTTTCTGCTCTCGAATAGCAAAAAGACCACGAAGCTGGTATCCTTAAAACATGATCTTCTTAAAGAAGCTCCTCATCTATATATTGACGATTGAGTCGCGGCTCATACTAAAGAAATACAAGCCGTTTATCGTGGCGGTGACTGGAAGCGTGGGAAAAACGTCGACCAAAGACGCTATTTACTGCGTGCTCAAGGATCAAAGTAAATATGTGAGGAAGAGTGAAAAGAGCTTGAATAGTGAGATAGGATTACCTTTAACAATCATCGGAGTTCCTAACGCTTGGCACAATCTATCCGGGTGGCTTTCCAATATCCGTGCTGGTTTAAATTTAATTGTTGGCGAACATGAGTACCCTGATTGTCTTATTTTGGAAATCGGAGCCGACCATCCTGGTGATATCAAGAAGACAGTCAAGTGGTTGCATCCAGATATTGCGGTCATCACCAAGATAAGCAGTCTGCCGGTGCATGTGGAATTCTTCAAATCGCCGGGGGAAGTATTCAACGAGAAGGCGTCTTTAGCCGAAGGAGTGAAATCTGGCGGGACCATTGTTCTTTTTGCTGACGATGAGAAGACTATGACTATTGCCGAGAGAGTCAAGGTAAAGAATCCGCGAATCGTAACGTATGCATTGAAGACGAGCGCGACCGTCAAAGGGTCTGATTACACGGTGACTTATGTTAATGGTGTGACTACGGGATTTTCATTCAATATTGAATCTGATGGCCAGTCGAATAAGATCGCGGTTCTGGGTGTAATAGGCGAGACTTATCAGTATCCATTGTTGGCGGCTGCCGCAGTTGGACGAGCTCGCGGGATGAAGAGCGAGGACATCATTAGAAAGTTAGCTGGCTTTGAAGCACCAAAAGGACGGATGAGTATTATTCCAGGGATCAACGGTTCGACGATCATAGATGATACCTACAATTCATCTCCCGATGCGGCCGTTGCAGCACTCGCAACTTTGAAGGGGATGGAGAGCGGGACTGGAAAGAAGATCGCTATGCTCGGAGATATGATGGAGCTCGGTAAATTCTCGGCCGAAGAGCACCGCAAGATCGGAAAATCTGCCGCTGGTATCGTCTCGCGGCTCATAACGGTTGGCCAGAGATCCAGAGCTACGGCCGATGAAGCGGTGGCAAATGGACTAGCTTCCAACTCCATTGAAGCTTTCGATTCATCCAACGAAGCCGCCAAGCATGTTATTGATCTTATTAAGCCTGGCGATATCATTTTGATCAAAGGTTCTCAATCTGTGAGAATGGAGCGCGTGGTCAAGGTACTTATGGCCGACCCTGAACGTGCCGGTCAGTTGCTGGTGAGACAGGAGAAGGAGTGGCTTGATAAGCAATAAAATTTGGGTTATAGTTTCATCGATCACCGGTTATTGGTCATCTGGCATTAACCATTGGTCATTAATTATTGGCCCTATCGTCTAATGGTTAGGACACGGCCTTCTCAAGGCTGTAATCCGGGTTCGACTCCCGGTAGGGTCGCCCTCTGGGACTTAAAGAGGTGTTTGCCTCTTTTTGCTTATATGTAAGGCCGCACTTTTCAGGTTCGATTGACCGGTTTTCTGGTGCGTCATCGTACAGAGTATTTTCCAAGATGAAGAAGGGTTCCAGGGCTTGAAT